>NC_020126.1:2230156-2548750 GCF_000331735.1 Myxococcus stipitatus DSM 14675 | reverse complement strand
ACGCCGTCGCAGTCCGGAGGCGAGACGCCGCTGGCCGACACGCGCCGCGTCTTCGCGCGCATCCCCGCGGCGATTCGGGCCCGGTTCCTGGAGAAGGGCTACACGTACGTCCGCAACTTCGGGAGCAACTTCGGCCTCACGTGGCAGACGGCCTTCCAGACGGACGACCCCGCCACCGTCGAGGCGTACTGCCGGAGCCACGGCATCGAGTTCGAGTGGCGCGAGGGCAACCGGCTGCGCACGCGCCAGGTGCGTCGCGCGGCCGCGCGGCACCCCGTGACGGGCGAGGCCACGTGGTTCAACCACGCCACGTTCTTCCATGTCTCGACGCTGCCGCGTGAGGTCGGCGCGGCGCTGCTCGCGGAGTTCGGCGAGGAGAACCTGCCGAACAACACGTACTACGGCGACGGCTCGCCCATCGAGCCGGAGGTGGTGGAGACGCTGCGCGCCGCGTACGAGGCGGAGCAGGTGAGCTTCCCCTGGGAGCGAGGCGACGCGCTCCTCGTCGAGAACACGCTGGCCGCGCATGCGCGCTCCTCATTCGTGGGTCCCCGGCTGATTCTCGCGGGGATGGCCGCGCTCCTCGAGTGGGACGCCATGCCCGGTGTGACGCCTGGCCCGGACGCCTCCTAGCCACGCGACACCGCGCTTCCTCCTTCCACACCCCCAAGGAGTTGTCCGTGACCTCGCCTTCCGGCTTCCGGCTCTCGCCGCAACAACTACGGCTGTGGTCTCTCCTGAGAGAGGGACCCGCCTGGGCCTATCGGGCCCGCTGCGTCCTCGAGCTCGAGGGCACCGTCGACGCGGCGAGCCTCGAGCACACCGTGCGCGAGCTCCTGGGCCGCCACGAAATCCTGCGGACCACGTACCACCCGCTCACCGGCACGAGCACCGCCATCCAGGCACCGGGGAATGTCCCCGCGTCCCTGCTCACGCGACACGACTGGAGCGGGCTCTCCGAGGCGGAGCGCGCCGCGAAGCTCGACGCGCTCTTCTCCGCCACGGAGGCGGACCTCACCGCGTTCGAGCGGGCCTCGGCGCTCCACCTCGCCACCGTCACGCCCCACCAGCACCTGCTCGTGATGGACCTCCCCGCGCTCAACGCGGACGCGAGCACGCTGGGACTCGTGGCCCGGGAGCTGGCCCAGGTCCACGCCGCTCGCGCCAACGGCGGCCCGGTGTCCTCGGCCGACGTGCAGTACGCGGACGTCTCCGAGGTCTTCAACGAGGTCCTCGAGTCCGAGGACACCGCCGCGGGACGACGCCACTGGCAGGACCGGGACCTCTCCGCCCCGCTCGCGGCCGCGCTGCCCACGCGCCGGTCCGCGCCGGGCGCGCAGCCCTTCCAGCCCCGGCACGTACACGTCACCCTCTCCGCGTCCACGCGGAGCGCCGTGGAGGCCGCCGCGGGCCGCCTCGACGTGCCGGTGCCGGCCTTCCTCCTCGCCGCCTGGCAGACGCTGCTGGGCCGCCTCTCCGGCCGCTCCGAGTGGACCGTGGCGGTGCGCTACGAGGGCCGGACGTACGAGGGGCTCGCGGATGCGGCGGGCCACTTCGAGCGCTTCGTTCCCCTCGCGGCCGAATACCCGGAGCGCTCGCGCTTCGTCGACTTCGCGCGCAGCGTCGCCCGCGCGATGCAGGAGGGCGTCGAGTGGCAGGAGTACTTCGACGCCTCGCGGTCGATGCAGGGGCAGGACGGCAAGCCCCGTCACTTCCCCTTCGCCTTCGAGCACCTCGCCTGGCCCGCTGAGATTTCCGAGGGCGGCCTCACCGTCCGGGTCCACCGGCTGGAGTCCCGCACGGAGCGCTTCGAGCTGAAGCTCGCCGCCCTCCAGCGCGGGGCGAGCCTGGAGCTCCAGCTCCAACACGATGCGAGCGCGTACACGGACTCGGAGGCCACCCGGCTCCTGGAGCGGCTGGAGACCCTCCTGGGCTCCGCGGCCTCCGCCTCCGACGAGACGCTGGACACGCTGCCCCTCATGGGCGAGCGCGAGCTGCGGCAGCTCGCGGGCTTCAACCACACGGAGCGCGCACGTCCCCCCGCCCGCTGCATCCACGAGCTGCTGGACGAGCAGACCCAGCGGACGCCCGGCGCGGTGGCGGTGGTCTTCGAGGACCAGCGGCTCACCTTCGCGGAGCTGAGCGCGCGGGCCAACCAGCTCGCCCGGCACCTGCGCCGCATCGGCGTGGGTCCGGAGACGCGCGTGGGGCTGCTGCTGGAGCGCTCCGTGGACGCGATGGTGGGCCTCTTCGGCATCCTCAAGGCCGGCGCCGCCTACGTGCCCATGGACGCGATGTACCCGCGCGAGCGCCTCGCCTCCATCCTCACGCAGTCCGACGCGCCCTTCCTGGTGACGAGCACCCCGCTCGGCGCGCTCCTGCCGGAGGGACTCACCCGGCTCATCCGGCTGGATGCCGACGCCGGGGACATCGCGCGCGAACAGGACACGGCGCCCGAGCCGCTCGTGGGTCCGGACCACCTGGCCTACGTCCTCTTCACCTCCGGCTCCACGGGGCGCCCCAAGGGCGTGATGATTCAGCACCGCTCCGTGGTGAACCTGGCCGCGGCGCTCCAGGAGGCGGTCTACGGCAATCGAGGCCCCGGCCTGCGCGTGAGCGTCAACGCGCCGCTCGTCTTCGACGCCTCGGTGAAGCAGTGGATTCAGCTGCTGCACGGCCACACGCTCCACATCATCCCGGAGGAGGTGCGCCCCGACGCCGGACGGCTGTGTGAGTACGTCCGCACGCACCGCCTGGACGTGCTGGACTGCACGCCCTCCCTGCTCGTGCCCCTGGTGGCGAAGGGCCTGGGCAGCGACCCGGAGAGCTCGCCCTCGCTGGTGCTGGTGGGCGGCGAGGCCATCGACCCGCGCACCTGGACGGAGCTGGCGCGGCGCGAGCGCACGCGCTTCGTCAACGTCTACGGCCCCACCGAGTGCACGGTGGATGCGACGGCCTGCGCGGCCCACGAGTCGCTGGAGCCGACCATCGGCGGGCCGCTGGGCAACATGCGCGTGCACCTGCTCGACCGGAACCAGCGGCCCGTGCCGGTGGGCGCGGTGGGAGAGCTCTTCATCGGCGGCGCGGGTGTGGGCCGGGGCTACGCGAGCGCACCGGAGCTGACGGCGGAGCGCTTCGTGCCGGACCCCTTCGGCGTGGCTCCCGGTGCGCGGCTCTACCGCACGGGCGACCTGGGCCGCTTCCGCGAGGACGGCCGCGTCGACTTCCTGGGCCGCGCCGACCACCAGGTGAAGCTGCGCGGCTTCCGCATCGAGCTGGGCGAAATCGAGTCGCTCATGCGCGTCCACCCCGAGGTCGGCGAGACGGTGGTGGTGGTGCGCGAGACGGCGGCGGGCGACGCGCACCTGGCCGGTTACTTCGTGCCTCGGCGCGGACTGCCCGCGGGCTCGGAGGGCGCGGGGCGCGAGCTGGCCACCCAGCTGCGGGGCTTCCTGCGCGAGATGCTGCCCGAGTACATGGTCCCCTCGGCGCTCGTGCCGCTGGACCGGATGCCGCTCACGCGCAACGGCAAGCTGGACCGCGCGGCGCTGCCGGACCCCAAGGCCGTCCTCGCGGACGCGGCGCCGTACATCGCTCCCGGCACGGCCGTGGAGTCGACCATCGCGGACATCTGGCGCGAGGCCCTCAAGGTCGACCGCGTCGGACTGCACAGCAACTTCTTCGACCTCGGGGGGCACTCGCTCCTCATGGTCCAGGTCCACGAGAAGCTCTCGGCGGCGTTCGGACGGAGGCTCTCCATGGTGGAGCTCTTCCAGCACCCCACCGTCGCGTCGCTCTCGAAGTACCTCCAGCAGACACAGCAGCCGGAAGCGGGCGCACGTTCGCGGGAAGTCCAGGACGAGCGCGCGCGCAAGCAGCGCCAGGCGATGCAGCAACAGGCACAGGCCATCAAGGCAGGACGGGTGAAGCGATGAGCGTTGAGCAGGAGTCCACGCAGCTCGAGGGGATTGCAATCATTGGCATGGCGTGCCGGTTCCCGGGGGCCACCACCCTCGAGGAGTTCTGGCAGAACCTCCGCGGAGGCGTCGAGTCCATCAAGTTCTTCTCGGACGAGGAGCTTGACCGGGCCGTCATCGACCCCGCGGAGCTTCGAGACCCGAAGTACGTCAAGGCCCGCGGCGTCCTGGAGGGCATCGAGCTCTTCGACGCGCGCTTCTTCGACTTCTCCCCGCGCGAGGCGGAGATCACCGACCCGCAGCAGCGCATCTTCATGGAAGCCGCATGGGAGGCGCTGGAGCGGTCCGGTTACGACCCCTCGCGCTACGAGGGGCCCATCGGCGTGTACGCGGGCGCGGGCGCCAACGGCTACCTGCTCAACAACCTCTCCTCCGCGGGCCACCTGACGGGGACGGTGAGCGCGTTCCAGGCCGTCATCCACAACAAGAACGACCACCTGGCCACGCGCGTCGCCTACAAGCTGAACCTCAAGGGCCCGGCGGTGACGGTCCAGACGGCGTGCTCCACGTCGCTCGTGGCGGTGATTCACGCCTGCCAGAGCCTGCTCAGCCACCAGTGCGACATGGCCCTGGCCGGCGGCGTCACCATCACCGTGCCGCAGAAGACGGGCTTCCTCTACAACGAGCGCGGCATCGGCTCGCCGGATGGCCACTGCCGTCCCTTCGACGCCAAGGCCCAGGGCACCGTGGGTGGCAGCGGCGCGGGCGTGGTGGTGCTCAAGCGCCTGGCGGATGCCATCGCGGATGGGGACCGCATCCACGCTGTGATTCGCGGCGGCGCGCTCAACAACGACGGCTCCGACAAGGTCGGCTACACCGCGCCCAGCGTGGACGGACAGGCGGAGGTCATCTCCCTGGCCCAGGCCGTCGCCGGCGTCAGCGCGGACTCCATCTCCTACCTCGAGGCGCACGGCACGGGCACCCCCATGGGCGACCCGATCGAGATCCGCGCGCTCACCCAGGCCTTCCGTCGGGACACCGACAAGAAGGGCTTCTGCGCCGTCGGCGCGGTGAAGGGCAACCTCGGCCACCTGGACACGGCCGCCGGAGTCGCCGGACTCATCAAGACGGTGCTCTCGCTGGAGCACAAGCAGCTGCCGCCCAGCCTCCACTTCGAGAAGCCCAACCCCGAAATCGACTTCGCCAGCAGCCCCTTCTACGTCAACGCCCGGCTGAGCGACTGGAACGCGCCCGCCCCCCGGCGCGCGGGCGTGAGCTCCTTCGGCCTGGGCGGCACCAACGCCCACGTCGTGCTCGAGGAGGCTCCGGAGCGCCAGGCCACCACGCAGTCGAGAGACCTGCAGCTCCTGGTGCTGTCGGCCCGCTCCGACGCGGCGCTCGAGGTGATGACCTCGCAGCTGGCCGAGCACCTCCAGAAGAACCCCACGCTCGACCTGGCGGACGTGGCCTACACGCTCCACTCCGGCCGCAAGGTGTTCGACCACCGCCGCTACCTGGTGTGCCGCGACACGCGGGACGCGGCCAGCGCGCTCGCCACGCTGTCCCCGGACCGCGTCATCACCCGCGTCCAGGAGCCGGTGAACCGGCCCATCGTGTTCATGTTCCCGGGCCAGGGCTCGCAGCACCCCGGCATGGCGTCCGCCCTCTACAAGGCCGAGGCCGTGTTCCGCCAGGAGCTGGACACGTGCCTGGGCGCGCTCAAGAAGCGCCATGACCTGGACCTCCGTCCGCTGCTCCTCGACGCGAGCCCCGACGACGCGCAGGCCGCGAAGAAGCTGGAGCAGACGGCCCTCACCCAGCCCGCGCTCTTCGCCGTCGAGTACGCGACGGCGAAGCTGCTCATGTCCTGGGGCCTCCAGCCGGAGTCCCTGATTGGCCACAGCGTGGGCGAGTACGTGGCCGCGTGCCTGGCCGGCGTGTTCTCGCTGGATGACGCGCTGGACCTCATCGCCCTGCGCGGCCGGCTCATGCAGAGCCTTCCCACGGGCGCCATGCTCTCCGTGCAGCTCGCGGAGCGCGACCTCCTGCCGCTGCTGGGTCAGGGCCTGGAGCTCGCCGCGGCCAACTCCACCGCCTCGTGCGTGGTGTCCGGCGCCGAGGCGGACATCGCCGCGCTGGAGAAGCAGCTCGCCGCCAAGGACGTGCTGTGCCGCCGGCTGCGGACCTCGCACGCGTTCCACTCCGCGATGATGGAGCCCATCCTCGCGCCGTTCCGCGACGCCGTGGCGAAGGTGCGCCGCTCCGCGCCCACGGTGAAGATCATCTCCAACCTCACCGGCACCTGGCTCACGCCCGCGCAGGCCGCGGACCCCGACTACTGGGCCCAGCACCTGCGCCGCGCCGTGCGCTTCGCCGACGGCGTGGAGGAGCTGCTCAAGGAGCCGGAGGCCGTGCTGCTCGAGGTCGGCCCCGGCAAGGCGCTCCAGTCGCTCGCGCGCTGGCACCCGCGCAAGCAGCCGGGCCAGTCCATGCAGACCACCATGCCCGCGCCGGGAGACGCGACGCCGGGCCAGGAGTTCCTGCTGCGCACGCTGGGCAACCTCTGGCTGCTCGGCGTCACCACGCCCGACTACTTCGCCGCGGAGACGCGCCGCCGCGAGCCCCTGCCCACCTACCCGTTCGAGCGTCAGCGCTACTGGGTGGACATGCGCGCCCCCAGCCAGGGCAAGCGCGCGCAGCGAGGCTCCCTGGAGAAGCGCTCCGACCTCGCCTCCTGGTTCTACCTGCCGGTGTGGAAGGAGTCCGCGCCGCTGCTGTCCGCCGCGGCGGACGCGAGGAAGGGCCTGCCGTGGCTCGTCTTCTCGGACCGCGCGGGGCTGGGCACGCGCCTGGCCGAGAAGCTGCGCGCGCTGGGCGGTGACGTGGTGGAGGTGCTCCAGGCGAAGGCGTTCCGCCGGACCAGCGCCAACACCTACGAGCTGAACCCCACGCGCCGCGAGGACTACGACGCGCTGCTCGCGGAGCTGGCCGCCGACAAGCGGCTGCCGGAGCGCATCGCCCACCTGTTCCCCATCACCACCGAGCCGGGGACGGCCTCCGACGACATCGTCGGGCGCTCCTTCTACAGCCTGCTCTTCCTGGCGCAGTCGCTGGGCGGGCAGAAGTTCGACAAGCCGCCGCGCGTGTTCTCGCTGACCAACGGCATGCAGGAGGTCATCGGCGGAGACCTCACGTCGCCGGAGCAGGCCACGGTGCTGGGCCCCACGCGCGTCATCCCGCGCGAGTACCCGAACGTACAGATGCGCAGCGTGGACGTCGTCCTGCCCCCCGCGGGCAGCGCGCAGCGGGAGCGGCTGGTGTCGCTGCTCGCCGGTGAGTTCTTCGCGGAGTCCAACGACGTCGCCGTCGCCTACCGCAACGGCCGCCGCTGGGTGCAGGGCTTCGAGGACGTCCGGCTCGACGACAGCCCGACGAACGCGGTGTCGCTGCGTCAGGGCGGCGTGTACCTCATCACCGGCGGCCTGGGCGGCATGGGCCTGGCGTTCGCGGAGGCGCTGGCCTCCGAGGCGAAGGCGAAGCTGGTGCTGCTCAACCGCACGGAGCTGCCGCCGCGCGCCGAGTGGGCGCGCTGGCAGGAACAGCACAGCCCGGACGACGCCACGAGCCGGAAGATCGCCGCGGTCCAGAAGCTCGAGGCGCGCGGCGCGGAGGTGCTCGTGCAGGCCGCCGACGTCACGAATCTGGAGCACATGCGCGCGGTGGTCGCCGAGGCGCAGCGCCGCTTCGGGGCCCTCCACGGCGTCATCCACGCGGCCGGTGTGGCGGGCGGTGGTTTGATTCAGCTCAAGACGAAGGACGTGGCCGCGAAGGTCCTGGCGCCCAAGGTGCTCGGCACGCAGGTGCTGGGCGCCGTGCTGGAGGGCGTGAAGCTGGACTTCCTCGTCGCCTGCTCGTCGCTCACGTGTGTCGTGGGCCGCTTCGGCCAGGTGGACTACACCTCCGCCAACGCGTTCATGGACGCCTTCGTGCGCGCCTACCAGGCCCGCACCGGCACGCACGCGGTCACCATCAACTGGGGCGCCTGGGATGAGGTGGGCATGGCGGCCCGCCCGGCGCAGCAGGCGGACCAGGGGCGGCCCATCGGCCACCCGTTCCTCCAGCGCTGCCTGGTGGACACGCCCAAGCGGATGGTGTTCGCCACCGTCTTCGGCACGCCGGAGTCGCAGTGGGTCACCGACGAGCACCGCATCCTCAACAACCCCACCGTCCCCGGCGTGACGTACTTCGAGATGGTGCGCGCCGCCATCGCCGAGCGCGCGCAGGGACGCATCATCGAAATCCACGACGCCTTCTTCCTCGCGCCGCTGCGCGTGCCGGGGAAGGAGACGCGTGAGGTGCGGCTCATCGTCGAGGAGGACGGCGACGGCTACCGCTGGGTGGTGCGCACCCTGCCGTCGGAGGGCTCCGCCAAGGGCGTGGACCACTCCGCGGGACGCGTGCGCATCCTCGGGCCTCGCACGCCGAAGTTCATGGACCTGGAGGAGCTGCGCCGCCGGTGCGACCTGCCGCAGCCCGGCTCACTGGAGGCCGAGTACGAGCTGGAGCTGGGGCCTCGCTGGAAGAGCGTGCAGAGCATCTACCCCGGCAAGGGCGAGCTGCTCATGGTGCTGGAGATGCAGTCGGAGTTCGCCCCGGACTTCGAGAAGCTGCGCTTCCACCCGTCGCTCATCGACCGCACGTCGGGCATCGCCAAGAGCTTCCTGGCGGAGCACGGCTACTACCTGCCCCTGGGCTACAAGGTGCTGCGCATCCACGGCGAGCTGCCCGCGCGCGTCTACAGCTACGCGAAGCTGCGCGAGGAGAGCGACGACAAGGAGACCCTGTCCTTCGACGCGGTGATGATGGACGCGCAGGGCCGGGTGCTCGCGGAGGTGGAGCGCCTGACGCAGAAGCGCGTGAATGACCCGGCCGCGGAGCTGCGCGCGCTGGCCGCCGCGGCGAAGGAGGCCGCGCTGGCCCGGGCGGTGCCCACCGACGAGCGGCAGGAGATCCACTCCGCCGAGGGCGTGGCGGCGCTCCAGCGCATCCTGGGCACGCAAGTCACGCCCCAGGTGGTGGTCTCCGTGCGAGACCTCCAGGCCACCATCGACCACACCGACGACGTGGTGCGCGAGCGCATCCTGGAGGCGGTGGGCGAGACGAGGAGCTCGGGCGAGCTCAAGCCGCGCCCCACCCTCAAGGTGGCCTACATGGCCCCGCGCAATGAAATCGAGACGCGCATCTCCAGCGCGTGGCAGCAGGTGCTGGGCATCGACAAGGTGGGCATCCACGACAACTTCTTCGAGCTCGGCGGCGACTCCGTCCAGGCGATTCAAATCATCGCCAAGGGCACGCAGATGGGTCTGCAGCTCAGCCCGCAGCAGTTCTTCCAGTACTCCACCATCGCCGAGCTGTCGGAGATGATTTCGGGCGTCCTGTCCAAGCAGGCCGAGCAGGGCCCCGTCGTGGGCACCGTCCCGCTGGCGCCTCAGCAGCGCCGGCTCCTGGAGCAAGGCCCGTCGCGCAACGCGAGGACGGTGCTCCTCGACGTGCGAGAGGGCGTGGAGGCCGTGGCGCTGTCCAAGGCGCTCACGGACATCCTCACCCACCACGACGCCTTGCGCCTGCGCTTCACGCAGGGCATCGCGGGCTGGCAGCAGGCGGGCACTCCTCCGAGCGGCGCGGCGCCGTTCACGGAGAGCGACCTGCGCGCGCTCCCGGCCTCCGAGCTGCCTCCGGCGCTGTACGCCGCGGAGGAGAAGCTGCGCGCGGCGCTCGACGCGGGCACCGGTCCCCTGTTCGCGGCCACCCTGCTCCACCTCGGCGCGGGACAGGGCAGCAAGCTGCTCCTCGCGGCGCATGAGCTGGCGGCGGACACGGCCTCGTGGCGCATCCTCGTCGAGGACCTCGGTACGGCCACCCGCAAGCAGTCGGGCGCCAACGAGGGCCTGCGGCTGAAGACCACGTCGTTCAAGCAGTGGTCGGAGCGCTTGTCGGAAGAGGCGTCGGCCGAGTCGCTCCGCAAGGAGGAGGCGACGTGGCTGAGCGGTCCCTGGGCCAGCGTGACGAAGCTGCCCTCGGAGCGCGTGAGCGGCTCGATTCGCACGCACGTGGTGACGATGAACCCGGAGGAGACCCGGGTGCTCGGCGAGCGCGTGGCGGGCACCTACCGCGCCGACCTCGCGGAGGCGCTGCTGGCCGCGCTGGCTCGCTCGCTGTCGAAGTGGACCGGTGGGCAGACGCAGCTCATCGACTTCACCCAGGACGCGCGCGCGGCGCTCGAGGGGCTCGACCTGTCGCGCACCGTGGGCTGCTTCGACGCGACGGCGCCGCTGCTGTTGGGGGTGCCTGCCTCCGGCGACGCGGCCGAGACGCTCAAGGGCGTCAAGGAGCGCGTGCGTCAGCTTCCCCGCAAGGGCCTGGGCCACGGGCTGCTGCGCGAGGGCAAGCACGCGGACCTCGCGGAGAAGCTGCGCGCGCAGCCGAAGGCCGAGGTGTCCTTCCGGCACCTGGGCACGGAGCTGCCCGCCGAAGCGGCTCCCTTCACCGCCACGGGACGGGCGGTCTCCGAGCGCCGTGCCTCCAGCCACCTGCTCGAGGTGGAGAGCTTCGTCGCGGGCGGCCAGCTCCAGGTCCGCCTGAGCCACGACAGCGGTGCCATCTCCGAGGCCACCCTCGGGAAGGTCACCGAGGGGCTCCTCGCGGCGCTGCGCGAGCTGAGCACCGAAGGCCAGGGCAGCAAGGCCACGCTGTCCTCCGTGGACTTCCCGCTCGCGGGTCTCGACGACTCGCAGCTCGGCGCCCTGGCGGCCCTCATCGACGAGGCCGACGAGTCCTGAGCCCCAGGACCCACGGCTGACCTTGCTCCACCCCCACGCCCCTTTTCTTCTGAACGAGCACCATGAAGAACGTCGACGATGTCTACCGGCTGACCCCCATGCAGCAGGGGATTCTCTTCCACACGCTGGAGGCAGCCGGAACCGGGGCCTACGTCGAACAGGTCTACTGGACCTGGCACGGCGACATCGACATGGATGCGCTTCAGAAGGCGTGGGGCCAGGTGGTGGAGCGGCACGGCTCCCTGAGGACGGCGTTCTTCTGGGAGAAGCTGCCCGAGCCGCTCCAGGCCGTGCGGCGCAAGGTCACCGTCGCGCTGGAGCATCAGGACTGGCGGGACACTCCCGCCGAGGAGCAGCCGAAGCGGTTCAACGCGCTGCTGGAGACGGACCGGCGCCGCGGCTTCACCCTGTCGGCGGCGCCGCTCATGCGCCTGACGATGGTGCGCGTCGCGCCGGACCAACACCGGTGCATCGTCACGTACCACCACCTGGTCCTGGATGGCTGGTCGTTGCCCGTCTGCCTCCGGGAGATCTTCCTCTGCTACGACGCCCTCACGCGCGGCGAACAGGCGGAGCTGGAGCCCGCGCGTCACTATCGCGAGTACGTCGCGTGGCTGGGCAAGCAGGACAAGTCGGAGGCCGAGCGGCTGTGGCGCGAGGCGCTCCGAGGCTTCGACACGCCCACGCAGCTCGGCGTGGAGCGTGCGCCGAGCCGCACCTCGAGCAGCGAAGAAACCTACGAGACGCGGACGCTGCGGCTCTCCTCCTCCGTGACGGAGAGGCTCGCGTCCTATACACGTCAGCACCAGCTCACGCTCAGCACGCTCATCCAGGGTGCATGGGCGCTGCTCTTGAGCCACTACAGCGGCCAGCGCGACGTCGCCTTCGGGACGGTGGTGTCGGGCCGTCCGCCGAACCTGCCCGGCGTCGACACGATGATGGGCACGTTCATCAACACCCTGGTGGCGCGAGTGAAGCTGCCCCAGGGCGAGCGGCTCCTGCCGTGGCTCAAGCAGCTCCAGTCGGAGCAGCTGGAGGCGCGCCGCTTCGAGCACATCTCGCTCGTGGATGTGCAGGGCTGGAGTGAGATTCCTCGCGGCCAGCCGCTGCTCCAGAGCATCGTCGTTCTCCAGAACCTCCCCCGGCGCGGCATGGCGTCCGCCCTGGGGCCCCGGCTGCGCGTGGAGGACTTCGCGCGGACGAACGAGCCCACGGGCCTGCCGCTGAGCCTCCTCGTCTATCCGGACACGGAGCTGGAGCTGCTGGTCAACTACTCGGTCAGCCGCTTCGAACCCGCCACCATCGACCGCATCCTCGGCCACCTGAGCAACATCCTTCGCGCGTTCTCCGCCGACCTCGAGCAGCACCTCGAGGACGTGTCGCTCTTGAGCGCGGAGGAGCGCCATCAAGTCCTGGAGGCGTGGAACGACACCCGCGTGGACTACCCGCGCGACGCCACCGTCTCCCAGCTCTTCGAGGCCCAGGCCGCGCGCACGCCCGACGCCGTGGCCCTCCAGTTCCAGGGCGAGCAGCTCACGTACCGTCAGCTCGATGAGCGCTCCAACCAGCTCGCCTGGCACCTGCGCTCGCTCGGCGTGCGCCATGGCGCGCGCGTGGGCTTGAGCCTGGAGCGCTCGCTGGAGCTGGTCGTCGGAATCCTCGGCATCCTCAAGGCCGGCGGCACCTACGTGCCCGTGGACGCCTCCTATCCTCCGGAGCGCATCCACCTCATCCTCGAGGAGGCCGCGGTCTCCATCCTCCTCACCCAGGAGAAGCTGGCCGACGAGCTGCCCGTGCAAGGCACCTTCCTCTTCTGCCTGGACTCGGACTGGTCTCAGGTTGCCTCGAAGCCCACCACACCGGTGCCTTCGGACGCGGGAGGCGACTCGCTGGCGTACATCATGTTCACGTCCGGCTCGACCGGCCGGCCCAAGGGCGTGTCCATTCCCCACCGGGGCATCAGCCGCCTGGTGCTCGGCAGCACCTTCATCCGCTTCGACGCCGCGCAGGTCTTCCTGCAACTGGCGCCCATCTCGTTCGACGCGTCCACGCTGGAGCTGTGGGGCCCGCTGCTGCATGGCGCCCGCCTCGTCATCTTCCCGCCCGGAAGTCCCTCGCTCCAGGAGCTGGGCGACGCGCTGGTGCGCGAGGGCATCACCACGCTGTGGCTGACGGCGGCGCTCTTCGAGCAGATGGCGCTGCACCAGCCTCACGCCATCGCGCGGGTGTCGCAGCTCCTCGCGGGCGGCGACGTGCTGCCGCTGGTGCGTGTCCGGGAGCACCTGTCGCGCGGCGCAAGCCTGGTCAACGGCTACGGCCCCACCGAGAGCACCACCTTCACCTGCTGCCACCCCGTCACCCCCGGCACCGAGCTGGGCAGCTCCGTGCCCATCGGCCGGCCCATCGCCAACACGCAGGTGTTCGTGCTGGATGAGCGGCTCCAGCCCGTGCCCGTCGGTGTCCCGGGGGAGCTGTTCATCGGCGGCGATGGCCTGGCGCACGGCTACCTGCACCGGCCCGAGCTCACCGCGGAGCGCTTCATCCCCCACCCCTTCAGCGCCACGCGGGGAGGGCGCCTCTACCGCACGGGCGACCGCGTGCGCTGGCGTGAGGACGGCACTGTCGAGTTCATGGGGCGCCGCGACTTCCAGGTGAAGGTGCGCGGCTTCCGCATCGAGCTGGGAGAGATCGAGGCCGTGCTCCAGCAAGGCCCCGGCATCCAGGAGGCCGTGGTGCTCGCCCGCGAGGACTCGCCCGGCGACAAGCGACTGGTGGCCTACCTCGTGCCCGCTCCGGACCAGACGCTGGAGGCGCAGGCGGTCCGCGCCTGGCTGCACCAGAAGCTGCCCGAGTACATGCTGCCGTCGGCGTTCGTCATGCTGGAGTCCTTCCCGCTGACCGCCAACGGCAAGGTGGACCGCAAGGCGCTGCCCCCGCCGGGCAACGAGCGGCCGGAGACGGGCGCGCACTTCGAGGCCCCGCGCGGCCCCACCGAGCAGGCCCTGGCCGACGTCTGGGCCGAGGTGCTGGGCGTGGAGACCATCGGCATCGACGACAGCTTCTTCGACCTGGGCGGAGACTCCATCCGCGGCATCCAGGTGGTGGCGAAGCTGCGCGAGCGCGGCGTGAACCTGCCCATGGGGGACCTGCTGCTGCACCCCACCATTCGCGAGCTGGGCGAGAAGGTCCAGGGCGCCCCCCAGAGCGCCACCCCACCGCCCTCGACGGTTCCCCCCTTCAGCCTCATCTCCGAGGGAGACCGCGCGAAGCTGCCCTCGGACGTGGAGGACGCCTATCCGCTGGCCGCCCTCCAGACGGGCATGCTCTTCGAGAGCGCGCTCGACAGCGGCGCGGGCGTGTACCAGGACATGTTCAGCCTGCACCTGGAGGTGCCGCTGGACGAGCCGAAGCTGCGCCAGGTGTTGCGCGAGCTGGCCGCGCGGCACTCCATCCTGAGGACGTCGTTCGACCTGAGCAGCTACGACGAGCCGCTCCAACTGGTCCACCGCGACGCGGCGCTGCCGCTGTCCATCGAGGACCTCCGGCATCTCTCCGGCGCCGCGCAGGACGCGTTCCTCAGAGACCAGGCGGAGCGCATCCGGCGCCAGCCCTTCGACTGGGGCCGCGCACCGCTGATGCTGGTGACGCTGCATCGGCGCACCGACACGACGCTCCAGTTCACGGTCGTCTTCCACCACGCCATCCTCGACGGCTGGAGCCTGGCGACGATGTTCGCGGAGATGTTCCAGCGGTACCTGGCCCTCATGAAGGACAGCCAGGCCCCCGCTCCCGCCCCGCTCGCCGTGGACTACCGGGAGTTCGTCGCGCTGGAGCAGCAGACGCTCGCCTCCGCTGACAGCGAGCGCTACTGGAAGGAGCGGCTGACAGGGGTGGAGTTGCCCGCGGCCCGCGCGCCCAGGGCACAGGGGGCCCCCCCCGTGTTCCACCAGCACCAGTTCCGCATCCCGGAGTCCGTGCACCAGGCGCTCCGGCAGGTCGCCAGCGAGGCCGGAGTCCAGCTCAAGACCGTCCTCCTCGCCGTGCACCTGCGCGTCTGCAGCCTCCTCGAGGGCAGCCCCTCGGTGGTGACGGGCATCGTCTCCAACGGCCGCCCCGAGGTGCGGGACGGAGAGCGGATGCTGGGCCTGTTCCTCAACAGCATGCCGTTCCCGCTGACGCTGGACGGAGGGACGTGGCTGGAGCTGGTGCGGGAGGTGGGCCGGCGCGAGCAGGAGATGGTGCCGCACCGCCGCTACTCCATGGGCAAGCTGAAGCAGCTGTTCGGCGGCCAGCGGCTATTCCGCGTCCTCTTCAACTTCGTCCACTTCCACGTCGCGGGCGGCGTGTCGCGGATGGAGGGGATGCGCCTGTTGGAAGAGGTGCGCTTCGCCGCGTGGATGGAGCTGCCGCTGGGTGCGACGTTCTCCGTGGACCCGGAGACCTCGGAGCTTCAGCTCAAGGTCGCCAGCACCGGCACCTCGGAGGAGGCTGGGCGGACCGGAGTCGTGGGGCAGTACTACCTGCGTGCGCTGGAGGCACTGGCCTCGAATCCTCGGGGCCCGTACCAACACGCCCAGCTGCTCCCCACCCTGGAGCATCAGCAGGTGACGGCGGGGTGGAACACGGCCCAGGCGGCCTTCCCCGACACCTGCCTCCACTCACTCTTCGCCGAGCAGGCCCAGCGCACCCCGGAGGCGACGGCCCTCCGCGCCGACGGGCACACGCTGTCCTTCCGCCAGCTCGATGAGCAGGCCAACCAGCTCGCGTGGCACCTGCGCGCGATGGGCGTCGGGCCCGAGGTGCGCGTCGGCCTGTGCCTGCCGCGGACGCCCCAGCTCATCGTCTCGCTGCTGGCCATCCTCAAGGCCGGCGGCGCCTACGTCCCGCTGGACCCGACCTACCCTCGCGAGCGCCTGGCCTTCATGCTCGACGACGCCGGAATCCAGGTGCTCGTCACCCAGCAGGGCCTGCTGTCCACCTTGCCCACGCACTCGGCGCGCACCGTCGCGGTGGACACGGAGGCCGCCACGCTGTCGCGGCATCCCACTCACGCGCCGCCGTCCGGCGCGACGCCGGGCAACCTGGCCTACGTCATCTACACCTCCGGCTCCACGGGCAGGCCCAAGGGCGTGGCCGTCCAACATCGCTCCGTGGTGCACCTGTGGACCGTGCTCGCGCGCACCGTCTACGCGGACACCTCCGTCCCGCTGCGCGTGAGCGTCAACGCGCCGCTCTCCTTCGATGGCTCCGTCAAGCAGCTCGTCCAGGTGTTGTCGGGCCACGCCCTGGTCTTGGTCCCGGAGGACGTGCGCGCCGACGTGGGGGCGATGCGGGAGTTCATCGCTCGCGAGCGGTTGGACGTGCTCGACTGCACGCCGTCCCTCCTGCGGCTCCTGCTCGAGCAGGGGCTGGTGGAGCAGGGCCAGTTGAGGAACGTGCTGGTGGGCGGCGAGGCCGTGGACGCGGCCACCTGGACCACGCTGGCGCGCAGCCCACGCACGCGCTTCTTCAACGTCTACGGCCCGACCGAGTGCACCGTCGACACGACGGTCTGCGCCGTTCACCTGTCACCCCAGGCCCCCACCATCGGACGGCCGCTCCCCAACGTTCAGACCTATGTGCTGGACGGGCACCTGCGGCCGGTGCCCGTGGGCGTGCCTGGAGAGCTCTACATCGGCGGCTCGGGCGTGGCCCGCGGCTACCTGGGCCGGCCCGAGCTGAGCGCGGAGAAGTTCCTCTGCGACCCCTTCAGCACCACGCCCGGCGCGCGCATGTACCGCACCGGCGACAAGGTGGCCTGGAGGGACGACGGTCAGCTGGACTACCTGGGCCGCATCGACTTCCAGGTCAAGCTGCGCGGCTTCCGCATCGAGCTGGGTGAAATCGAGGCCGCGCTCCGCGAGTCCCCGGGAGTCCGCAACGCCGTGGTCGTGGTGCGGGAGGACGCCCCTGGACAGCAGCGCCTGGTCGCGTACCTGACCGCGCGGGAAGGCGCGACACCCGAGGTCGGTGAGCTGCGCCGCGCCCTCCTGCGACACCTGCCCGAGTTCATGGTGCCGTCGGCCTTCGTCGTGCTGGAGGCGTTGCCGCTCAACCCCAGCGGCAAGGTGGACCGCAAGGCGCTGCCCGCTCCGGAGTCCTCGGGCCTCTCCGATGCCCCCTTCGTCGCTCCGCGCAACGCCGCCGAGCAGGCCCTCGCCGATATCTTCGCGCAGGTGCTGCGCGTGGAGCGCGTGGGCGTCCACGACAGCTTCTTCGCCCTGGGTGGGCACTCCCTGCTGGCCACCCAGCTCGTCTCCCGCGTGCGGGCGAACCTCCGCGTGGAGCTGCCCCTGCGCGCGCTCTTCGAGGCCCCGACCGTCGCGGCGCTCGCGGAGCGACTGCCCCAGGCCGCACACCCCGACGCCCCGCCCCTGCTGCCCGTCCCACGGGGCGAAGCCCTCCCGCTCTCCTTCGCCCAGCAGCGGCTGTGGTTCCTCGACGAGATGGAGCCAGGCAGCGCGTCCTACAACCTGCCCAGCGCCCTGCGTCTGAGCGGCGCGCTGGATGCCGAGGCCCTGCGACGGGCCTTCGAGTCGCTCGTCACGCGTCACGAGTCCCTGCGCACCACCTTCGCGTCCCACCAGGGGCAACCGGTCCAGCTCATCCGTCCGCCCACGGGCTGGGAGCTGCCCCAGATGGACCTCCGCGCCCTGCCTTCAAGCGAGCGGGAGGCGCACGTCCACACGCTCGCGATGCGGGAAGCCGCCCGGCCCTTCTCCCTGGCCACCGGTCCCCTGCTGCGAACCACCCTGTTGCGGTTGGAGGACGCCGAGCATGTCCTGCTCGTGACGCTGCACCACATCGTCTCCGATGGTTGGTCCGCGGGAGTGCTCGTCCGGGAGGTCGCGGCGCTGTACGCCGGGTTCGCCTCCGGCCAGCCGTCCGTGCTCCCGGCGCTGCCCATCCAGTACGCCGACTTCGCCACGTGGCAGCGCACCTGGCTCCAAGGGAGCGCGCTCGACAGGCAACTGGATTACTGGCGCCAGAAGCTGGCGGGGGCACCTCCCGCGCTGGAGCTGCCCACCGACAGGCCGCGTCCCGCCGTCCAGTCGTTCCGGGGCGCGCAGCTCCCCGTGAGCCTCTCTCCGGAGCTGTCCTCCGCGCTCAAGGGCCTGGCGCAGCGGGAAGGCGCCACCCCCTTCATGCTCCTGCTGGCCGCGTTCCAGACGCTGCTCGCTCGCTACTCCGGGCAGGACGACCTCTGCGTCGGCACGCCCATCGCGGGCCGCACCCGCGCGGAGACCGAGGGCCTCATCGGCTTCTTCGTCAACACGCTCGTGCTTCGCGCGAACGTGGACGCTCGAGCCTCCTTCCGTGAGCTGCTGGCCCAGGTCCGCACCTCCACGCTCGAGGCCTACGAACACCAGCACGTGCCCTTCGAGAAGCTCGTCGAGGCACTCCAGCCGCGACGCGACCTCAGCCGGGGCCCGTTCTTCCAGGTGATGTTCTCGCTCCAGAACGCCCCAGTTCAGGAGCTGTCCCTGCCAGGGCTCTCCTTCCGTCCGGTGGAGACGAACAGCGCCAGCACCAAGTTCGACCTCAGCCTGGCGCTCGCCGAGAAGCAGGGGTGCTTCCAAGGCGTCTTCGAGTTCAGCACCGACTTGTTCGACGCCGCCACCGTGCGCCGCCTGAGCGAGCACCTGCTCACGCTCCTCTCACAGGTCCACGCCCATCCGGACGTGCCCCTGCACGCCCTGGAGATGCTCTCCCCGTCGGAGCGCAACCAGGTCCTCGTCGAGTGGAACGCGGCCCAGGCGCACTCACCCGAGCACGACTGCATCCACCACCTCTTCGCCGCACAGGCCCGGCGCACTCCGGACGCGCTCGCGCTCCAGTTCGACGGCCACGCCCTCTCCTTCCGTCAGCTCGATGAGCAGGCCAATCAGCTCGCCTGGCATCTGCGCTCGCTCGGCGTCGGGCCCGAGGTTCGCGTCGGGCTGTTCCTGCCCCGCTCCACGCAGCTCATCGTCTCGCTGCTCGCCATCCTCAAGGCCGGCGGCGCCTACGTCCCCCTCGACCCGAGCCATCCCCGCGAGCGCATCGGCTTCATGCTCGCGGACTCCGGCGTCCAGGTCCTCGTCTCCCAACAGGGCCTCCTGTCCTCCCTCCCCGCGCACTCCGCGCGAGTCGTCGCGTTGGACGGGGAGGCGGAGACGCTGTCACGGCAGCCGCGTCACACGCCCGCTTCCAGCGTCGGGTCCGACAACCTCGCCTACGTCATCTACACCTCCGGCTCCACCGGCAGGCCCAAGGGTGTCGCCGTTCAACACCGCTCCGTGGTCCACTTCTGGGCGTCGCTCGAGCGCACCGTCTACGCGGACGTCCGGGGCGCCCTGCGGGTGAGCGTCAACGCGCCGCTCTCCTTCGACGCCTCCGTCCAGCAGCTCGTCCAACTGCTGTCCGGCCACGCGCTGATTCTGTTCCCGGAGCAGGTCCGCGCCGACGTCAGCGCCATGCTCGCGTTCATCGCGCGTGAGCGGCTGGATGTCCTCGACTGCACGCCCTCCATCCTCCGCCTCCTGCTCGAAGCGGGGCTCTCGGAGCAGAGCCCGTTGCGTGCCGTCCTGGTGGGTGGCGAGGCCATCGACGAAGCCACCTGGGCCGCCTTGGCGCGCAGCCCTCGGACGCGCTTCTTCAACGTCTATGGCCCCACGGAATGCACCGTGGACTCCACCGCCTGCGCCGTCCACCTGTCCCCGAAGTCCCCCACCATCGGACGGCCGCTCCCCAACGCCCGGGCCTATGTCCTGGACGCGAACCTGAAGCCCGTGCCCATCGGCGTCCCCGGGGAGCTCTTCATCGCGGGTGCGGGGCTCGCTCGCGGCTACCTCGGCCGCCCCGAGCTCACCGCCGAGCGCTTCCTCTCCGACCCCTTCAGTGCCACTGCCGGCGCGCGCATGTACCGCACGGGAGACAAGGCGCGGTGGTTGCCGGATGGACAGCTCGACTACCTCGGCCGCGTCGACTTCCAGGTCAAGGTGCGTGGCTTCCGCATCGAGCTGGGTGAAATCGAAGCGCTCCTCCTCCAGGACGCCTCCGTCCAACAGGCCGTGGTCCTCGCTCGCGAGGACGTCCCCGGCGACAAGCGTCTCGTCGCCTACGTCTCGCCGCGTCCGGGTGCCTCGCTCGATGCCGCCGTCCTTCGCGCCCTCCTCGAGGACAAGCTGCCTGAGTACATGGTGCCGTCGGCCTTCGTCACGCTGGAGGCGTTCCCCCTCAACTCCAGCGGCAAGGTGGACCGCAAGGCGCTCCCGCCTCCCGACGCCACGCTTCACGCCTCCGCGGACTTCGTTGCGCCCCGCAACCCCACGGAAGTCACACTCGCCGCCCTCTTCTCCGAGCTGCTGCGAGTCCCTCGCGTCGGCATCCACGACGACTTCTTCTCGCTCGGCGGACACTCACTCCTCGCGACCCAGGCGCTGTTCCGCATCCGCTCGTCTCTCGGAGTGGAGCTGCCGCTGCGTGCGCTCTTCGAGTCGTCCTCCGTCGCACGGCTCGCCGGACACATCGAGGCCATCGCTCGAGACACCTCCCGCGCGTCCAAGCCTCCACTGAAGGCCCTGCCGCGAGACGGCGCACTGCCCCTGTCCTTCGCCCAACAGCGGCTGTGGTTCCTCGAACAGATGGACCCCGGCAGTGCGTCCTACAACCTCCCCGTCGCGCTCCGACTGGAAGGACGGATCGACGTCGAGGCACTTCGCCGTGCCTTTGAAGCACTCGTCGCACGGCACGAGACGCTGCGCACCACCTTCGTCCTGAACGACGAGCAGCCGCGCCAGCAAGTCCACGCGCCCGTCGGCTGGACGCTTCCCGTCATCGACCTCTCGAAGCTCGCGGACTCCGAGCGAGGGCCCGCGGTGCGCGAGCATGCGCACCAGGAAGCGCGACAGCCCTTCGACCTGGTCGCGGGGCCTCTGCTGCGCACCAGCCTGCTCCGGCTGTCCGAGCAGGAGCATGTGCTGCTCGTGACCATGCACCACATCGTCTCCGATGGTTGGTCCATGGGCATCCTCGTGCGCGACACGGCCGCGCTCTATGAGACCTTCCACTCGGGCACGCCGCTCGCGCTGCCCCAGCTGACGGTTCAGTACGCGGACTTCGCTTCCTGGCAGCGCGACTGGCTCCAGGGCGCCGCGCTCGACCAGCAGCTCGACTACTGGCGCACCCAGCTCGCCGCGCCCCCGGTCCTCGAGCTCGCGACCGACAGGCCTCGTCCGCCCGTGCAGACCTTCCGAGGCGCGACCCTCCCGGTCCGCGTTCCCCAGGAACTCTCCGCGTCCGTCAAAGCCCTCGCCCAGCAGTCCGGTGCCACGCCCTTCATGGTCCTGCTCGCGGGCTTCCAGGCGCTGCTCTCCCGGTACTCCGGGCAGGATGATGTTTGCGTCGGCTCGCCCATCGCGGGCCGCACCAGCGCGGAGACCGAGGGCCTCATCGGCTTCTTCGTCAACACCCTCGTCCTGCGCGCTCGCGTGGAGAGCAACACCTCCTTCCGCGAGCTGCTGGCCCAGGTACGGTCCACCACCCTCGGTGCCTACGAGCACCAGGATGTCCCCTTCGAGAAGCTCGTCGAAGCGCTCCAGCCCCAGCGAGACCTCAGTCGCAATCCGTTCTTCCAGGTGATGTTCTCGCTCCAGAACGAGCCCGTTCAGGCGTTCACGCTGCCGGGGCTCTCGCTCCAGCCCGTGGAGACGGACAGCACCTCCGCCAAGTTCGAGCTGCTGCTCTCCCTGGCTGAAGGGCCGCGCGGGTTCACAGGCGGTCTCGAATACAACACCGACCTGTTCGACGCCTCGACCGTCGAGCGCATGGTGGGGCACCTGCTCTCGCTGCTCACCCACGCACTCGCTCGCCCGGACCTCCCCCTCTCTTCTCTCGAGCTGCTCACGCCTCGAGAGCGACACCAGCTCCTCGTCGAGTGGAATACCTCCACGGCCTTCCCCGACGACGCCTGCGTCCACCACCTCTTCCAGGCCCAGGCCGCTCGTACTCCCGACGCCACCGCTCTCGTCGTCGGCACCTCTCGCCTCTCCTACCGTCAGCTCGACTCACGCTCCAACCAGCTCGCACTCGCTCTGCGCTCTCGTGGCGTCGGCCCCGACGTCCGCGTCGCTGTCTGCCTCGAGCGCTCCGCTGACCTCGTCATCGCCCTCCTCTCCATCCTCAAGGCCGACGGCGCCTACGTCCCTCTCGACCCCAACCACCCCGCTGACAGGCGCGCCTTCGTCCTCGCTGACTCCCAGGCCCACCTCCTCCTCACTCAGCAGTCGCTCCTCTCTTCTTCTCCCGTCCCCACCCTCTGCCTCGACTCCGAGGCTCACCTCTTCTCCTCCCTCCCCGCCGCTGAGCCTCCTCCCTCCTCTTCCCTCCCCTCCAACCTCGCCTACGTCCTCTACACCTCCGGCTCCACCGGCAGGCCCAAGGGCGTCTGCCTCGAGCACCGCAACTCCGTCTCCTTCCTCCGCTGGGCCCTGAGCGTCTTCTCTCCTCTCCAGCTCGCAGGCACCCTCGCCGCCACCTCTGTCACCTTCGACCTCTCCGTCTTCGAGCTCTTCGCTCCCCTCTCCTGCGGCGCCACCGTCTTCCTCGCCGACAACGCCCTCGCCCTCCCCTCTCTCCCCGCTCGCGACGAAGTCACCCTCCTCAACACCGTCCCCTCCGCCGCCGCCGAACTCGTCCGCTCCGGCGGACTTCCTTCCTCCATCTCCACCATCAACCTCGCCGGTGAGCCTCTCCCGGGCGCTCTCGCTCGCGCTCTCTTCCAGCACTCCTCCGTCCGGAGCCTCTTCAACCTCTACGGGCCCACAGAGGACACCACCTACTCCACCTTCTCCCTCGTCTCCCCTGACTCCTCCTCCGAGCCCACCATCGGCCTGCCTCTCTCCGGCTCCCAGGCCTTCGTCCTCGACTCCCTCCTCCAGCCTCTCCCCATCGGCGTCCCCGGTGAGCTCTTCCTCGCTGGCTCCGGCCTCGCTCGCGGCTACCTCTCTCGCCCTGACCTCTCCGCTGAGCGCTTCATCCCCAACCCCTTCTCCTCCTCTCCCGGCGCTCGCATGTACCGCACCGGAGACCGTGTCCGCTGGCTCCCCAACGGCCACCTCGAGTACCTCGGCCGCATCGACTTCCAGGTGAAGCTCCGCGGCTTCCGCATCGAGCTCGGTGAAATCGAGGCCCTCCTCCACCTTCACCCCTCCGTCCACCAGGCCGTCCTCCTCGCTCGCGAGGATGTCCCTGGTGACAAGCGCCTCGTCGCCTACCTCTCTCCTCGCCCGGACTCCTCTCTCGACGCTTCCGTCCTTCGCTCTTTCCTCAAGGACTCGTTGCCCGAGTACATGGTCCCCTCCGCCTTCGTCCTCCTGCCCTCTCTGCCCCTCAATCCCAACGGCAAGATTGACCGCAAGGCACTCCCTCCTCCCGACGCCTCCTCCCTCTCCTCGTCGGGCTTCATCGCGCCCCGTAACCCCACTGAAGCAACCCTCGCCGCGCTCTTCTCCGAGCTGCTTCGTGTCCCCCGCGTCGGCGCTCTCGACGACTTCTTCTCTCTCGGCGGGCACTCGCTGCTGGCCACTCAGGCGCTCTTCCGCATCCGCTCCGCGTTCGGTGTGGAGCTGCCCCTGCGCGCGCTCTTCGAGTCCCCATCCGTCGCGCTCCTCGCCGAACGCATCCAGGCCGCCGCTCGCGGCGCCATCCTCTCTTCCAGGCCGCCGCTGAAGGCGCTGCCGCGAGAGACTCCGTCACAAGGCGATGCACTGCCGCTGTCCTTTGCCCAGCAGCGTCTGTGGTTCCTTGATCAGCTCTCGCCAGGAAGTGCGTCGTACAACCTCCCCGTGGAGCTCAGGCTGAAGGGACACCTCGACGCCGAGGCACTTCGTCGAGCCTTTGAAGCACTCGTCGCCCGTCACGAGACGCTGCGGACCACCTTCGTCCTGAGTGATGAGCAGCCCCTCCAACGCATCCACGCGTCCATCGACTGGACGCTTCCCGTCGTGGACCTCTCCGCGCTCACGAGCCCCGAGCGTGAAGACGCGGCCCGCGAACATGCGCGGCAGGAAGCGCAACGTCCCTTCAACCTGTCGACGGGACCGCTGCTGCGCACCAGCCTGCTGCGTCTGGCCGAGACCGAGCACGTGTTGCTGCTGACCATGCACCACATCGTCTCCGATGGCTGGTCCATGGGTGTCCTCGTGCGCGAGACCGGCGCACTCTACGAGTCGTTCCGCTCAGGCCACGCGCTCGCGCTGCCGGACCTGCCTGTCCAGTACGCGGACTTCGCGGCCTGGCAGCGCGACTGGCTCCAGGGCGCCGCGCTCGAGAGCCAACTGAACTACTGGCGGACGCAGCTCACCGCGCCCCCCGTCCTCGAGCTCGCGACCGACAGGCCGCGCCCTCCCATCCAGTCCTCCCGAGGCGCCACCCTCCCCGTCCAGCTCCCGCAGGACCTCTCCACGTCCATCAAGGCCCTCGCACAGCAGACCGGCAGCACGCCCTTCATGGTCCTGCTCGCGGGCTTCCAGGCGCTGCTCTCCCGATACTCCGGGCAGGATGATGTCTGCGTCGGCTCGCCCATCGCGGGCCGCACCAGCGCGGAGACCGAGGGCCTCATCGGCTTCTTCGTCAACACCCTCGTCCTGCGCGCTCGCGTGGAGAGCAGCACCTCCTTCCGCGAGCTGCTGGCCCAGGTACGGGCCACCACCCTCGGTGCCTACGAACACCAGGATGTGCCCTTCGAGAAGCTCGTCGAAGCGCTCCAGCCCCAGCGCGACCTCAGTCGCAATCCGTTCTTCCAGGTGATGTTCTCGCTTCAGAACGCACCCGTCTCCGAGTTGGCGCTCGAGGGGCTCGAGCTGCGCCCCGTGGAGCCGACCAACACCACCGCGAAGTTCGACCTCACCCTGGCACTCGGCGAGAAACAGGGGTGCTTCGAAGGCGTGTTCGAGTTCAACACCGACCTGTTCGACAGCTCCACCATCGAGCGCATGACGGGGCATCTGCGCTCACTGCTCACCCACGCGCTCGCTCGCCCCCACCTGCCGCTCGCGTCGCTCGACCTGCTCACGCCGCACGAGCGAGACCAGGTCCTCGTCGAGTGGAATACCTCCACGGCCTTCCCCGACGACGCCTGCGTCCACCACCTCTTCCAGGCCCAGGCCGCTCGCACTCCCGACGCCACCGCCCTCGTCGTCGGCACCTCTCGCCTCTCCTACCGTCAGCTCGACTCACGCTCCAACCAGCTCGCACTCGCTCTGCGCTCTCGTGGCGTCGGCCCCGACGTCCGCGTCGCTGTCTGCCTCGAGCGCTCCGCTGACCTCGTCATCGCCCTCCTCTCCATCCTCAAGGCCGACGGCGCCTACGTCCCTCTCGACCCCAACCACCCCGCTGACAGGCGCGCCTTCGTCCTCGCTGACTCCCAGGCCCACCTCCTCCTCACTCAGCAGTCGCTCCTCTCTTCTTCTCCCGTCCCCACCCTCTGCCTCGACTCCGAGGCTCACCTCTTCTCCTCCCTCCCCGCCGGTGCGCCTCCTCCTTCCTCTTCCCTCCCCTCCAACCTCGCCTACGTCCTCTACACCTCCGGCTCCACCGGCAGGCCCAAGGGCGTCTGCCTCGAGCACCGCAACTCCGTCTCCTTCCTCCGCTGGGCCCTGAGCGTCTTCTCTCCTCTCCAGCTCGCAGGCACCCTCGCCGCCACCTCTGTCACCTTCGACCTCTCCGTCTTCGAGCTCTTCGCTCCTCTCTCCTGCGGCGCCACCGTCTTCCTCGCCGACAACGCTCTCGCCCTTCCCTCTCTCCCGGGCCGCGACGAAGTCACCCTCCTCAACACCGTCCCCTCCGCCGCCGCAGAGCTCGTCCGCTCCGGCGGACTTCCTTCCTCCATCTCCACCATCAACCTCGCCGGTGAGCCCCTCCCGGGCGCTCTCGCTCGCGCTCTCTTCCAGCACTCCTCCGTCCGGAGCCTCTTCAACCTCTACGGGCCCACAGAGGACACCACCTACTCCACCTTCTCCCTCGTCTCCCCTGACTCCTCCTCCGAGCCCACCATCGGCCTGCCTCTCTCCGGCTCCCAGGCCTTCGTCCTCGACTCCCTCCTCCAGCCTCTCCCCATCGGCGTCCCTGGTGAGCTCTTCCTCGCTGGCTCCGGCCTCGCTCGCGGCTACCTCTCTCGCCCTGACCTCTCCGCTGAGCGCTTCATCCCCAACCCCTTCTCCTCCTCTCCCGGCGCTCGCATGTACCGCACCGGAGACCGCGTCCGCTGGCTCCCCAACGGCCACCTCGAGTACCTCGGCCGCATCGACTTCCAGGTGAAGCTCCGCGGCTTCCGCATCGAGCTCGGTGAAATCGAGGCCCTCCTCCACCTTCACCCCTCCGTCCACCAGGCCGTCCTCCTCGCTCGCGAGGATGTCCCTGGTGACAAGCGCCTCGTCGCCTACCTCTCTGCTCGCCCGGGCTCCTCTCTCGACGCTTCCGTCCTTCGCTCCTTCCTCAAGGACTCGTTGCCCGAGTACATGGTCCCCTCCGCCTTCGTCCTCCTGCCCTCCCTGCCCCTCAATCCCAACGGCAAGATTGACCGCAAGGCACTCCCCCCGCCCGACGCCTCCTCCCTCTCCTCGTTGGGTTTCGTCGCGCCCCGTAACCCCACTGAAGCAACCCTCGCCGCGCTCTTCTCCGAGCTGCTTCGTGTCCCCCGCGTCGGCGCTCTCGACGACTTCTTCTCCCTCGGCGGGCACTCGCTCCTCGCGGTCCGGCTCATGGGGGAGATCGAGCGCCGCACGGGCCAGAAGCTGCCCATCTCGACCCTCTTCACCCACCCCACCATCGAGCAACTCGCCGCCCGGGTGAGTGAGCGGGGAGCGCCTTCTTCCTCACCGCTTGTTCCGCTCCAGCCGAAGGGCTCGCGTCGGCCCCTCTTCCTGGTCCACGCCATCGGAGGAAGCCCCCTGAGCTACGGACGGCTGACTCGCGTGCTCGGAGAAGAGCAACCCGTCTACGCGTTCCAGGCACCGGGACTCGACGGCTCACGAGAGCCCTTCAGCGCCATCCCCGACATGGCCGCCGCATACATCGAGGCGATGCGCCGTGTTCAGCCCCAGGGCCCGTATCTGCTGGGAGGCTGGTCGATGGGCGGAGTCGTCGCCTTCGAGATGGCGCGGCAGCTCACCCGCGCTGGAGAGCGTGTCGCCCAGCTCTTCCTCATCGACAGTTGGGTGCCCGCCCTCGCGCCTGTCCCCGTCATCTCCGCGACCGATGACGCCTCGTTGCTGGCCTCGCTCGCGATGGACCTCGGGCGAATCCTCGGCAAGCCCTTCCCCATCTCGGCGGAGGAGCTGTCGCCCATGAGCCACGAAGCGCGCCTCGACCTGGTGGCTGAACGAGCCAGGAGCACGGGCGCGATTCCGCGGGACATGGGGACGCGCGAGCTGGAGGCCCTCTTCAAGGTGTTCCGCGCCCACGGGCACGCGCTCCTCCAGTACACCCCGCCGCGCGATTACGCGGGGACGGTCGCCCTCGTCCGTCCCGAGCAGGGGCTCACGGCCCCGGCCTCGGACCCGACGGGAGGATGGGCCGCCGCGACCCTGTCACCGCCGCGCCTGTTCACCCTGCCAGGCGACCACTACTCCCTGCTCACCGAGCCACACGTCGCGCGTCTCGGAGAGCTGCTCCGCGGACTGCTCGAAACGGGCGATGTCGCGCTGACCGGTTAGGCCCTTGGGAGCTGGTGTGAAGAACGTCGAGGACGTCTACCGCCTCTCGCCGATGCAGCAGGGGATTCTGTTCCACACGCTTCGGGCCCCGGAGACGGGGACGTATGTGGAACAGATCTACTGGACGTGGCACGGCGAGTTCCAAATCGAGCTGCTCCAGCGAGCCTGGGAGCTCGTGGCGGAGCGCCACAGCGCGCTGCGCTCCGCCTTCTTCTGGGAGGGTCTGCCCGAGCCGGTTCAAGCCGTGCGCCGGAAGGTCCGGCTCCCCTGGGCGCTGCACGACTGGCAAGGAACACCGGAGGCGGATTGGCAGCCTCGCTTCGAGGAGGTGCTCGAAGCCGACCGCCGCCAGGGCTTCGTCCTCGCGGCGGCGCCGCTGCTGCGCCTCTACGCCGTCAAGCTCACGCCCGAGCGGCACCTGTGTGCCCTGAGCTATCACCACCTGTTGATGGATGGCTGGTCGGCGCCCCTGTGCCTCCAGGAAGTCCTGCGGCTCTACGACGCCTGCCGCCGAGGAGAGGACGCCGGGCTTGAGCCCGCGAGGCCCTTCCGGGACTACATCGCCTGGCTGGACCGCCAGGACCTGCCTCGAGCGGAGCACTTCTGGAGACAAGCGCTCCAGGGCTTCACGACGCCCAACGTCCTCGGTATCGAGCGAGCCCAGAGGCCCGCGAGCACGAAGGAGCGCTACGGTGTCCGGTCCCTGCGTCTCTCCGCGGAGCTGAGTGCACAGCTCGCGGTGCTCTCGCGCAAGCACCAGCTCACCCTGAGCACGCTGGTGCAGGGGGCCTGGGCCCTGCTGCTGAGCCACTACAGTGGCCTCGCGGATGTCGCCTTCGGAATGGTGACGTCTGGCCGTCCCCCGTCGCTGCCGGGGGTGGAGGCGATGCTCGGCACCTTCATCAACACGGTGGCGACCCGCGTGCGAGTGCCACCGGAAGCCCCTCTCATCCCCTGGCTCAAGCAGCTCCAGTCGGAGCAGTTCGCCGCGCGCAGCCACGACTTCACGTCGCTCGTCGACGTCCACGGCTGGAGCCAGGTGCCACGAGGAAGGCCCCTGTTCGAGAGCATCATCATCTACGAGAACTTCCCCACCCCCGAGGGCGTCGCGAGTGTGAACGGCCGCTCCCGGGTGGATGGCTTCGCGAGGACCGAGGGACGCACGGGGTACCCCATCAGCCTCGTGGTGCTGCCCGAGGCCGTGCTCACGCTTCAAATCAACTATCAGGAGGGCCGCCTGGCAGCAGAGGCCATCGAGCGGATGCTGGGGCACTTGCGGACCTTGCTCCACTCCATCGCGGAGACGCCCGACGCGCGGCTCCAGGATGTCGGCATCCTCGACGCCGCCGAGCGGGGGCGGCTACTCATCGAATGGAACGACACCCGCACCGCCCTGCCCCAGGAAGCCTGCGTCCACCAGCTCTTCGAGGCGCAGGTCGCACGCACGCCCCACGCCATCGCCGCGAGGATGGGAGCGCACCAACGGACCTACGCGGAGCTGGAGGCCCGCGCCAATCAAGTCGCCCACTTCCTGCGCGCCAGGGGCGTGGGGCCCGAGGTCCTGGTGGGCCTCTACCTCCCTCGCTCGCTCGAGCTGCTCGCCGCGCTGCTCGGCATCCTCAAGGCAGGAGGCGCCTATGTCCCGCTCGACGTCACCTCGCCTCCGGAGCGACTGGGAAAGCAGCTGCACGACTGCGGCGGCCCGCTCGTCCTCACGCACACGACCGCGCGACCGGGGCTCCCGGCGGAGGCCCGCGCGGTGTGTCTCGATGAGGTCGAGGACCTCCTCCAGGCCCAGGAGCGCTCCGCGCCGGAGGGGCAGGTCCACGCGGACAACCTCGCGTATGTCCTGTTCACGTCGGGCTCCACCGGGCGGCCCAAGGGCGTCATGGTTCCGCACCGGGGCGTCGTCAACTACCTCGCGTGGAGCGAAAGAGCCTATGCGGCGGACGAAGGCGCGGGGACGCTCGTCCACTCGCCCCTGAGCTTCGACCTCACCGTCACGTCGCTCTTCACCCCGTGGCTCACGGGGAAGACGGTGACGCTCGTCGCCGAGGGAGAGGGCGGAGAGCCACTCGCCGCGGCGCTCCAGACGGAGCGTGGGCTCAGTCTGCTCAAGCTCACGCCCGCGCACCTGGAGCTGCTCTCGCATCTCCTCCCCGCCGCCGAAGCCGAGGGGAAGACGCGCGCCTTCGTCATCGGCGGAGAAGCCCTGTGGCCTCGGCAGGTCCAGTTCTGGAAGACCTTCGCGCCCGGCACACGCCTCATCAACGAGTACGGCCCCACCGAGACAGTCGTGGGGTGCTGCACCCATGAAGTCACCCAGCCACCGACAGAGGGGGCCTCCCTCCCCATCGGCCGCCCCATCTCCAACACGCGGGTCTACGTGTTGGATGACCTGCGACGCCCCGTTCCCATCGGGCTTCCGGGAGAGCTGTATGTCGGCGGCGAAGGGGTCACGCGAGGCTATCTCGGGCAGCCCGCGCGGACCGCCGAGCGCTACGTACCGGACCCGTTCAGCCAGGAGCCTGGAGCGCGGCTCTACCGCACGGGAGACCAGGTCCGTTGGCTGCCCGAAGGGCACCTCGAGTACCTGGGCCGCACCGACTTCCAGCTCAAGCTGCGGGGCTACCGCATCGAGCCAGGAGAGATCGAAGCCATCCTCCAGCAGGACGCCTCCATCCAGCAGGCCCTCGTCGTGGTCCGCGAGGACGTGCCCGGAGACAAGCGCCTCGTGGCCTATCTCGTCCCCACGACAGGGGCAGCCCTCGCGCCCGCCTCCCTGCGCGGTGCGCTCCGGGAGAAGCTGCCCGAGTACATGGTGCCCTCGGCCTTCGTGGTGCTGGAGGCCTTCCCCCTCACGCCCAACGGCAAGGTCCATCGCGAAGCCCTGCCCGCGCCCGAGGCCACCACCGCCCCGCCCCGCACGGTCCTCGTCGAACCAGGCTCGACGGAGGAGAAGCTCGCCACCCTCTTCGCCGACGTCCTGAGGGTGCCGAGCGTCGGCCGCCACGACGACTTCTTCGCATTGGGAGGCCACTCCCTGCTCGCGGTGCGCCTCATGGCCGAGCTCGAGCGTCGACTGGGACGGAGGCTGCCGCTCGCGATGCTGCACACCCACTCCAGCGTCGAGCGCATCGCGGCCTTCCTGGATGGCGCGGAAGCAACACCCGCCTCCACGCTCGTCCCCCTTCAGCCCCGGGGCGCGCGTCCGCCGCTCTTCCTGGTCCATCCCATCGGGGGCAACTCGCTCTGCTACTTGCCGCTCTCCAGAGCACTCGGAGGGGACCAACCGCTCCACGCCTTCGAGGCACCGGGACTCGACGGCAAACGCGAGCCTCTCGACAGCATCCCTCGCATCGCGGCCACCTACGTCGAGTTGCTGCGCGAGCGTCACCCCCAGGGTCCCTACCTGCTGGGAGGCTGGTCCATGGGCGGCGTCATCGCCTTCGAGATGGCCCGCCAGCTCACCCACGCCGGCGAGCGCGTGGCCCACCTCTTCCTCTTCGACAGCTGGATTCCCGCCCTGACTCCGCCGTCCGTCCCCCAGCCCCCTCGGAGCGAGGTCGAGGTCCTGGCCTCACTCGCCTCCGAGTTCGGACGCATGGCGGGCAAGCCCCTGTCCCTCTCCGCGACGGAGCTGGAGCCCCTCGCCACGCCCGCGCGACTGGCGCTGCTGCACCAGCGCGCCAGCGACGCGGGAGTCCTCCCCCCAGGCATGGGGCAGCGAGAGCTCACCGTCGTGAGCACCGTCATCCAGGCCCATCTGCGCGCGATGTTCCAGTACCACCCGCCCCGGGACTACCCAGGCCCCATCTCCCTCTTCCGCCCGCTGAAGGGGCCGCGAGTTCCCCCCTCGGACCCTTCCGGTGGCTGGGCCGAGCTCGCGCTCCAGCCGCTCCGGCTCCACCCCATTCCAGGCGACCACCACACGTTGCTCACCGAGCCACACGTCCAGGTGCTCGCCGCCCTGCTCCAGTCCGTCCTGGGGCCGGCTCATCCCGAATCCCATCTCTTGTCCGGGAGGACATCGAACCCATGAAGAACGTCGAGGATGTCTACAAGTTGTCCCCTCTCCAACGGGAGCTCCTCGCGCGGCCCTCGTCGTCGCCCGAGCCCCGTGTCGAACATCTCCAATGGAGCTTCCGCGGCGAGCTGGATGAAGCGGCCCTGGAGGGCGCGCTGAAGGAGCTGGTGCGCCGTCATACCGCGCTGCGCACCGCCCTCTTCACCCAAGGCCTCCCGGAGCCCATGCAGGTGGTCCGCGCCCAGGTCGACCCCACCGTGGAGCGACACGACCTCACGGGGCTCCCGGAGGCGGAGCAGACCGCGCGCATCGAGCAGCACCTGGCGACGCAGCGCGAGCGGGGCCTGAACCTCATCGCCGCGCCCCTCGCCGGGCTGACGCTCTTCCGCACCTCGCAGGCCATGGGGACGTGCGTCTTCGGCTACAGCCCCCTCGTGCTGGACCGGGCCTCGGCGCGCATCTGCGTCAAGGAGCTCTTCCAGCTCTACAAGGCCACGCGAGAGAAGTCCGAGGCGGGACTCGAGCCGGGCCAGCCCTTCCGCAAGTACGTCGCCTGGCTGGAGCAGCAGGATTCGCGCGAGGCGGAGGTGCGCTTCCGGGAGGCCCTCCACGGCCTGCCGCCGTCGATGCTCTCCGAGCGCGCGGGGACGCAGGAGCTCCCTGGCGCCTCGGACTGGCTCACGCAGCAGCTCGTCCTCTCCACCTCGGAGAGCGAGACCGTGCAGACCTTCCTTCGCAAGAACAAGGTGGGCCTCGGCACGCTGGTCCAGGCGGCCTGGGCGGTGTTGCTGCGCCTCCAGACGGGCCACGCGGACACGCGCTTCGGCGTGTACTCGCCGGGCCGCCCCGCGGGGACACCGTGGAGCGAGGTGATGGTGGGGGGACTGGCGAACACGCTCCCCCGACGCATCTCCGTCCCCTCCGAGGGCAACCTGCTGCGCTGGCTGCGAGGCCTGCACGCCGACCTGAGCGCCTGGCAGTCCGCCGATGGCGTCTCCTCGGCGCAGGTCCGGCAGTGGCTCGGCGTCCCGGAGGGCGCACCGCTCTTCCAGAGCGTCGTCTCCACCGAGGAGCTCGCCGAGGACGACGTGCTGGTGCCGCTCGCGCGCGGACTGGGCTTCCAGCCCCCCGCCGTTCCGCTCTCCGCGCCCGCGCATCCGCTCACCGTCGGCGTGGTGTCCGCCGCACGCGTGTCGCTGCGGCTCACCTACGACACGCGCCGCTTCGAGTCCCTGGCCATCATCCACCTCACCGGTCAGCTCCACGGCCTGTTGGTCGGCATGACGACGCAGCCCGAGCAGGACCTCTCCGCGCTCCTGCAATCGACGGAGGAGCCGCCGCGCGTCACCGCGTCCTCTTCGAGAGAGCTCGGCCCTCGGGAGCTCCAGGCGTTGCTGGCGCGGCACCCCGCCGTGCGCCAGGTCACCGTGACGCAAGGCCCCCAGGGGCTCGTGAGTCATGTCGTTCCCGCGCCCCGTCCAGGCGCGGGGAAGAAGCTCGACTTCAGCCTCTTCTTCTTCGCCGATGACGGAGGCGGCTCGGAGCGCTATCGCCTCTACCTGGAGGCGGGGAAGTTCGCGGACCAGAACGGCTTCTCCGCGGTGTGGTCGCCCGAGCGCCACTTCCATGAGCATGGAGGGCTCTATCCGAACCCCGCCGTGCTGAACGCCGCGCTGGCCACGGTGACGAAGAACGTGGGCCTGCGCGCGGGGAGCGTGGTGCTGCCGCTCCAGAGCCCGTTCCGGGTCGCCGAGGAGTGGTCCATCGTCGACAACCTCTCCAAGGGGCGCGCCGGCATCTCCATCGCATCCGGCTGGGTGCCCAACGACTTCGCCTTCGCGCCCGAGAACTACGCGAACAAGCGCGAGGTGATGTTCCGCAACCTGGACCTCGTCCAGCGGCTCTGGCGAGGTGAGTCCATTCCGGCGAAGGACGGCGTGGGCAACGACATCACGCTGCGCGTCTTCCCCCGGCCCGTCCAGGAGGAGCTGCCCATCTGGGTCACCTGCGCGGGCGGGCTGGACCTCTTCGAGAAGACGGGCCGCGACGGCTATCACATGCTGACGTCGCTCCTGGGCCAGTCGCTCGAGGACGCGCTCCAGAAGACGGGCGTCTACCAGACACACCTGAGGAACGCGGGGCACGACCCGTCCAAGCGGGTGGCCACGTTGATGATGCACACGTTCCTCGGCAAGGACACGCAGGAGGTGCTGCACAAGGTCCGCGAGCCCCTGACGTCGTACCTGGCCTCGCACGTCCACCTCATGCAGACGATGGCCAAGAGCCTCAACCTGCAGGTGGACATCAACGAGCCGAAGTGGGTGCGCTACGTCGCCTCGTTCGCCTTCGAGCGCTACTACCGGACGGGGGCGCTGATTGGCACGCCCACCTCATGCCTGCCCATGGTGGACCGCATCATCGAGGGCGGCGTCAACGAGGTCGCCTGCTTCATCGACTTCGGCGTGGAGACGGACGATGTCCTCGAGAGCCTCGTGCACCTGGCGGAGCTCAAGCGGCTCGTCGATGACGAGGCCCTGCGCACCCGCCATGTCCTCAACGAGTACCTGGACGAGCGCCTCCCGGGTGCGCGTCCGGCGGTGACGTTCAACGTGGTGGAGGCGCTTCCGGCCGTGGCCTGAGTCCTCCACCTGGGGACAGCCTCGCGGGGGAAGCCCCCCCGCGAGGGCTCAGGCGCCCGGCTCGCGCAGCAGCTGCCGCACGGCGTCCACGAAGAGCGTCACGTTCGACGGGTCCATCATGTCGAAGTGCGGGGTCATCACGCGCTTCTCGATGTCGAACGGGTGGATGTTCAACGAGCCTCCGACGAACGGCCGCCACCGCTCCAGGGCGGCGTTGCCTCGCACGCCGATGATGTCCACGCGGCCCGCGTACGGGCGCGCGGGCCGGTAGCGCGCGTTGAGCTGCTCGCACCGCCGCGTCACGGCCAGGGCCCGCCGCGCGCCAGCGCCGTCGATGCCGGGGATGAGGAGGATGCGGTCCGCGGGGGCATGGTTCGCGAGCGCCAGCTCGACGAAGTAGTCCCAGGCGCCGTGCTCGTCGAGCTGCGCGTACCGCTTCGGGTCGAAAGCCTCTGGGAAGGCCAGCTGCAACATCGGGCCGATGTGGCGCGACTCGCCCGTGACGAGATAGGCGATGGCGAAGCGCCAGACGGGTGTCTGCGCCTGGAGCGCCTTCATCATCGGCACCGCGGCGCGGAGCTTCGGCATCGTCAAGGACAGCCGGAAGAGGGGCCGCATGAGCTCCCAGAGCGTCCGCGCCTTGAACTGGAACCAGCGAGGCCGAGGCCCGCTCGTATCGAACATGACGACGCGGGAGACCTCCTCCCCTTCGGCCTGGAGCCGCGACGCCATCTGGAAGGCGACGTGGCCCCCCAGCGACCAGCCTCCCAACAGGTACGGTCCCCGAGGCTGCACCTGCCGCAGGGCCGTCAGGTAGTCCTCGGCCATCCGCTCCACGGTCATCGCCGGCGCACCGCCGTGGAACAGCTGCTGCGCCTGGAAGACATGCACGGGGCGCTCTTCGCCCAGCTGTCGGACCAGGGACATGTAGGGGAAGGCCCACCCTCCCGCGGCGTGGACCAGGAAGAAGGGGCGCCCCTCGCCCTTGCGCTGGAGCGTCACCAAGGGAGAGCTGGCAGCGCCTTCTTCGCGGCGCAGCAACTGGGCCTGCCGCGCGAGGGTGTCCGCGGCGAGCAACTCCGACGGCGGGATGGCCTTCGACAGGCGGCGCTCCACTTCGCTCGCGGCCCGCGTCGCCGACACGGAGTCCGCGCCCAGCTCCAGGAAGAGGTTGTCCTCCAGCCCGATGGGGCTGATGCCCAGCACCTCTTCCCAAATCCAGGCGAGCTGCCGCTCCCAGAGGTCTCTCGGCTCCACATAGGGCCGCGCATTCGCGGGACGGCCCCGGGCGCGGACGGTGCGCTGTGCCTCCTGCAACCGCTCCTGGTAGAGCTTGCGATTGGACGACCGCGAGAGCTTGCCCGAAGTGCTCTTGCGCAGCGTCCCCTGCTCGACGATGTCCACGTCCGCGACGGTGACGTTGAGCCGGGTCCACACCTTCTCGCGCAGCGTCCGCCGCAGCGCCTCCCGGTCGGTCTCCGCCCCTTCCGGCTCCAGCATCACGATGACGTCCTCGGTGCCGGCCGCGTCGTCGAAGAGGCCGAAGACCACGAGCCGCCCGGGCTTGATGCCCGGCACCTCTCCCGCCACCTCCTCCACGTCGCTGGGGTGGACGTTGTGGCCCCGGTGGATGATGAGGTCCTTGGCGCGGCCGGAGACGTACAGCTCTCCCTCCGCCAGATAGCCAAGGTCTCCCGTCTTGTACCAGCCGTCCTCGGTGAACGCGTCCAGCGGGAGCAGCCCGTCCACCCCGTAGCCGGGGATGCGGCTGGAGCCTCGCACCTGAATCTCACCGACGCGCCGCTCGCCCGCTTCGCTTCCGATGCGCACCTCCATCTCCTCGAGGACGCGTCCACAGGAGACGAACGTCAGCCGCTCCGCCTCGGGAGTGCCCTCGGGAGCGGGGGCGGCCCGCTGGTCGGCGGAGACCTCGCGGGCCAGGACGTGGTCCACGCGCGCGGCACGGCCCAGCTCCGTCTGGGTGACGGCGAAGGTCGTCTCCGCCATCGCGTAGCACGCGTGCAGGTGCTCCGCGCGAATGCCCCACTTCTCGAAGCGCCGCAGGAAGTGCTCATGCGAGCGGTGGCGCACCGGCTCGCTGCAGTTGATGAAGGCCCGGAGGGAGCCCAAGTCCAACCCCTCCAGGTCCGCGTCCTGGATGCGCTCCGCGCAGAGCTTGTACGCGAAGTTCGGCAGCCAGATGAGCGTGGCCCGATAGGTGGAGAGCGCCTGGAAGAGGGTCACCGGCTCCGCCAGCCACTCGAACGGAGACATGTGGACGGACAGGTGTCCCTGGTAGAGCGGCACCAGCAGGCACGCCACCAATCCCATGTCATGGTAGAGCGGTAACCAGCTCGCGACCCGGTCCACCGGACCTAGGCCCAGGGCCTTCGCATACGTGCCCGCCTGACTGGCCATCATCTCCCCGGTGATGCGCACACACTTGCGCAAGCCCGTGGTGCCCGAGGAGAACTGGAGGAAGTCCGCGGACGGCGCCGGAAGCGCGGCGACGGGCGCCGCATCCAGGACATCCTCCGGGGGAAACTCCACCACCTGGGACGGAAGCCGCGCGCGCGTGACGACGCCCGTGAACTCGCGGGAGGTGATGACCCACCGCGCTCCCGTGGACAGCGTGATGGGGCGAAGCGTCTCGTGGAAGCGCTCCTCGCTCTGCTTGAGCGAGGGGAACGAGAGGATGGAAGGCAGCGCCCCCGCCGCCATCGCGCCCAGGAAGCCGAGCACCTCTTCATACGGCGAGGCACTCAGGACGAAGAGGATGTCTCCAGGCTGGACCCCCGCCTGGACCAGCGCCGCGCCCATCGACCGGATGCGCGCGTGCAGCTTCGCCCAGGACAACACCCGAGGCGCACCGGCCTTGGACAGGAACGCGAGGCCGTCATCATCCGGCCGCGAGGCCGCATGCAGCTCGATGCGTTCAATCAACGAGGTGACGGGAGAGGCCACCACTCCCCGCGCGAGGTTGCCAAGCATTGCCGCAAGCTAACGAGCCCCCATCATGGACTTCAAGGAGTTACTGGGTTTTCACTTAAAACAAGTGAAGCGTGCTAGCTTGTGACAAGCGCACGAGCTCCGACATGCGAAGATTCCTGCTCATCTGCCTGGCGCAGTTCCTGTCCATGCTGGGCACGTACACGACGTCGTTCGGCCTGGGTGTCTGGCTCTACCAGCGCACGGGTTCTTTGACGCTCAACAGTTGGGTGTCTCAAGCAGCCATCCTGCCGATGCTGTTGGTGGCGCCGCTCACCGGTGTGCTGGTGGACCGGTGGGGACCGCGCAAGGCGATGATGGCGGGCCACCTGGGCGCGGCCGTGGCGCCGTTGGTGTTGACGGTGCTGTATCGGGTGGACGCGCTCCACGTGCCGGCGATTCTCGCCATGATTACGCTGGGCGCGCTCTTCAACTCGCTCCACTTCCCCGCGCAGTCGTTGGCGCTGACGTTGATGGTGCCCAAGGAGCAGTACGGGCAGGCGAACGGGGTGGTTCAGTTCTCGATGGCCGTGGTGCAGGTGCTCTCGCCGCTCATGGGCGCGTGGCTCATCACCCGGGTGGGCTTGGACGGCGTGCTGCTGACGAACCTGGCCACGTTCATCGTGGCGCTGGGCATCCTGCTCGCGGTGGCGATTCCGTCCCTCCCCAGCACCCCGAAGGAGGCGAGCACGCGCGGCTCGCTCCGGGCGGAGATGACCGAGGGGTGGACGTATGTCCGTCAGCGCCCGGGCCTCTCGGGCCTGCTGGTGGTGATGGGCATGGCGAACTTCAACCTGGGCATGCTGCAGATTCTCGTGGTGCCGCTGGTCCTGGGGTTCGCCGACACGCAAGCGCTGGGCACCATCCAGTCCTTCGCCGGCGTGGGCATGCTGCTGGGCGGCGTGTTCATGATGTTCTGGGGCGGGCCCCAGCGGCGGATTCTCGCGGCGCTCGGCTTCCTGATGCTCCAGGGGGTGTTGCTCCTGATGGGAGGAGCGCGCGTCTCGGTGTGGCTGGTCGCGGTGGGCGCGTTTGGAATCATGGGCTCGCTGACGCTCATCGTCGGAAGCCTCACCGTCGTCTGGCAGCGCAAGGTCCCCATCGCGCTCCAGGGCCGGGTGTTCTCCGTGCGCCGCGTCGTCGCCCAGGCCATGTTCCCGCTGGCCTATGCCCTGGCGGGTCCGCTGGTGGATGACGTCTTCGAGCCGCTGATGGCCCAGGGCGGAAGGCTCGCGGGGAGCGTGGGCACGGTGCTGGGCGTGGGGAGTGGACGCGGCGTGGCGCTGCTGCTGGTCCTGCTCGGCGTGATGACGGTGACGACGGCGGTGCTCTGCTTCCTGGCCCCCAGGCTCCGCCGCCTCGAGGAGGACCTGCCCGACGCCGAGGAGGACACAGTCTCCCCGGCGCCCATGGCCGCCGCGTCCTGAGGGCGGCGACTCAATCACAGACATCACACCCGGCGCGGCGCTCAGCCTCCCGAGCGCAGCACCGTCATCGGGTCCACGCGAGAGGCCCTGCGGGCTGGCAGCCAGCTCGCGAGCAGCGCGACGCCCAGCAGGAGGACCGCCACCCCCGCGAGGACCCACGGGTCGGTGGTGCTCACCCCATACACCATCCCCGAGAGTCCCCGGCTGAGCGCCAGGGAGCCCAGGGTGCCGAGCACCACGCCCGTCCCCGCGAGGGCCGTCGCCTGTCGGAGCACCAGCTTCAGCACGTCCCCGGACGTGGCGCCCAGGGCGAAGCGGATGCCGAACTCCTGCGTGCGCTGCGCCACCGCGTAGGACACCACGGCCGCCAGGCCCGCCACCGAGAGCAGCAGCGCGACCACGCCGAACGCCCCCAACAACAGGAGGCTGAAGCGCCGCGCGGCCAGCGAGCTGGAGTGCAGGCTCTCCACCGTGCGCAGGCGCGTCGGCAACTCGGGAGCCAGCTCGCGCACGACGGGCCGCACCGCGGCGACCAGGGCCTCCGAGCCCGAAGTGCCATGCACTGCGAGGTGGAAGGAGGAGGACGCCCGCAGCCGCTGGCGTGAGCAGCCATAGAATGTCGCCTTCGGCGCCTCATCCAGTCCCTGGTCGCGAACGTCCGCCACCACGCCCACGACGGTGAAGGGGCGCAGGTCTCCGTCCATGTTGCCGAACTGGATGAGCTTGCCCAGCGGGTCTTCACCGGGCCAGTGGGCCTTCGCGAGCGCCTCGCTGACGACCGCCACGTGCGGTGCATCCACGGTGTCGCGCGCATCGAAGAGGCGCCCGCGCACCAGCGGGATGTCGAGCGCGCCGAAGTAGCCCTCGCTCGCCACGCGATACTCCGCGTAACCGGCTCGCTCGCGCTCATGCGCCAGCCGACCGAAGTCCTCGAAGTTCTTCACCTCATCGGGGCGGTTGAGCATGACGAAGGTGCCGTTGCCCGAGGAGCCTCCCTCCAGCGGGAAGCTGCTCACCGCGCCCACCGCGCGCACCCCAGGCAGCGCCGCCAGCTTCGAGATGAGGTGCTCCTGGAACTGGACGTTCTGGCGCCCCACCGCCTCCTCCTTCGCGGGAGGAAGCACCAGGCTGAGGACCGCGACGTCCTCGGTGCGGTAGCCCGGGTCCACCGAGAGCAACCCCATGAGGCTGCGCCCGAGCAGCGCCGCGCCCACCAACAACACCAGCGCGAGCGCGAGCTGCCCGACGACCAGGGCCCGACGCATGCGCTCCGCGCCCCCGCCGCCGGCCTGCGTCCGCCCGGACTGCGTGAGCGTGGCCCAGGGACTCTGGCGCGCCGCGCGCAGCGCCGTCACCAGCCCCAGGCCCACCGCGAGCAGCAGCGAGAGTCCGAAGGCGAAGCACAGCGCCGTGGCATTCACGGAGACCTCCGCGGCGCGCGGCAGGTGTCCCGAGTCGACCGCGAGCATCGCGGGCACCCCCCAGGTGGCGAACAGCGCGCCCAGGGCTCCACCCGTCAGCGACAGCACCAAGGACTCCGAGAGGAACTGACGCACCAACGCCCCCGGCCCCGCCCCCAGCGCGACGTGGACCGCCAGCTCGCGCCGACGCGTCGCCGCCCGGGCGAGCAGCAGGTTGGTGACGTTGGCGCCCGCGACGAGCAGCAGGAAGGCCGCCGCGCCCAGCAACAGGTAGAGGGTCGACCGGGCACTCCCCACGAGGCTCTCATGGAGCGGCACCACCGCGACGTCCTGCATGCCCGTCTCCAGGCCGTGCTGCTCCTTCAGCTCGCGCGCGAGCCCCGTCAGCTCCGCCTGGACCGCGCGCAAGTCCACGCCCGGGGCCAGGCGGCCCACGACGTTCCAGTTGTGCGCGGTGCGGCTGGGCCGGCGCGCCTCCTGCTCGCGGGGCGTCCACATCTGCGCGCCCACCGGGTAGTCGAAGGACTCGGGCATCACCCCCACCACGGTGTGGGCACGTCCCTCGAAGGACAGCGTCTCCGACATGGGCAGCGGCCGGCCTCCCAGGTGGCGCTTCCAGAAGGCCTGGCTGACGACCACCACGGGAGCCCCACCAGCGCTCTGCTCCTCGTCCGTGAACGAGCGGCCCGTGACGGGCTGGACCGCGAAGGCCCGGAAGAAGTCGCGCGAGGCGAGCGCCAGGTTGGCGAAGGTCGGCTCATCGGTTCCCGTGACGGTGACGCTCATCGCCCCCGACACCTGGGCCACCGCACCGATGGTGCGGCTCCGCGCCTGCACATCCTCGAAGTTGGGGTCCGAGAACCGCATCGACTTGCCCGCGCTCGAGAGCTCCGACAACTGCACGAGGCGCTCGGGGCTCGGGTAGGGCAAGGGGCGAAGCAGCACGCCTTCGACCACACTGAAGAGGGCGGTGCTCGTCCCGATTCCGACCGCCAACAGCAGGATGCAACTGAGCGCGAAGCCCGGGTTGCGGAACAGTGCGCGCAGCGTCTGGCGCAATCCACCAAGAAGGGTGTCCACGGTGAGCCTCTCCCGAAGCCAGCGCGGCTTCTCGGGCGGGTACGTCGGTGCTGGCAGACGATTGCCTCGGCGATGCGCGCGGCCCTCGGTCTGGCGGGGCCCGGGTTGACATAGTGTAATCTAGACACCAACATCAATCCCATGAACGCACGGACGCCCACCTGCCTGTTCCGCCGCGAGTACGAGCCCGCCGCACTGCTCGCGGCCCATCCGCCGGTCCAGCGTCATCCGCACAAGCAGTGGGTCTTCGAGCAGGCGTGCCCCCCTGGGGCCATTCACACAGGGCGCGTCGAGCTGACGCGCTGGAAGGCCGCGCCGCTGCCCGCCACCGTGTCGCTCGCCGAGACGCAGTGCCTCGCGGTGCCAGGGACGTACGACTACAGCGGAGACGACGCCGGGGTGTGGCACGTGAACTTCGCGGACCCGCAGCTCTTCGTGGCCTATGGCTCGGGACTGCTCGCCCAGGATGAGCTCCAGGCCGCGGAGCATCCGGTGCTCGGGGCCTTGAGGGAAGCGCTCCTCGCGGAAGGCGTGCCCGCGAAGACCGAGGAGCCAGGTGCCGCGACCCCGGTCCTCATCCTGGGGGCGGAGCGGCGATGCGCCATCGCGACGGCGCCGGACCGGGCCGCGAGCCGCCCGTTCGGCCTCTATGGCAATCGCTTCGCCGCCGCGCCCTTGAAGACGCTGAGCACGGCGGTTCAGGTGCTGCGGCCTCCCACCCGGACCAACCTCATCGCCATCGCCGCGCCCACGGGCCACCGCGGCCCCTACTTCCGCCATCAGCTCGAGCAGGTGCTCGTCACCGCGTACACGGGCTTCGCCGCCGCCGGGTGGGAGTCACGGCGGCACTGGCCGGCCCAGCCCGTGGAGGTCCGCACCGGGTTCTGGGGGTGTGGTGCCTTCGGAGGCAATCGCCACGCGATGACACTCCTCCAGCTCCTCGCGGCCCGACTCGCGGGCATCGACCGCGTGCGGTTCTACACCTTCGACCTCGCGGGAGAGGCCGCCTACCAGGCAGGCGCTGATGACCTCGACACGGTCCTCGCGGCGGGCGCTCCGGGGGAGCCGCTCTCCGGGCTCATCGAACGCATCGCCGACCTCGACTATGAGTGGGGTGTCAGCGACGGAACCTGAAGCCCCGGCGGCTTCGAGAACGAAAGCGAGCGAGCCCTCCATGAACGTCGTCATTTCAGGTGCGAACCGGGGTATCGGACTCGAGCTCGTGCGTCAGTGCCTCCAGCGAGGCGACGAGGTCCATGCGGGAGTCCGGGCTCCCGAACGTGCAAGCGAGCTCGCCGCGCTCGCGCAAGGCGCCCACGGACCGCTCCACCTCCACGCGCTGGACGTCACCGATGAGGCCAGCGTGCGAGCCTTCGCCGCGGCGATTCCCGGCCCCGTCCACCTGCTCATCAACAACGCGGGCGTGCGCAGTCGACCGGACGACCTCGCGGGCCTCGACAGCGACGACCTCACCCGCACCTTCCAGGTGAACGCGGTGGCGGCGCTGCGGATGACGCTGCTCCTGCGGCCTCAGCTGCGCGCGGCGGGGGGCGCGAAGGTGGCGAACCTCAGCTCGAACCTCGGCTCCATCGCGGACAACAGCTGGGGCGGTGCCTACGGCTACCGGATGTCCAAGGCGGCGCTGAACATGGCCACGCGCTCGCTGGGCTACGACTTGAAGGAGGACGGCATCCTCGCCTTCGCCCTCAGCCCAGGCTGGGTCCGCACGGACATGGGTGGCAGCGAGGCGCCCACGGCCGTCGACTTGTCAGTCTCGGGATTGCTCTCCGTCCTCGGCCGCCTGGGTGCCGAGGACACGGGGGGCTTCTTCGACTTCGAAGGCAAGCGTCTCCCCTGGTGAGCCTTGGTGTCCAGTTGACACGAAGATGAGAGATTGGGAGAGTTGATTCATCATGGATACCGCCTTCGTCGCCTTCATCCCGCTCTCGAACTGGCTGCGCGGCTTCGACCGGTACCGCATGAAGTACTCGAAGGCCTCCATCGCGGAGTCGACCTTCCCCGACGCGTTCTACATGTTGCGGGAGGACGAGCCCTGGACGCCCGGGCTCGAGAAGGCGCGGCGGCTGGTGGCGAAGCTGGGCCGCGCGAAGGACCGCATCGTCGCGTTGCGAGCGAAGCTGCCGACCGCGGGCGCGCCGGCGATGCGCCCCAACGACACGACGGGCACCGGCATCGGCTGGCGCTGGCCCTCCCCCGAGGTCCCCCTGAGCGGGGTCGCCTGGGTGGGCGAGGACGGCACGCTGAAGCCGACGTTCCACGAGGAAGTCACGGCCCAGGCCTTCCTGCTCGATGACACGGGGCTCGCGGCCTGGGAGGACTGTCGACCGCGCACGTTCTCGGTGCTCCCGGTGGCGAAAGCCTGTCAGGCGAAGTGTGCGTTCTGTTTCTCGAAGGCCAGTGCCTCGGACCTCGCGCGGCAGCGCAGTGTCTCGCTCGACGTGCAGTTGCGCTGGGCGGACCTCGCGAAGGCCCGAGGCGCCGAGCGCGCCGTCATCACGGGAGGCGGCGAGCCGACCCTGCTGCCTCCGAAGCAACTGCAAGCCCTGGTTCAGGGTCTCGCCGAGCGCTTCGAGAAGACGCTCCTCATCACCAATGGTGCGCGGCTCGACGCGGAGCAGGTGCGGGCCTTGCGGGACGCGGGCCTCTCGGCCCTGGCCCTCAGCCGGCACGGTGTCACGCGGGAGGACGATGCCCGCATCATGGGCATCTCCGTCGACTCGGGGGCCGTGGCCCGGGACTTTGGTCTGCGCAGTCGAGCCATCTGCGTGCTCCAGCGCGGCGGCGTCGATGACGTGGAGAAGGTGTGGGCCTATCTGGAGCGCAGCGCGCGGGAGGGGTTTCACGAGGTCTGCTTCAAGGAACTCTATGTCTCCAGCCTCTCGGAGAACCCCTGGGCGCCGAGCGCGGTGAATCGGTATTGCGAGGAGCATCAGGTGCCGCTGGCAGTGGTGCTCCGGGCCATGGAGGTGGCGGGCTTCACGAAGGTGACAGAGCTGCCCTGGGGCAGCCCGGTGTTCGAGGGGGAGGTCGCGGGCCGGGTGCTACGCGTCGCGGCGTATACGGAGCCCTCGGTGGGCTGGGAGCGGACGCATCGGCTGGTGCGCTCGTGGAACCTGATGAGTGATGGAACCTGTCTGGCATCGTTGGAAGACCCCGCATCGGAGCTGCGCTCATGAAACATGAGACATTTCTCGCACTGCGGGACGAGTGGCGGAGCAAGCGTCCCGACCTGGTCGACCTGGCGGAGCTCAATCTCTATCGAAGCCTGGGGCCTTCGTTCGAGGCCATCGCACCATCGACACATCACGAAGCACCCTATCGCTGCCATCTCGCGGAGCGGTTCCTGGCGCACCTGGGGCTCGAAGCGGGGCTCAAGGCCCGGACGCAGGTCAGTCACGGCGTGAGGCGGTCCCTGCGGGTGTTGTTCGAGTGGCTCGCGTCGCGCAAGGCCCGCGTCGCAGTCCCAGACGATGTGTATCCGGTGTACCTCCAGCTCGCGGGGGAGGCGGACGTCGACGTCGTGCGCTTCCCGGCGCGAGAGGGGCTTCCCCCGCTCGACACCTGTGATGCGCTCCTCCTCTGCGAGCCGCTCAAGCCCTGGGGCCGAACGCTCTCGAGCGAAGAGAGGGCGCGAGTGGAGGCGTGGGTTCGCGAGGCGCCAGGGCAACGGGTCCTGCTGATGGACTCCGCCTATGCGACGCCTCCGACGACGTGGACGCTCCGGCTGATGCAGGAGGAGCTCGCGTTCATCCTCGTCTCGCTCTCCAAGGGATGGCTCCTCCCCGACCATGTCGGGCTGTGCATCACGCCCTCGCGGTGGCGGGAGGATGCACGGGCCGCGTTCGCACCGCTGTCGAAGGACGAGCAGAAGCTGCGCATCGGGTATGCGGCGCTCACGGAACACGCGGCGCGGCCGAAGCAGGTCAGCGAGCTCCTATCGGAGCGGGCGCGCCTGCTGGATGCCTTCACCGCCGACCGGCCCGGGCTCCGCGCCTCCTCGTGCGTGGGCTACTTCGCCGTGTCGCAGTGCTCCTTCGAGGACCTCCTGGAGCAAGGCGTCCTCGGCGTCCCCGCCTCCGTCTTCGGTGGCCCGGAGCGGATGAGCATCCTCTCGAGCCTCTCCCGTGCCAGACATAAGTGCTGACCTGAACGGGACGCTCATGAGAATCGTACCGCTGGGGCGCTACGGGCGTATTCGCCTATGGGTGGGAGAGTGCCCGGATGCGCTCTATCCCAGTGACGGCGTGATGACCCGGAAGGTGGATGCTGGGAGCGAGTCGCCCAAGCTGACCACTGTCGGCATTGAGGTGATGAAACCCACGGGGGGACGCGCGGAGTACGGACTCCTCGGACTTGAGTGGACACACGATGGTGCGGGGTCAGAGCTTCAGTTGAACGTTCCGTGGACGAGGTTTGATGGCCTGCTGTGGAGCAGCCCTCCGGTAGAACCAGTACACGAGCCCCATGTCGGGCTGCCGCGGGAGTACGCAAGCGCGGTCCTTGAAACTCTCGAGGGGGCAGCACGAACACGCTTGATGGCAGGCGTCCTCACCGTCCGTGCCGCGGTCCACACCCCAGAAGGATCGAGCCAGAACTTCATGCGCTGGCTCGCGCTGGCCTGTGTTGGGCTGATGATGGATGGCGAATGGGACGATGCAGCACTCAGTGCATTCTTCACGGGAGTCTTCCGGCCATGAGGAAAGCGATGGAATTGCGTCGGATTCGGGTGCCCTGAGAATGGTCATCCGCTGCGAAACCGGAGATGACCTCCAGGTGGACGGAGACAGCCTTGTCGGCGCAAGGCTGGCGGGGTGCAACCTCCATCGAGCCTTGTTGGGAGGACAGGACCTCCGCCGCGCGAACCTCTCCGGCGCCAACCTTCGCTCCGCGTGGCTCGAAGGCGCGAACCTGGAAGAAGCCAGCCTGTCGCGCTCGGGACTCCCGGCATGCAACGCGGCCCGAGTCCGCTTCGTGCGAGCAGACCTCTCCGAAGCCTTCATGCGAAGCGCGGACTTCACCGGCGCGGACTTCACCGGCGCGAACTTGCGCAACGCCGAGATGGGAAGGTCCAACTTCGCGGGAGCCTGCTTCGATGATGCCGACGTGCGCGGCCTGAACCTCGCCGAGGCCCATCTCCAAGGAGCCCGCGCGAACAGCGCCACGAAATGGCCCGAGGGGTTTGAACCAGCCCCCCACGGCGTCCACGTGCGGCCCCCGGAAGAGACGATGATTGTGTCCACCAGAATCCTCCCCCTGAGCCACCTCACGCGCACTCGGCTCTGGATTGGCACGCGGCCGAACGCGCCCTACCTCGCGGAAGGAGTGGAGCGCCGGACGGTGGCCGCCGGACAAGAGCAGCCCCGGCTGACCTCTGTTGGAATCGAGATACTCCGCCCCCTGGGCGGCTTCGCGGAGTACGGACTCCTCGAGCTCTCGTGGACCCGCGACGAGACGAGGTCGGAGCTCCACCTGGAAGTGCCATGGACGGAGAGCAGAGGACCACTGTGGCGCATCCCCCCTCTGGGAGGGATGGACTCAGCACATATCGGCCTGCCGAAGGAGGTCGCGGCCGCGGTCCTCGAGGGACTCGACAGCGGGGCGCGAGCGCGCCTGTCGGGAGGTGTGCTCACCGTCAGCGCAGCGGTCCGGAGCCCGGTGGGAACCAACCCGCACGTCATGCGCCAACTGGGACGCGCCTGCGTCGAGCTGATGCTGGCTGGAGACCAGGTCGACGCAAGCCTCGGGGCCTCGCTCAAGGAGCGCTTCCGCTGAGAATAGACTGTGCGCCATGGACGAGCTGCTCAAGAAGCTTCACGCCAAGGCGGGAACAGACCTCCTCTCCCTCCTGTCCCGGAAGCTCTCCGGCTCGGAGCTGGGCTCGCTGCTCCTCGCGGTGTTCGATGAGCGCGTCAAGGGGATGACCGCCGCGAACCTGCTGCAAGCCCACCAGCAGAACCGCTTCGTCCACCCCGCCACCCTCGACGTCCTCCACTTCAAGTCGAAAGAACTGGAGCTGCTCACCCGGCTCGCGGAGCGCGGCTTCGAGCCCCTGGAGCTCTCCCCTGTCTCCGCATTGGGGACCAGCTCCGTCCTGGGAACCGTGAGCCAGAAGAAGGTCCTCAGCGCCACCCGAGGCACCGAGGTCCTCTCCGACGCCACCAACGTCATGGCGCTCCACTACGCCATGGGCCGGAAGAACGGCACGCGGACCGCCCCGCTCGTGAAGTTCTGCGCAACCCCTCGCCACCTCCGCACGCCTGCCTTCACGACTCCCGGCTTCACACCGCACTTCGCGGTCGCATGCCTTGTGACGGCAGGTCGGGACAGCGGCGACTTCGCGTTCGAAAAGGCAGCCTTCACGGACCACCTTCAGTCGCAACGCCAGCTCCTGAAGGACCTCTTCCAGGTGGAGCTCAAGTCCATCAAGCTCCAGCAACGGCGAGGCTCGCCCTCGGCCGAAGCGCTGTTCACCGCGCTCCACGACCACTTGCGCCCCCACTTCTCCGTGCAGGCGGACACCACCCCGGCGGAGAACAACTACTACCAGGGCGTCCAATACAAGGGCGTCATCGAAGTCGCGGGGAAGGACATCGAGCTCATCGACGGCGGCTTCGTCGATTGGACGCAGCAACTCCTCGCGAACAAGAAGGAGCGCTTCCTCATCTCGGGCCTCGGCCTGGAGTATCTCACCCGGCTCGTACCACCCCAGACGTCACACCCGCGCAGGTGAGCTCGAGCCCAGGAGGCGAACTCACACCGCACAACGACTCACGGCCTGTCTCCAGGCCGTGAGCCCTTCAGCGAATCACTCGGAGTAGCTGTAGCTGTAGACCAGGTGCCAGTGACGGTTGTAGACGCGCTGCACGGTGAACCAGCCGCTGTGGCAGCTGCCCGTGTTGCTCGCGCTGTAGCCGTACACGAAGCCGTTGATGGTGTGGGCGTTCAGCGTCGGCGTGCCCGGGTTCTCGCACGGCCCGGTGACGCGCACGTCCTGGTACGCGGCCTCGGCGTAGACTTCCTCCTGGCCCTCGAAGTCATAGAGCGAGTGGACGCGAACGCCCGCGACGGAGCCGATGATGGCGGCCTGCTGCGCATCCGTCAGCGTCCAGGAGTTCTGGAGGTGAGCCAGCGTCGTGGCCTCGTTCGTCACCGAGCCCACCAGGCGGTGGACCGCGCCGTTCGAGTCATTGAGCGCCGTCCGGATGGCCGCGATGCCCGCGGTGCCCTGGTACACGGAGCTGTCGCCCCACGTGAAGCTCAGGGCCTTGCCCGCCGTGTACGTGCTGAGCGTGCACGTCGCGCCCGGGGCCACCGACTCCACCAGGATGATCTTGCGCAGGCGGTACTCGGGGTTCAGGAGCGCGATACACTCATTGCCCGCGACACCGTCGTAGTTCGCCGCCGGCAGCACGGCCTCGACCATGTTGTAGATGCGGAAGTTGGGGTCTACGACTTCCTGCGCGGCGGTCTCGACGGGGGCATTGCCAGCCTCGGGCTCACCGCCGGCACAGCCGAACGCGATGGATGAAGCAACGAGAAGGGAAGAAAGGCGGAGGGAGATGTTCATGGGCGCGGAACCTAGCACACATGATTCGCTCAATCACAATCATGCTTGTACGATTCCGCACCCATCACTCCTTCGCCCCCGCTACACGACATGTGTCACGAACGCGTCACCGGGAGGACCACGTCGTTACTTCTGCGACATGATCCATTTCACCAGCGCACGGGCCTCCGCATCGGAGACCTCTTTGTTCGCTGGCATTGGAACAATCCCCCAGACGCCGCTGCTCCCCTTCAGCACCCGCTGCGACAGCTTGTCTTCGGCGTCCTTCTGCTTGCCGTACTTGGCGGAAATCTCCTTGTAGGAGGGCCCCACCAGCCGCGCCGACGCGGAATGACACGTCGAGCAGTTCTTGGCCTTGGACAGGGCCTCACTCGCCAGTGCTCCGTTGGACACCAGCACCGTCGCGGCAACACACATCCACAGCAAACGCTTCATCTCAGTCTCCAATCAGCACAGTCTCTCAGTGGCATCTGACACAACGGTTCGACACAACGTCTGGAGTCGGACGTATCTACAGGGCGGCATGCCCCTGGGCCACACGCACCACGCTCCCATCCCCCAACGTATCCGGTGGGCTCAACACCACGCGGTCCGCCTCCGACACACCCTCCAACACCTCGACTTGTGAGCCCAGGTCTCGCCCCAGCACCACCACGCGCTGCTGGACGGCGTTCGCCGCGTCCACCACCAGCAAGGTCATCCCCTCGCGTCGCGCGGCCAGCGCACTCGCGGGCACGAGCAACGGAGGCACGTCCCGCTCGATGAGCAGCCGGACGCGGACGAAGGCCCCCGCGAACAGTCCGTGCTCGTTGGTGAGCTGCACCTCCGTGAGCAGCGTCCGGGTCCCCGGGTCCAACACCCCGGAGGTCCGCACGACGCGCCCCGGGAGCGCCCGCGCGGGCGCATCCAGCGTGGTGATGCGGGCCTCCAGTCCGGGGCGGATGTCGCTCGCGAGCGACTGCGGCACCTCCACGTAGACCTTGAGCGCGTGCGTCTGGGCCATCTCGAAGAGGCTCGTCACTCCGGTGGTGCTCCCCGCGGTGACCAGCGCCCCCGGGTCCACGTTGCGGCGGACGATGAGCCCCTCGAAGGGGGCCACCACGCGCCGGTAGGCATACAGGGCCTCCAGCCGCTCCACCTCCGCCTTCGCGCCCTTCAGCGCGGCCTCCGCGGTGTTCGCCCGCGCCCGAGCCTCCTCGGAGACCTCGTGGCTGACGTTCCCCTCCCGCGCGAGCGTCTGGTTGCGCTCCGCGGACGCCCGCGCGAACTCGAGGTTCCGCTCCGTCTCGTCCAGGCGGGCCCGCGCCCGGTGGCACTCGGCCTGGAGCTCGGGCGCCTCGATTTCGGCGAGGAGCTGGCCCGCGCGAACCTTGTCACCGAGCTCGACGTGGATGCGCCCCACGAAGCCGCTGAGGCGCGCGTGCAACGAGGCTCGCTGGAGGGGGAGCACCGTGCCCGGCAGCGTGAGCTCCGCCTTCGGTGTGGCCCGGCGCACGGCCACCGTGGCCACCAGCGGCGGCTGACGGGACTCCTCCGCGCGCCGGTCCAACGCCCGCGCCCGCTCCAGCCGAGGCACCACGCCCAGGCCCAGCAGCACCAGCAGCGCCGCGCCCAGTCCCCACACCCATCCCCTGCCCTGCGTCCCTGCGGATGGAGCCCGAGGCTCCGTCTCATTCGTATCGGGGGCTTGCGGCTTCACGCGGTCACCGAGGGCTCGAGTGCGGACGCAGCCACGCGGACATCCCGCCGCGCCTGCATCAGGCTGTAGACCACTGGAACGAAGAACAAGGTCGCGACCGTGGCGCCCACGAGTCCGCCGATGACAGCGCAGCCCAGCGCCGCGTTCTGTTCTCCACCTTCGCTCAGACCCAGGGACATGGGGAGCATGCCCAGCCCCATGGCCAGCGCCGTCATCAGCACGGGGCGCACACGCACCCGCCCCGCCTCCAGCGCCGCCTCCCGCGCGCTGGCGCCCCTCATCCGCTGCTCGTTGGCGAAGGACACCACGAGCACGGAGTTCGCCGTCGCCACCCCCACGCTCATGATGGCCCCCATCAACGACGGGATGCTGAAGGACGTCTGGGTGACGAAGAGCGCCACCACCATGCCCACCACGGCGCCGGGCAGCGCGGTGATGATGATGAAGGGGTCCAGCCACGACTGGAAGTTGACGACCATCAGCGCGTAGACGAGCACCGCCGCGAAGAGCAGCCCCCAGAGCAGCCGCTCGAAGCTCGTGCGCATGCTGTCCACCTGCCCTCGCACCTGGATGCGAGCCCCCGGAGGCAGCTCGGCCCGGTAGCGCTCCACCACCTGCTCCAGCCTCGAGGACACGCTGCCCAGGTCCGAGTCCTGGACATCCGCGCGGATGTTGAAGGTGGGCTGGATGTCCACGTGGCTGATGAAGACCGGGGTCTGCGCGCGCTGCACCCGAGCGAAGTCTCCCAACAGCTGGGCGCCCTCGCGCGTGGGCAGCGCCATCCGCGTCAGGTCCTCCACCGAGCCCACGCGCGACTCCGGCACCCGCACCGACACGGGGTAGCTGTTGCCCGTCTTCGGGTCGCTCCAGAAGCTGGGGCTCACCTGGGAGCTGGAGGACACGGTGAGCAGCATGTTGTTGGCCACATCCCGCTGCGTGAGGCCCACGGCGCTGGAGCGCACCCGGTCCACGTCGAAGTGCAGGCGGGGCGCGTTCATCACCTGGAACAGCCGCACGTCCACCGCGCCGCGCACCTGGCGCAGCTCCGCCTCCAGCTTCCGCGCGATGGCGTAGGTGGCCTCGCGCTGCGAGCCGGAGATCTGCACGTCGATGGGCGACGGCAGCCCGAAGTTGAGGATCTGCGTCACGATGTCCGCGGGCTGGAAATAGAACCCCAGCTCCGGGAACCGAGGCGGGAGCTGCTCGCGGAGCAGCCGCACGTACTCATCCGTCCGACGCTTTCGCGACGGGGACAGGACGACGAGGACCTCGCCGTCCGCGCTGCTCACGTTGGACGTATCGGTCAGCGCCAGGTTGTAGCCGCCCGGCATGCCTATCTGGTCAATCATGCTCACCCGGTCCTCCGCCGGGATGAGCTCGCGCACGGCCTGCTCCACCAGGGACAGGTGGCGCTCCGTCTCCTCGATGCGAGTCCCCGGAGGCGCCACGACATGGAGGCGCAGCTGGCCGGAGTCCACGGTGGGGAAGAAGTCCCGGCCCACGAAGGGCATCAGCCCCAGCGCGCCCAGCATCGCCAGCGCGAAGACGACCAGGACGCGGCGAGGATGGGCGAGCGCCCCCTGGAGTCCCGCCACATATCGCTCCCGGAAGTGGAGGAAGCCCGCATCGAAGCGGTGGTGCAGCCGCGCGAACAGGCCCGTCGCGGGCTGGCCGTGCCGCGCCACCTCCGCGCGCAGCAGGAACTGCACGAGCGTGGGCACCAGCGTGCGCGACAGGACATACGAGGCCATCACGGCCAGCCCCACCGCCAGCCCCATGGGGAGGAAGAGGTAGCGGGCCGGTCCCTCCAGGAAGAGCACGGAGATGAAGACGATGCCGATGGAGAGCGACGCGACGAACGCGGGCACGGCGATCTGCTCCGCGCCATCCAGGATGGCCTGCGTGAGGGGCTTTCCCATCGCGAGGTTGCGGTGGATGTTCTCCAGCTCCACCGTGGCGTCATCCACCAGGATGCCCACCGCGAGCGCCAGCCCGCCGAGCGTCATCGAGTTGAGCGAGTAGCCCAAGCCCCGCAGCATCAGTATCGCCGCCAGCACCGACAGCGGGATGGAGATGGCGATGATGAGCGTGCTGCGCCAGCTCCCGATGAACAACAGGAGCATCGTCGCGGTCAGCAGCGCCGCGATCACTCCCTCCACGAGCAGCCCGTGGATGGCCGTCGTCACGAACGAGGACTGGTCCGCGAGCAGCCGCACCTTCAGCCCCTCCGGCGCGGCGGCCTGGAGCGTGGGCACCAGCTCCCGCACGCGACGGGCGACCTCCAGCGTGGACGCCTCGCCCGTCTTCATCACGGACAGGATGATGGAGCGACGCCCCTCCTCGCGCGCGATGTTCGTCTGCACCGCGAACCCGTCATGCACATGCGCCACGTCGCGCAGGAACACGACGCGGCCATCCCCCCGGCGGACCGGGATGTCATTGAGCGCGTCGATGCTCTCCGGGCTGCTGTTGAGCGTCACCCGGTACTCGTGCGCGCCCATCTTGATGCTCCCGGTGGGCAGCACCAGGTTCTGCGCGGAGACCGCCGAGGCGACGTCATGCGGCGACAGGCCCCGCGACTCGAGCGCCTCCAGGTCCAGGTCCACGGTGATCTGCCGGGGCTTGCCTCCCGACAGCTGGGGGATGCGCGAGCCCTGCACCGTCCCGAGCAAGGGGCGCACGCGCTGATTCACGTGGTCATAGATTTGCGACTCGGTGAGCGTCTCGCTGCTGAACGACAGCTGGAGGATGGGGACGCTGCTGGCCGAGTACCGCAGGATGATGGGCGGCGTCGTCCCGGGAGGCATCCGCTTGGTGATGGATTGAGAGGACGCGGTGACCTGCGCCAGGGCCTCCGCCACGTCAGCCCCGGGGTGTAGATACAACCGTCCGACCGAGACACCGTCGAACGACTGGCTTTCCTGTCGCGCCAGGTTGGCGACGTTGTTGGCCAGGGAGTACTCGCTGAACTGGGTGATCTGCCGCTCGATCTGCTGCGCCGGCAGTCCTTCGTATGTCCATACAACGCTGATGACCGGGAGCTCGACCTCCGGGAGGATGTCCGTGGGTGCCTCGCGGATGACATGCACGCTCACGAAGACGAGCAACAACGCAGCCACCACGAAGGTATAGGGGCGTTGGAGCGCGAGTCGGACAATCCACATAACTTCACTTCTCCTCCTGTGTTCTTTGCCATGGAAACCCCGAGCGAGGCAATGTCCCCGCCCCTTGCTTCCAAGACGAGGACTGAGGCACCATCCGCGTCGAGCCCGTCATGAAAAACGTCGTGATACCTCCCTCCTCCGATGCGGCTGTCCACGCGGATGCACAGCTGAATCGCCGCCAGATATTGCAGTGGCTGGGATTCGGCGTGGTGGCGTCCAGTTGCGGGACACTCCAACTCAAACCCACCCTTCCGCCGCCCCAGCAGGCGTCCGTCCAACTCCTCACGCCCGACCAGGCGGGGCCCCTGACGGACACCGTGATGGAGGCGCTGCGCGAGACGGCCCGCATGGTTTCACGTTTCGTGGGCATGGATGGAAAGCTCAACGAGTCGATGCTGGAGACCTACCTGCGGCTCAAGTCCGAGCAGCGTCCGTCCTATCTGGCGACCTACACGAGCTACGCCGAGCAGGTGCGGCGCCCCGCACAGCTCTCCGTCGCCTGGCTCTCCGAGCTGAAGGAGCTCCACCGGGTGAAGGTCGTCGGCGAGCTCGCCATCATGTCCCTCATCAGCGAGGGCTTCCGTGCCTTCGGCTTCGGCAACTTCAACGGCTACATGGGAGGGCTCTGGCACGCGCCACGCGAGTCGGGCTCCTTCCGCGCCTCCGACGAGCCGTAGCCCCTCTCTTCTCCGACAGGAAATCTCAACATGAGGCTGTGCATCGTCGGCAGTGGTATCGCCGCCACCGTCACCGCGCGGGCCGCGCTGGAGCGGGGCTACGAAGTGGTGATGGTCGAAGCGGGCCCCAGGACGCTCATGCGGGACGGGCGCCGCTGGCTGGACTTCGTCACCACGGGCGTGCGGCCCTACAACGCCTGTGAGGACACCCAAGGCGACGCCAACACCCGGCCCCAAGGCGTCTCCGAGCGGGACCACTACCTCATCAAAGGCAGCCGGCTGATGGCCGTGGGCGGCTCCACGCTGCACTGGAGCGGCTGGACTCCGCGCCTCCAGCCCGAGGACTTCGAGCTGCACTCGCGCACCGGCAAGGGCCTCGACTGGCCGTTCGGCTATGCCCAGTTGGAGCCCTACTACTGCCAGGCCGAGTCCCTGCTCAACGTCACCGGCCCCAACACCCCGGCGCCCTCGCACCCCACGCCCTGGCGCTCCGCGCCGTACAAGTGGGACAGCCCTCCGTACCCCGTGGAGGCGGAGCCGGTGCGCCATGGCCTGAAGTCCCTGGGCATCAGCTACGACCACATCCCCATGTCGCGCCGAGGCCCCGGCGGCGAGGGCGTGGGCGGCCCCTGCATGACGTTCGGCACGTGCCGCTACTGCCCCATGGGCGCGCGCTTCGACCCCACCCTGCTGCACGCGGAGCTGGAGGCACATCCCGGCTTCAAGCTCATCGACAACAGCCCGGTGCTCTCCGTGGACATGGTGGGCGACGTGGCCCAGGGCGTCACCTACCGCACCCCCGAGGGCGGCACCGCCACCCTCAAGGCGGACGCCGTGCTGGTGGCCGCGGGCGCGCTGGAGACGCCCAAGCTCCTGTGGCACTCGGGCTTCGACGAGAAGCGCCTGCCCACTCTCGGGCGCTACCTGCTCACCCACCCGATGCTCAAGGTGGAGGGCAAGCTGCTCAAGGCGCCTCGGGAGTTCAACGGCCGCGAGGTCCCCATGCCCGCCCTCTTCTCCCGGCACTTCGACACACCGGAGCAGCAGGCCGCCGGGAAGATGCTCTTCTCCGAGTACCCGGAGGAGCCGGACATGCAGGCCTGGGTGCGCAAGGAGAACCTGGCGCCCGGCTACATCGACTCCTTCGCGCGGGAGAGCCGGCTCAACCTCCACGGCTTCATCGAGGAGTTCCCCCAGGCGGAGAACCGGCTGCGCTTCACCGGCGCGCCGGGCGAGCGCAAGGTGGACCTGCACTACGCGGTGGACGCGGGCTTCCAGGCGCGCTGGCAGTGGATGACCGACACGCTGATGAAGGTCATGCGGGCGTCGGGCTGCGACGAGCCGGGCGTCTGGATTTCGGGGGTGATTCGCCGCGCCGACCACTCGGTGGGCACGGTGCGCTTCGGCCAGGGGCCCGAGTCGGGCGTCGTGGACGGCCAGCACCGCGTCTTCGGGACGAAGAACCTCTTCGCCCTCACCAACGGCAACTTCCCGAACAACGGCGCCATCAACCCGACGCTGACGCTCACCGCCCTCTCGCTGCGCTGGTCGCATCAGGTGCTGCCGGGCCTGAAGAAGTAGGCCCGGCCTACAGCGTGGCCTTGAGCACGGCCAGCGAGACGATGGCGACCACGGCGAACACCTCTCGCCGTGCGGGCGCCTCTTGGATGAAGGCATTGGCGAACACCAGCGAGAAGAGCGTCACCGAGTTGAGGATGGGCCAGGCGACGACTCGGTTCCCCGTCGCGAGCGCCATGACGAAGGCGACCTGATTGCCCATGGTGAACAGGCCGCGCACCATCAAGTTGAGGCGCGCCCGGCGGTCCTCCACCAGCTCGCCCATCTGGGACGTCATCAGTCCCTTCGAGCCGAAGACGAGCAGCAACACCAGGCAGACGGCGCTCCGCCAGAACATCAGGGCCGTGCTCACCTCCAGGTTGGTCGCCACGTCCGACGACTTCCCCTGGAAGAACAGCTCACCGCAGAGGCTCTGGACGATGACGGCCGCGGTGATGAAGAACGCGGGCAGCCACAGCGTCTTCTTGCTCTCCGTCATCCCTCCCGCCGCCAGCAGCGAGCAGCCGGACACGGCGAGGGCGAACAGGTACTCCGTCCAGTGTACCGTGCGCCCGGCGAGCATCAGCACCAGGGGGATGAGGACATCTCCCACCCGCGAGACGATGTTCACCCGCGCCACCGTCAGGTGCCGGAAGCCGTACGAGAAGGCGAAGGCCACCCCCTGCACGCTCGCCGCGAAGAGCGCGAGCTTGGGATTGGCATACATCGTCCAGCCCGTCTTGTTCTCCAGGGGCAACAGCGGCAGCAGCGCCGCCAGGAGCAGGAACGGGACGAAGTTGTTGGCGAAGTTGAGGACGAGGATGGACTGACGGCGCAGCCCATAGCTCAGCCGGTCGAAGACGCTGTTGCCCGAGCGCAGCAGCACCGACGTCAGCGAATAGAGGACGGTCTCCATCACGGCCGCGCGCCGCCGCCCGAGAGCGGGAACATCTGCTCCAGGCAGGGCAGCAGCTGCGGATGACAGGGCTCGTCCCGCAGGCGGCCCAGCTCCTCCGGCGCCAGGAAGAGGCCGCCGCCCACCTCCCGCTCCGAGAAGCGCATCGCCCCGTCCAAGCGGGTGCGGTACAGGAAGATGCGCCGGTGGTGCCCGTCGTCGAAGACGAACTCCGCGACGAGGGAGAGGGGGCTGTCCAGCCCCAGCTCCTCTCGCAGCTCCCGCTGGGCGGCATCCAGCGGGGCCTCGCCCGCGTCGACATGGCCTCCCGCCGAGGTGCACAGGTGGCCCGGCATGAACTTCATCTGCAGGGAGCGGCGCTGCAGGAAGACCTTGCCGTCGTGCTCCACCATCACATGCACGATGCGATGGGGGAGCTTCTGGCCGTAGACCTCTTCGCGAGACGCACGGCCCACCACCCGCCCCTGCGCATCGATGACATCCATCTGTTCCATGCCGCGGATACCCTCGTGACAGCCAGGACTACGCGCTCAGGGCCGTCCGGGTTTCCTGGGGGATGACCTGGACCCGGTCTCCCACCCACTTGCGGAAGTGCGCGCCCCAGTCGTAGTTCTCCCGCGTCCAGCCGTCCTTCACCGTGCCCGTCACCAGGGAGCTGAAGAAGAGCTTCTTGCCGGTGACAATCTCCTCCGTCCCCACGATGCCGTTGGGCCAGATGAGGAAGTAGTAGCGGCTGTAGTTCACCGTGCGGTCCGACAGGCGGATCTGCATGTCCGGGTAGCGCAGGCGGAGCTTCTCCACCACGGCGGTGACGTGGTTCGTCTCCTCGGGCATCAGCTCGCTGTAGATGTGGTAGGCGCGGCCCGCGTTCAGCGTCCAGGAGATGGCCCAGTCGCGGATGCCTCGCTCGTAGATGAACTGGGCGAGCTCCTCCACGTGCTGGCTGTTGTGGCGGTTCAGACAGGTCAGGATGCGCGGCGCCACGCCGCTGTCCACGCACAGGCCGATGGCCCGGAGCGTCTCCTTGTAGGTGTTGCCCTTGATGTTGCGGCTGGGACGAATCTCGTTGTTCACGCGCTCGTCCATGGAGTCGAGGCTGATCTCCACGCGCGTGCACTTCGACACCGTCTTCATCATCTGGGCCGTCAGGAAGGTCCCGTTCGTCCCCAGGATGGTCGCCACCCCGTTGTCGGTGAGCTTCTCGATGACTTGCAAGGTGTCCTTGCGCATCAGCGGCTCACCTCCGGAGAGAATCTGTCGCATGATTCCCGCACGGATGATTTCGTCTGCCACCTTCAATTGCTGAGGCGTGGAGAGGCGCTCGGACGGCAGGTCCTCGTCGTTGCCATAGCAATGAATGCATTTGAGATTGCAGGGGGCTGTCACCAGCCATCCACAACCAATGGGACTCTGGGGCACCGGCTCGCAGCCCTCGTACACCTTCGCGGAGAACTCATCGCGAAGGTTGTCATAAACGATGGTGCCCCAACTCTCGTGACGCTCTCGAATACGCACGGACATGGCCAGAAATGAAGAACAGCCCCACAGCCAGTCATTGGCCGCAGAGCCTTGGTTGAGCAAGCGAAGACACCCGAAACAAAGACAATCTGTCCCTGGCGGGGGACACCCTGCCGCTACAGGCAAGGGGTTGCTGTCACATCCGCTTCGCCATGTCCCTGGAAACCGTGAACTCCCCGGCCCTCCTACCCCTCTCGGCGCCTCTGGAAAAATAGAGGAGCTAGCGTACTCGGATGTCACAAAGATGTTACGGAGTTTTTACTTTGTCCGCAAGAGACAATTTTCCTGGGGCTTCACGAAACGGCGGAGACCCGGGTTTTGAGTCCTCCATCATGCGGTGCGGGTCTGACACCGGGCATGAAGGGAACGGGGCTCCGCCCTGGAAGTCGCCTGCGACTGCAATCCGGTTGCGTGGAACGCGTCGAAACACATGGCCATACAAGGGGAGGACGCACGAGGCGCCCGGTGATTTCACGGGCGCGGAACGCGGCCTTGCGGGGGGTCCGAAGACCCGCACCCGCGCCGCGCGCCTCTCGACGGGCGATACGACTCCCAGGAACGGGATTTCTCCCGTTCCGAGAGGACCGCTGTCCTGAGAATGGAATCAGGCCGGGGTGGAGCGCCCCGGCGGGGGCTCAGAAATCCGCGGTGACCTTGAAGGACAGCGCGCGGCCCGGGCGCTGCACGCCGAAGAAGTCGTAGGTCTTCGCGTCCGTCACGTTGAGCACCTCGAAGGTCCCGCTCAGCGTGACGGGGCCCGGCTTCGTGTACGAGAGCCCCAGGGAGTGGGTGAGCTGCGAGGAGACCTTCTGCTTGAATGCGCGCAGCCCCTGGCTCTCCCAGCCTCGGTAGAACTCGTGGATGTAGCGCGAGGTGGCGCTGAGCGACGCGAGGTCCCCCGTGAGGAGGAGCGAGCCACGCTGCAGCCTCGCGGTGAGGTTGGCGAAGAGCCAGGGACGGTTCGGGATGCGGTCTCCCTCGAAGGACTTGTAGGCGCCCGCCCCACCCGCGTTGCGGAAATCCTGCCAGGTGCTGTTGGCGTCGAGTGACAGCCACTCGCCGGGCGACGTCCAGCCCGCGGAGGCCTCGACGCCCAGGGAGCGCGCCGCGAACACGTTCTGGTAGCTCAGCGTGGTGTCGTCCCCGAGCAGGACGATGAGCTGGTCGGCCAGCCGCGCGAAGCCGCCCACGCTCCCGCGCCAGGTCCCCACGCCGGTGCGGAAGTCCGACACGGAGAGCTCCAGGTTGGCGTTGTGGCTCACCTCGGGCCGCAGTCCCACGTTCGCGAGCACCATGACCCCGTCGCCGAACAGCTCATCCGGCCCGGGCAGGCGCGTGGCGTATTCGTAGGAGGCCTTGAGCATCATCCCGTGCGGAAGGAAGAGCCGGAGGCTCTCGCCGATGCCCAGGCGCTCCGTGGCCTGGTCCTGCCGCCGGTAGCCGCCCTCGGGGAGCGCCTCCTCCGACGTCGAGCGCATCATGTAGCCCTTCACGAAGGCGACGTTCTTGAGCGTCCCATCCCAGAGGGAGAGCTCGTGCTCGAGGCCGCCCACCCCCGTGAGCAGGTCCCGCTGCGCGCTGAGCGGATCTCTCTGGTCCGTGCCCCGCTTGAGCCGGTCCTCACCCCCGCGCGTCACGAAGGTCGGCGCCAGGGAGACGCGAAGCTGCTGCGCCGGAGAGAGCTCATAGGCCGCGTGCAGGCGACCCAGGACACTCTCCTGCCGCAGGACCTGGTCCGCCGGCGTGCTGTCCAGCTCTCCCGGCTGGCGGCGCTCCACGCCCCGGTTGCCGTACCAGTCGTAGACGGACATCGCCATGTCGCGGAAGTCCGTGTCCCGGCGGCTGTAGCCACCCACGCCCTCCAGCCGGAGCTTGCCGGCCAGGAGCCCCTGGTGGGACCACGTCGCCAGCGCGCCCAGGCTCTCCTCCGCGGAGCGCGCCTCGCCGTAGGGGATGGTCATCACCACGTTGTGCTGCAGCTCCTTGCGGGCCCTCGAGCCGAACACGCGCAGCGAGAGGCGGTCCGCGAAGGGCCGCTCGACCACCCCCACCTCCAGCCCGAAGCCACCGGCGGCGAAGCCATCATGGAAGCGCCGCACCCGCGCGGCCCCGAGGCGGCCGGACACGTCGGCGACCTCCACGTCCACCTTGTAGTTGTTGCGGGCCAGGTCCCCGAAGGCATGCCCCTTCAGGAAGAACCCCGACTCCCCCAGCTTGGAGTGCCCCGACAGCGAGCCCCGGTACGTGCCGTAGGAGCCCGCCTGCAGGGAGAGGGAGGCCCCGTTCGGCTCATCCCCGTCCGAGGAGACCAGGTTGACGGCGCCGCCCAGCGCGTCGGCGCCGAAGCGCACGGGGACCACGCCGCGGTAGACCTCCACGCGCTCGAGCAGGTTCACCGGCACGTTGGCCAGCCCCTGCCCGAAGCCCGCCATGTCCAGCGGGATGCCATCCAGGAAGAAGCGGACCTGCTCCCCCGAGAAGCCGTTGAGCGAGAAGCGGCTCGGGGAGCCCAGTCCACCCGTCCGCTGCACGCTGACGCCCGTGCCCCGGCTGAGCACCTCGCCCAGGTCCGCCGACTGCTGACGCGCCTCCTCGAGGTCCACGACCTGGACGGACTCGGCCGACAGGGTGCGCTCCTCGCCCCGGCTCAAGGTCCTCCCCGTCACGTCGATGGTGGTCTCCAGCGTGACGCTCTCGGTGAGCGCCGCGTCCACATCCGCGCGCTCTCCCGCGGCGACCTGGACGCGATAGGACTGGGGCTCACAGCCGGGCACATACGCGTGCAGCACGTAGGCCCCGGGCGCCAGGTCCTTGACCAGGAACCGCCCCTGCGCGTCCGCCTTCAGCGTCGTCACGCGCTCGCTCGCGTCGAGCAGCCACACCTCGGACTGCCCCAGGTCGCCCCCTTCGCAAGGGCGCATCCGCCCGGCGATGTCGCCCTTCCCCACCGGAGCCGGCGCGGCCGGAGCCGGCGCGGCCTCCTGCGCGGCGACGGGGAGCGCCAGCACCAGCGCCCCCAGGAGCACGCTCCAGCGAGGCCGCGCGAGAGGCCGGCTGGGCGAGACAGGACTTGTTGCGGGAGCGGTGGAGGCAGCGAGGAGCGTCATGGTCCAGGACTTGATGAACGAAGGGTGAGGGCCCCAGGCGCTTCTCGCCTCGGGCATCGGTGCTGTCACGGCTGCTCGGTGGCCGGCACGTTCAGGGGCGCCGCCGCGACCACCGGCTCGCTGGGAGCCATGCGGCGAACGACCCAGGCCGACACCAGGAACAGCGCGCCGAGGAAGAGGAACGCCAGGTCCGCGAAGAAGACATAGGGCGAGCCCGCCGGGGCCAGGAGGGGGCGCGCATTGCGCCAGGCATCCAGCCCCGGGAGCAGGACGAGGATGGCCCCCGACAGGGCCATGAGGCCATACGCCCACTCCGTGGCGCGCGGATACAGCGGCGCGCCCAGCACACAGAGGCACCACACCCCGTAGAAGGTCGCGTGCTCCCACGCGGGGCGGTTCGCCAGCGAGTCGGGCAGGAGCTGGTTCGCCAGGAACACCGCCGCGAGCGCGAGCGCGGCCCCGCCGAACCCACCCGCCGTGAGCCGCGCGAGCCCCACGTCCACCGGCCGCATGCCCCGCGCGCGACGCTCCAGCCAGATGAGGTTGCCCGTCAGGACGCAGAGGGCGCTGAGGATGCCGAGCAGCGCGTACACGAGCCGCAGCCCCATTCCGGCGTAGAGGCCCGAGTGCAGCACGTACGCGCCCTCCAGCAACCAGGCGGAGGGACCGGGCCCGCCCGCGGGCCGCACGTTCAGCACCTCGCCCGTGCGCGAGACGCGGACGGAGGTGAACTCGTGGAGGCCCTGCCGCGCGTAGCCCCGGACGTCGACGAAGCCCTGGGCATCTCCCAGGTTGCGGATGGCGAACCGGTAGTGACGGACGCCGGGGAGCGAGACACGCGCCTGCTCGAGTGCCTTGGCCACATCGGGCGCGGGCGCGGCGACTCCCGCGCGCTTGAGGGGCCCCGGGTAGCCCGTGGACGCAAGACCCGCTTCGACGTCTCCATCGAAGGCCGTGTGGATCATCACCGGCCGCATCACGGTGGCGTTCAGACAGATGATGGCCGCTGTCCACGCCATCACCGCCTGGAAGGGCAGGCCCACGCTGCCCAGCACCTTGTGCAGGTCCCCCCACGCGGTGCGCAGGGCCTCGCGGGGGCGGAACCGCACGAGCTCCCGGCGGAAGCGGCCGACCTGGAGGACCAGCCCCGTCCCCACCACCAGCAACAACACCGTGGCCACCAGCCCCGCGATGAACATCCCGCCCGGGAGTGGATAGAGGAAGTGCAGGTGGAACAGGAACTCGCCCAGGTCACTGCGCTCCGGAACCTCTTCTCCCGTCAGCGGGTTCACCTTCACCGCCACCTCGGAGCCGTCCTTCTCCTTCCACCCCAGCCCCAGCCACGGCGCATAGGGTGCGGGGAGGACCACGTTCAGCAGGGCGGGCGCGGAGCCGCGCTCCACGCGCGTGTCCATCCACCGCTGAAGCGTGGCCATCGTCCGCGCCTCGTCCACGACCAGGGGCGTGCGCAGCCGAGGCTCCTGCCACGGCTCCAGCTCATGGCGGAACAAGGAGGCGACGCCGAGCAGGAACATGCCGACGAGCAGCACCGACGCCGTCGCGCCCGCCCAGGCATGGGCCTCCCACAGCACGCGGTAGGTCCCGGACTTGAGCCTCATGTGAAGACACTCCAGAGAAGGACGAGCGTCGCCGCCGCGCTGGCCGACAGGACGCCCACCCACGCGCGAGCCGCCGAGCGCGCCAGGAGGACGCCGCAGGGCGCGGCGGCGATGAGCGGGACCACGACGAGGGAGGCCACCAGATAGCGGGTGCCCTGCGACGCGGGGATGACGGCGGGCAAGGCGAAGGAGACCAGGAGCGCCGCCACCGGCGCGCCCACCGTGGCGGCCAGCAGCCAGCTCCACCCCAGGCGGCGGCGCGCGGTGCCGCTCATGACACGCGCTCCAGCACACCCATCAACAAGCCCACGGGCGCCACCAGCCCCATGACCCAGACGGGCTTGCGTGCCAGCGGGGCGAGCACGGCCACCAGCGTGCAGGCCACCATGACATGGGCCAGCGTCGAGCACAGCGCCGCGCCCGGACTCATCGCCCCGCCCAGGGCGGCGCCGGAGCCGGCGACGAGCAGCAACACCCCTCCGCCCACCAGAGACCTGAGCGCGCGCGGAGCGGACCCTCGGTGCCCGACGTGCCACCACCAGGCGCCATAGAGCAACACCACTCCGAGCCAGAGCAGCGTGGGGGCCAGCACATCCATCGAAAGAACCTCGTGCCCTGCGTGGCGGTGTGACGGAAGCCCAGGCGCGGGGGAGCGGCTTCACTCCACCCGCGCCGACCCGGCGCTCAGCGGATGCGCGCCACGTCCAGGACGAAGCCCGGGAAGGAGATGCCCGGCTTGGGCGTGTCGGTGCTCAGCTCCACCAGCGTGGAGAGCGCGTAGTCCGACCCGCTCTGGCTGATGAAGAAGTTCGAGCCCGACGTGATGGTGAAGGCGCTGTACGCCCCAGGCTCGCCCGGCACGCGGACGGGGTCGCGGAGCGTCGCGAGCGGCACCCGCCACCAGCTCCAGCCCTTGTAGTACCACTCGCGATAGGTGGTGCCCGGCGCCGTCGGCGTAATCGTCGTGTCGGCGACCTGGAGCCACGCCATGCCGTCGTCCGTCACGGCGATGACGGTCCCCACCTTCTTCTCACCCAGGGCCGGAGCCGCCGAGCCGACGTAGTCCGCGTCGAAGCGCTTCTGTCCCTGGGAGATGCGGAGGATGCAGTCCTGCTGCCCCGCGCTCTCCGTGCCCTTGACCGCGTAGCCCAGGCCGTTGATGACGCCGCTGAAGAAGTAGAGCGTGTCGCCGATGCGCGCCGTCTTCCCGAGGTCGCGGCACCGCGAGTCCTCCTGCCAGGTGACCTCATCCGTCGCGGTGTCGATGCGCACCAGGATGGCCCCGGGCAACACCGCGTCGAACACCGTGGTGGACCACCCCACCGCGAAGAACGCCTCACCCTCACGGGTGGCCCACTGGCTCAGCCCCGTGGAGTAGCCCTGCTTGATGAACTCCTTCGGCAGCTCGATGGTCTTCACCACGCGCATCTCCGCGGGGTTCCAGACGATGATCTGCGCCTGCGCGTCGTCCTTGTAGTAGGCCTTCGTGGGGCTGACGAAGTGCACGGCCTGCGCGCCCAGCCGCTTCACCCCCAGCTGCTGGAACGACATGCTGGTGCCCGCGACGAACGCACCGTCGCGCACCTCGTAGCGGGTGATGGTGGGGGCCTCACCCGAGCCGATGGCGAAGAAGCCCACGCCCTTCGCCGAATACAGGCGCGGACGACCCGGCAGCTCCAGCGACTTCGAGTAGTCCAGCGTCTTCGCCTGGTCCAGCGACTCCACCAGGGAGAAGTAGTTCGTCCGGCTGCCGTTCGTCTCGACGGCCGAGTGCACCAGGAACAGAGGGCCTTCCTCCCCCACCCCAGGGCCCTTGTCACCGTCCGGGGTCTTGTCGTCCCCGCACGCCGACAGGACCAGGGCGGCGCCCGCCAGGAGTCCCCACGCGGCACGCCTCATTCCGACACTCAGTACATTGCGGCCCATCGCACTCTCCAGGAACGGCGCCGGGTTCACCTCGCTGTCGGACAGCGACTCAACCCGGCCCGGATTCTGATCCGATTTTGAAATTGACTCTCAAAATCAGGCTTGTGCGCGACGGAGTAGCCCGGCCTATTTCATGTGTCAATAGAGGCCGGGTGTTGTGAGACCCAAGCCCCGACTAACCCGTGAGCACGCGGCCGGGATTCACTTCATGTGCTGGGTGAAGGAGGCCGGGACCCGCGCTGGGTGAGGGCCTCCTCCAGGCGATGTTTCACCACTGCTGGACGGGCGTCGTCTTGAAGCCCCACTTGTTGTTGCCGTGCTGGCCGAAGAGGTTGAGTCCCCAGGCCCAGACGGTGCCGTCCGGCGTCATCGCCAGTGAGTGACGCGCGCCCGCGGACAGGGCCACCACGCCCGCGGGAGCACGCACCCGGACCGGCAGCGGACGGCCCGTCATCGTCCCATCGCCCAGCTCGCCCTCGGAGTTGCTGCCCCAGGCCCAGAGCGTGCCGTCGGACCTCAACATCAGCGAGTGACGGTCTCCCGCCGCCAGGGCCGTCGCGCCCGTGACGCCCTGCACCTGGACCGGCAGGGTCCGCGTGGTCCCCGTGCCGTCTCCCAGTTGGGCCGCGTCGTTGCGGCCCCACGTCCACACCGCGCCGCCCGTCCTCACCACCAGCGAGTGGTCGGAGCCCGTCGCGATGGAGAGCACGCCGGTGAGGTTCACGAAGACGGGCGAGAGCTTCCGGAGGACGGACCCATCCCCCAACTGGCCATAGGAGTTGCCGCCCCAGGCCCAGAGCGTGCCGTTCGTCTTCAGGGCGAGCACGTGGTCCGCGCCGGGCGCCGTCGCCACGGCCTTCACGCCGGTGAAGTTGGGCACCAGCGCGGGCGTCGTCCGGCCCGTCGTCGTTCCATCCCCCAGTGAGCCCGAGCTGTTGCGACCCCAGGCCCAGAGCGTGCCGTCCGACTTCAGCGCCAGCGAGAAGCCATCCCCCGCCGCCACGGCCGCCACCCCCGTCAGCCCAGGGACTTGAATGGGGATGAGGCTCGCGGTGGTGCTCCCATCTCCAAGCTGCCCGGACCCGTTGCCACCCCAGGCCCAGACCGTCCCATCCGACTTCGCCGCGAGCGCATGGTTCGCCCCCGACGCGACGGAGACGGCACCCGTGAGCCCCACGGCCTGGGCGGGCACCACGCGCTGGGTCCCCGACCCATCCCCCAGCTGTCCGCTGCCGTTGCGCCCGGCGCCCCAGACGGTGCCATCCGCCTTCAACACCAACGTCTCATACAAGCCGCCCACCGGCCGCAGCGCGCCCGTGAACTGGGTGGCGACGGCGACAGCGGAGTCCGGCCGGGTGACGTTCGCGTATTGATACGCATCATGGAGGCCCCAGGCCCACGCGGTGCCGTCCTGCTTGATGGCCATCGCGTGGTAGCGGCCCACGCCCAGCGTGGCCACCTGGGTGAGGCCCGGCAGTTGCGTGGGCAGGTACTTGACGCCACCCGTGCCTTCGCCCAGCTGACCGTAGTTGTTGTAGCCCCAGCCCCAGAGGGTGCCGTCCGTCTTCAGCGCCACCGTGTAGTGCTCACCCGAGTCCACGAACGCGACCTGGCTGATGCCGGGAACCTGGGTGGGCGTCAGCTGCCGGATGGGCGCACCCTCCCCCAGTCCAAGCACGCCCCAATCATTGCGGCCCCAGACCCAGACGGTTCCATCCGACTTCACCGCCATCACATGGGAGTGTCCCGCCATCAGGAACACCACGCCCGTGAGCCCTGGCACCTGCGCGGGCGTCAGCCGGTCCGTCAGCGTCCCGTTCCCCAGCTCTCCGTCCGTGTTGTCGCCCCAGGTCCAGACGGTGCCGTCCGCCTTGAGCGCCGCCGAGAAGTCATAGCCAGCCGACACCGAGGTCACCAGCGAGAGCCCCAGCGCGCGCACGGGAGACAGCCGCTGCGTGGTCGACCCATCTCCGAGCTGGCCGTCGGCGTTCCGGCCCCAAGCCCAGACGGTGCCGTCCGACTTCAGCGCCATCGAGTGCATGTAGCCGCCCGAAACGGACGACACCCCCGAGAAGCCCGGCACCGGTATGGGCGACCAACGGCTGGTCGTCGTCCCATCTCCCAGCTGGCCGTAGGTGTTGTATCCCCAGACCCACAGCGAGCCGTCCGCCCTCCGCGCCATCGAGTAGTTGCCGCGCCCCGCCTCCACCGCCGTCACACTGGTGAGGTTGGGGACCTGCGCGGGCGTCGACCGATGGTTGTGTGTCCCGTCTCCCAGCTCACCGCCGTAGTTGGTGCCCCAGGACCACACGGTGCCGTCTGGCTTCAGCCACAGGGTGTGAGACTGCAACGAGAGGGTGTCCTGCGGCGCCAGTCTCGCGGACTGTGTCGTGGGCTCCTCCGGTGGAACCACCGCCTCCTCGCCCCCACAGCTCACTCCCGCGACCATCACACACACCCGCCAGACAGCCCTGACGACAGAGGACACGCCTTGCTTCCTTGCGCTCATGGACTCCTCCTGGAGGTACCGCGGCTCCTTTCGTAGCCCAGTTGCAACTCCAGGAGAAACTGGCTTTCTGCTTGTTCTACATTTACGGCTTATGTGAGCTGACGTGTTGAAGGACTTGTTTCGCGCGAGCGCGCGGAGAGCCTTCGACCACGAGCACCTCCACGCCCAGGGCATGGGGGTCGTCGAGGAGGAGCGCCCTCAATTGCTCGTCCACCGCGAGGCGAAAGTCCTCGTCTTCGGAGGCGGAGAGCGCAATCCGGTCCGGCTGCTCGATACCTACCCACACAATCAAATCCAACGACTGGAGGGCGGTGCGCACGCGGGGCAGCCATGAATCCAGGTCAAAGGACTCGGCGTCCTCATGGGCTTGCAGGTAGCCGATGAAGTCCACGGGGCAGCGGTCGAACAACACCTCGGGCCCGGTGTCGGTGTCGCTCAGGTGGTCGATGGACCGGGCGAGCTGGGCCTCGAAGTCCTCGACCGAGGGAGGCGACGCGAACTCGTAGCCCTCTTCCTCCAGCTCGAGATAGGGCTCTTCCACCGTCGTGTAGGAGGGGAGGAGGTCGGAGAGTTCCTCGACGAGGGTGGTCTTCCCCACGCGGTGGGTGCCGGAGAACGCGATGCGCATGGGAGTGATTCCTATGACATGGCGCGTGGCTCGAGGGGAACTGAATGGGCTGACATCAGGCGTGCGCGCCAGTGCAGCAGGTCGGAGAACTCCTCCGCCAGGGCCGCGTCACTCCAGCAGCGGCGCGCCGCGGGGCCCAGCGGCGGATGGATGCGCGCGGCCGGGGCCAGCGCCTCCAGCACCACGACCATGGTGATGTCGGCATAGGTGAAGTGGCCGAACAGGTGCTCACCTCCCGCGTCGCGCAGCCCCGCGCGGGTTCGCTCCAGCGCGTGTCTCAGTGAGCCGGGCACGACGAGGTCGCGGTACTTGCGGTCGAGCCGGCACGCGGCATCGCGGGCGATGAACCGCAGGGGGCGACAGAGCACGCGAGGGAGAATCGCGGCGATGGCTTCATCGAGCGCTTCGGGGTCCGCCAAGGTGCGGAGCACCACGCGGGTCCGTGCCTCGGCGAGCGCCGCCTCGCTGAGGGTGTTCCAGGGGAGCATCGTGTCGAAGTCACCGAGCCGACCGTCACCGGCCCGCCGCGCGGCGAAGCGAGCGATGTCCCAGGAGCCCCGCACGACCTCCTCCCCCGCGAGCAGCACGGGCACCGACACCGAGCCCGCCCGTTGCCTCATGCGCCAGCGCAGCCACGGCTCGCTCAACGTCGGGACGTACTCGCGATAGGTGAACGCGACGCCGCAATACTCCAAGGCCCAGCGAGCCTTCTGTGTCCACGGAGAGAAGGCTTCGCCGACCAGCGTGGGGACGACGGCATGCGACATGGCAGGGCTCCGTCCGCGCGAGGTGTTCTCACGTCCCCCCACTCTACCTGGCTCGCGCGCCCGGAGCCGCGACGGGCGGGACACTTCGACGGACAGAGGCCGACGGCATGCGGCAGGGCTCCATCCGCGCGAGGTGCTCGACGCCCCAGCCGTCAGAGCAGCGACAGCACCTCGGCCGCGGCGCGCTCGCCCGCGCGAATGGCTCCGTCGAGATAGCCACACCAGACTCCCGATGTCTCCGTGCCCGCCCAGTGGATGCGCCCCGCGGGGGCCTTGAGCGCACTGCCCCACGACGACATCAGCCCCGGAGGCAGGGGAGAGACGCAGCCCGCGCTCCATGTCTCGCGCGCCCAGTCCTGCTCGAGGTAGTCCCGAGGCACGCGCGCCTGCTCGCCAAAGAGCTTCGTGACATCCTCGATGACACGCGCACGCCGCACAGTCGCGGGCAGTCGCGCCGCCTCGGGACTCACGAAGGCCAGCAAGACGCCCACCGAGCCATCCGCCGGTGTGCTGTCGAACGTCAACTCCACCACCCCTGAGTCCGTGAAGCCCACCCCCGCGAGCCCCTCGTCTCGCCAGAAAGGACGGTCGAAGACGAGGTGCACCTTGAAGCCCGCGCTCGCGCCCCAGTACCGCTGGAGCGCCTCCCGCGAGCGTGGAAGCTCGGGCGTGAAGTCGATGCGCTGCACGTCCCTTGGCATCATCGCGACGATGGCGCGGCGTGCGCGCACCGTGCCCGCGTCGGAGTGAATCACCACGGAGTCCGTGCACCAGCCCTTGATGCGGCGAACGGGTGCCCCCAGCACGACGCTGCCCGCGAGCGCCTCCGCGAGCCGCAGCGAGAGGGCCTGGGCGCCGCCCTCCAGCCGGTACTGCTGCGCGTCCTCGTTGAGCGCCGTGAAGCCTCCCGCGGAGCGCAGGTAGAAGAGGAACCAGAGCAGGGAGATGTTCTCGGGGCGGGCGCTCAGCGTGGTTCCGATCGTCCCGGCCACGGCGCCTCGCGCCTCCTCCCCGACGTTGTTCGCCTGGAGCCAGTCCGCGACGCTCCGCGCATCCAGCAGCGCGGCGCCCGGAGCACTCCACGGCGCCTCGAGCGGAACCTGCCGCGACAAGCCCTCCAGCACCGCCTGGACGTGCAGCGTCTCCGCACCGGGAACCTCCTTCTCGAACGTGACGCGTGTGCCTTGGACGCAGGCGACGCGAAGCCCGGCCTCGTGCTGCGCGACCCGCTGGATGCCCAGCTCATCCGCGAGCGCCATGACCCGTGTCTGACTCCCCCCCACCCACTGTCCACCCCCATCGACCTGGCGATTCCCCACGGTGCGCTGGTTCAAGGTGCGGCCGCCCACCCTGTCGCGCGCTTCGAGCACCACGACGCTGCGCCCCGCACGAGCGAGCATCCGTGCCGCGCTCAAGCCAGACAGCCCCGCGCCCACGACGGCGACATCCACCTCCCGGCCCCGGGGGTGCGCCACGCCCTCACTGCTTCCCAACATGGACACCGCACACGTCGCCGCGGGCCACTTCAGCAAGGACCGCCGGGAAATCGAAGCCAGGGCACCCACCCGATTGAAGCGTCTCATCTGGACTCCCATCTTGGTTACCAAGTTGAGCGGACAAGCCAATACACACACCGGTGCCGGCCACACCGGGTTCAGCGGGAAGCAGGGGCGAACGTCGGACGGATGGTCGCGAGGTAGAAGGGAACCGGGTCCTGGCGCGACAGCAGTTGCTTGGCGAGCACGTGGTAGAACCAGCGCAGCTCGTCGGCCTTGCCATCCAGCGGAGCGCTCGGGTCCACCCAGCGCTCCCACAGGGCCATCTCCATCCGCATGATTTGATTCCGGCCCATCGCGGTGACGTGCCGCCAGAAGTCCGTGTCGAGCTGGCGGGCCCGCGCCTCGGAGGGCTGGACGGGACACGCCTCCACGAGCGCGAGCAAGGCGCGCCGCTCTTCGTCGGTCGCCTTGCGATGCGCGGCGTCGAGCATCATCACCACGTACAGGAGCCGGTACTCGACCAACTCCTCACGGAGCCGAGCGCCTCCGCCTCGAAGGCGGGAGCCATAGCGGAAGAGCAACTCCAGCGCCCGGCCATCCGCGGCGGCGACATCGAGCACGCGCGAGGCCCCACCCTGCCGCGCCTCGACGAGTCCCGCATCCACCAGCGTATGCACCGCCTGGCGCGCGATGATGCGCGAGACACCATGCGTCTCCGCGAGGACCCGCTCCGGAGGCAGGGAGTCCCCCTCCTTGAGCTTGCCGTCGAAGATGGCGATGCACAGCGCCTCGAGCACGAGCTCCGCGGCACGCTGCGGCTTCTGTCGGGACGAGCCTGGCACACCGCCAGTCCTAACTTGGTTACCAAGTTACGTCAAATCAATGAAGGGCCACGGGGGCGCGTCAGAGCCGCACGCGCGCCGTGACCCTTCGGGTGCTCCCTGCTACTTCGCGCGCTTGTTCTTCTTGAACAGCTTCTGGCCCACGGTGAAGAGCAGCACCGTCACGGCTCCGGCGCCCAGGCCCACCGCGGCGTTGAGCAGCATGGACGCAAGGCCCCCCAGGACGCTGCCCACCCCCGGCACCGTCGAGGCCCAGGCGGTGAAGGACTCCTCCGCGTGGTGCAGGCCGGAGATGCCGTGCACGAGGATGCCGCCCCCCACCAGGAACATGGCCGCCGTGCCCGCCACGGAGAGGAACTTCATCAGCATCGGCGCCGCGCGGAGGATGCCCGCCCCCAGCCGGCGCTGGAAGGCGCCCGCCTGACGGGTGAGGTACAGGCCCGCGTCGTCCAGCTTCACGATGCCCGCCACCAGCCCATACACGCCCACCGTCATGATGAGCGCGATGCCCACCAGGACCGAGACGCGCGTGGCGAAGTTCACCGCGGCCACCGTGCCCAGGGTGATGGCGATGATTTCCGCGGAGAGGATGAAGTCGGTGCGCACCGCGCCCTTGATCTTGTCCTTCTCCAGCGCCACCAGGTCCACGGCCGGATTCGCCACCGCCTCGCGCAACTCGGCCCGGTGCGCCTCGTCCTCCTCCTCGCTGTGCAGGAACTTGTGCGCCAGCTTCTCGAAGCCCTCGAAGCAGAGGAACGCGCCACCCACCATCAAGAGCGGCGTCACCAGCCAGGGCGCCAACGCGCTGATGGCCAGCGCCGCGGGGACCAGGATGGCCTTGTTGACGAGCGAGCCCTTCGCCACCGCCCACACCACCGGCAGCTCTCGGTCCGCGTTCACGCCCGTCACCTGCTGGGCGTTGAGCGCCAGGTCGTCTCCAAGCACGCCCGCCGTCTTTTTCGCCGCCACCTTCGTCAGGATGGAGACGTCATCCAGGATGGTCGCGATGTCGTCGATGAGCGCAAATAGACTGCTGCCTGCCATGGAGGTCTTCCGGGCTGAAGGGTGGAGAAACGTCTTACGACCCTCCTGGATTAGCACACTGCCCCCCCCAGGGCACGGCCTCACCGCCCCTGGAGGGCGCCCACCGAGTCACTCCGCCAGCAGGCGGACATCGATTTCGCGGACCTTCACGACCGCGCCGAAGCGCGTCGACCACTCGACGGCCTCCTCCTTCGACGGCAGCTCGAGCACCGCGTAGCCCGCGACCAGCTCCTTCGACTCCGCGAACGGTCCGTCCATGACCGTGTGCCGCCCACCCTCGAAGTGGACGCGCGAACCCCGCCGCGTGCTCGCCAGCTCCGCGGAGACCTGGAGCACCCCCACCCGCGTCATCTCCTCGAAGAGCACCTTCAACCGCTCCGCGTGCCACGGCTCTCGCGGCAGGTCCTTCTCCGAGCGCTCATCCGCCATGTGCAGCGACAAGAAGCGCAGCGGCGCGTTCTCCGGCTTCGGCCCCATGCCCACGTCCCACGGCTCGTTGACAGCCCCCAGGACCAGCTCGACATCACCCACCGCGGCCGCGAACTTGTCGCACCAGGCGAGGGCCTCCTCCTTCGACCGCACGCACATGAGCGTGAAGCCGGCCACGCGCTCCTTCAGGTCCGAGAACGGCCCCTTGGTGAGGGTCCTCAGGCCCTTCCTGTAGGCCAGGTGCATCCGCTGCGATGTCGGCTGGAGCCCTTCGCCCGAGACGAAGATTCCCTTCTGCAGCGCCTCCCCGATGAGCTGCCCCACCCCCTCCATCTCCTCGGGCGTCGGCGGGGTCCCCTTCTCCATCTCCTCCGTCACCTTGTGCATGACCATGAACTTCATCGTGTGAGTCTCCTGGGTCGAGCCGGGCCGAATGCCTTGCCTCTGCCACGGCGACGAACCCACTGGAAGCGAATCGACACGGCCCTCGATTCCTCCGGACTCCGGAGGAAGTGCCCCGAGACTCCCTTGGATTTCCAGCCACTTGCGCGCCCCCAGCCTCCATGCTCCGGGCCCGCGGCACCTGTGAATTCAGCGCCCAGGCGCTGTGCCTCGCGACCTGTTTCATCCCAGGGGGCGTGGTCGCTACATGACGCACCGTCGGCCGGAGCAGTCCCAAGGGCCGGAAATGGAGCAAGTCATGGAGTATCGACGTCTAGGGGCCTCCGGGCTTCAGGTGCCTGTCCTCAGCTTCGGCGCGGGCACGTTCGGTGGGCAGGGGCCGCTGTTCAGCGCGTGGGGCGACACGGGCATCAGCGAGGCGCGGCGGCTCGTCGACCTCTGCCTGGAGGCGGGCGTGACGCTGTTCGACACCGCCGACGTGTACTCGAACGGCGCGTCGGAGGAGGTGCTCGGCGCGGCCATCAAGGGACGGCGCGACCAGGTCCTCATCTCGACGAAGGCCTCGCTCCCGACGGGCGACGGGCCCCAGGACGCGGGCTCCTCGCGGGCCCGGCTCATCCGCGCGACGGAGAGCGCGCTGCGGCGGCTGGGAACGGACTACATCGACCTCTTCCAACTGCACGCCTTCGACGCGGGCACGCCCATCGAGGAGGTGCTCTCGACGCTGGACCAGCTCGTGCGGCAGGGGAAGATCCGCTACGTCGGCGCCTCGAACTTCGCGGGCTGGCAGCTCATGAAGTCACTGGCCATCGCCGACCGCCACGGCTACCCGCGGCACGTCGTCCACCAGGCCTACTACTCGCTCGTCGGGCGCGACTACGAGTGGGAGCTCATGCCCCTCGCCGTCGACCAGAACGTCAGCACGATGGTGTGGAGCCCGCTCGGCTGGGGCCGCCTCACCGGCAAGGTGCGGCGCGGGCAACCCCTGCCGAAGGAGAGCCGCCTCCACCAGACCGCCACCATGAGCCCCGTCGTCGACGACGAGCACCTCTACCGCGTCATCGACGTGCTCGACGACATCTCGAAGGAGACGGGGAAGAGCGTGCCTCAAATCGCGCTGAACTGGCTGACGACCCGGCCGACGGTCGGCAGCGTCATCATTGGCGCGCGCAACGAGGCGCAGCTGCGCGACAACCTCGGCGCCGTGGGGTGGTCGCTCTCGAAGGAGCACCTGGCGAAGCTGGAGGCCGTGAGCTTCCAGACGCCGCCCTACCCCTACACGCCCTACTACAACCTCGACGGCTTCACGCGGCTCAACCCGCCGCTGTTCCCTCGGCCGAAGGACGTGAAGCCGTAGCCCTCACCGTCGCCGGGCGTCGTCGCGCCACCAGCGCAGCGTCAGCCCGGCATGGCCGGTCATCGGACGCCGGCCTCCGCTCAGCTCCATGGGCAGCTCGAAGCCCCCCTCGGCGCGCACCTCGAGGTTGGGCTTCAGGCGATACGCGATGCCCAGCGAGCCGCCGGGAGCCGCCAGCAGGTGTGAGCCATTGAACCGGCCTTGCACCGCCGTGAGCGGCCCCGCGAAGGCCCCCGTCAGCGACGCGCCTCCGGTGAGTGTCCACCGCCGGCTGACCCGCCAGTCCAGCAGCGCCTGCGCGCCGAGGCGCAGGTTGATGGGCTCCGAGTAGTTGTTGGTGACGGGCACGTACCAGAGGCCCGCGCTCGGGGCGAGCGACAGGGTCCACGAAGGGCTCTCGAGGACGCGGTGCCGCGTTCCCAGCTCCAGGCCCAGCAGTGTGAGACGTCCGCCCCAATCCCAGCCCTCCCCCGCGCCCTTGCGGAAATGGAGCTCGGGGATGGGGAGATAGGCTTTCTCCCGGCCGTGCTCGAAGGCGATCGCGTTCATCGACACGCCGACTTCGGTCGTCCCTACGGGCGTCGTCGCCGCGCCCAGGTTCCGCGCTCCGCTCAAGCACCCCGGAGCCATCAGGAGGACGCCCCCTACGCCCAGGGCGCGAAGGGTGAGCCGAGACATCACTGGGGCCATGCGAAGCGCACCCAGACCGGATGGTGGTCACTGCCCGCGGGGCGCCTGTCCACGCCGCGCTCCAGCACCGGCAGCCCCTGGGCGAAGACATAGTCGAGCGGCAAGCCGCCAATCACCGACTCCACGGTGTCCCCCACGCCCTCCGAGGCCCATTGGAAGTTCCGCTTCGAGAACAGCTTCACCGTCTGCCCCTGGCTCCCCGGGTCGGAGGTGTTGAAGTCGCCGGCAATCACTCGCAAGGGTCCGCTGCCGTCGATGGCATCGATGATGGCCTCCGCCTGGTCCAGCCGTCCGCCCAGCCCGACGATGGGCGTGGAGTTGTGCACGGAGACCAACTCCACGGGGGTGCCATGGACATCCACCGTCGCGATGACGGCGATGCGCCGGCGCTGGTGATACGGGTCGTCGTGCGGAAGGTGGAGCTTCCTGTCCGCGATGATGGGCCAGCGACTCAGCAGCGCGTTGCCGAAGTCCCCTCCATCCACCTGCACGGAGGCCGGGTAGTAGACATAGGTCATCCCGAGCTCCCTCGCGATGCGGTCCACGGCGGGAGCATCCATCTCCTGCATCGCGATGATGTCCGCGCCCGCGAGCGGGGAGCGATGGAAGGCCGTGATGGCCTCCGTCACGTGCTCGGCGAAGGAGAGGTTGAAGGTGACGACGGTCAGCGAGGACGGCGCCTCCTCCGGGCCGGAGGCGGGGACCCGATGGTCTCCGCCATACCGAGGCCCCTCCTCGTCCGTGTAGTTCTCCGCGAGCGGACACCCCGTCAGGAAGACCAGCGCGAGGAGCATCCACGGTGAAAGGCCCCGCAGGCGTCGAAGATAGACAAGCGGGCGAGCACCGGGCGAGGCCTGGGCGAGCAGCAAGGACAGACTCATCGCGCAACTGAACGAAATGTGACGCAAAAGATTCCGTTCACCCAGGTCTCGGCGGGTGGGCCGCCCCCTCCCGTGGAGCCAGGGCCACGGGGCGAGCGCATGCCTTGAGAGGAGTTTCGCGGAATCCATGGCAGACTGAGAGGATGTTCGACTGGTTCCGAAGGAGATTCCGTGGCACCTCGACCATGCCGCGCCCGTCGGAGCTCTCGAACGCCGTGCGGATGAAGGCCGCTTCTCCACCAGACAAGGCACCGGGCGCCATCCCCTGGGGATGCTGGGTGTGGATGGATTTGCCATGGCAATTCCAGGAGCGGTTTCTCGGCTTCACGTACGTCGACCCGGACGCGGGGCTGTCCGCCAAGGGAGGCCCCGAGAGCTCGGAGGAGCTCATCGAGCAGCCCTCATTCACCGTGCGGCTCCCCGGAGGCTTTCCCTTTCAGGTCCTCACGTCCGAGGAGGTCTCCGCGCGGGGCCTGCCCGCCACGCCGTCATGGTTGGTGCACTACGGGCCCCAGCCGGACCCGGAGTCTCCTTGGCGCAAGGACCCGTCTCTCCAGGGGCTCTTTCATGAGCGGCACCCGAACGACTTGCAGGTGATGGTGCATGACGGTGAGCCTCGGCGGACGCAGCGCGCGCCCGAGATGTGTTGGGTTCGCGTCCTGCGCGCGGAGCAGGGCCCGGCGCGGCGGGCGCTCCTGAATCTCGAACAGGCGACGCCGTCGCAGGTGGACTCGCTCGGCGACACCTGGGTCTACGTCGCCCGGCTGCTCAACGCGCCTCACCAGCTCCGAGGCATCCGCCAGGATGATGAGCTCCGCTTCATCACGGGGACGGGCCTGGCCCACCCGCTCCAGGTGACGGAGAAGTATCTCCAGGAGCGGGCGAACTGGCTCATCGCGCCGTGCGACAAGTGCGGCTGGAGCGAGGCCTTCGATGCGCCCAGCACCATGGCGCGGCTGCGCTTCCCCGAGATGCCCCCGGACTCGGACGTGAAGACCTTCAGCGCGTTCTGCCCGCTGTGCGGAGGAATCCAGCTCCTCGCGCGCGAGGACGTCAACTGAGAATCCATCGGGCGGTCCCTTCGAACACCCGCGCACAGTGACGCCCACAGGCGTCGAGCACCACGCTGCCGGGTCCTCGAGGTCCTCCCTCGAACCACGGAGGTCCTCCGTGCAATCACTGCCGCGACTGGCAATGTTTGCCCCGTCCTCGCGGCAAGCAGTGCCATTCCTCACGCGTCCCGTCCCGGAGCATGCCCTGGCACTCGGGTTGCTCTCCCCGGGCTCACTCCGTGATTCGGACCCGCATGACGCGGTGTTCCGGTCCGGAGCCCCCTCGGCCACGCTCGGGGTGCGGCCTTCCGCTCGCGCGTGGCTGTCATTGAATGGAACGGGTCTCTCCGTGCGCAACCTCCTCCTCGCCCTCCCTCTCGTCACCTTCACCGCCGCTTGCGGCGGCGAGCCCCTCGCCGCCGACGTTCCCGCCGTCGCCGATGAGGCCATCGGCCAGGCCGAGCAACAGGTCAGCCTCTCCGGCACCTATACGTGGCGAACAAACCAGGCCGAATTCACCTACACGTCCATCGGCACCTCCACCAACCGCACCTGCTTCCTCACAGGCCTCGGCGGCAGCCTCCAGCCGGCCACCCCTGACGACATCAGTCGGGCCTTCGCCGGCGCCCACCTCCTCGGGGACCAGTGGGTCGTCTCCATCAACCAATACGTGGACAGAGCCCTCTCCACGAACGTCCAGTGCGTCAACACCGCCGCCAACCGCACCCCCGAGGTCGTGTGGTCCAAGGGCGAGGCCGCCAAGCTCCTCGGCGCCGTGACGCCCAACCGCCGCTGCTTCCTCACCCGGATTGAAGCCTCCGGCGCCTTCGACTCCACCGCCGACTCCGTCCGCGTCTGGAATGACAACATCAACTGGTACCTCGGCGGTGACCTCGCCGATGACGGCGGCGCCCGCGCCCTGTGCGTCGACTTCCCTGAAGTCCACGGCAATTGGCTGTTGATCTCCGGCGCTGACGCCATCCACCACGACCTCGCCTACAACCCGGGTGGCGTCGCCTGCTTCCTCACCGAGTTCGGCGGCCGCTTCAATCAGGACAGCTATGACGACGGCGTGAGCGTCAGCTACAACGCCGGCACCCGCACCTGGGAAATGGACCTCTCTCCCGTCAAGCGCGGCCGGGCCGTGTGCGTCAAGTAATCCCTCTCACCTCGAGACCTGGGCTCGTCTACAGCGGGCCCAGGTTCCTGTCCCAGGCCTCCCGCACCGCGCTCGAGTCATCGAAGCGCACCCCGTCGCCCCCCAGGACCTGTTCCCATACCAAGGCACGAAGCGCCCCGTCAGGAACACCGAGCCCCCCGCGGCCCCTCCGAAGCGGTGGGCGTCCGCCCTGGCATGTCTTGCCTCGTCGGCTTCCGCCGCTCCCATCCCCGCTCGCTCGATTTCGCAACCGGTTCCAGCGACGTGGCTCAGTCCACGACCGCGGTGGCTTCAATCTCCACGAGGTAGCCCGGCGCGAAGAGCGTGGAGACGCCAATGAGCGTGGCCGGCGCGGGCGCGCGGTGCACTTCCTGGGAGACCCGCTCGATGCCCGCGAGGAAGTCCGGCATCTGCTCGGGCTTCCAGTCGACGACGTAGAACGTGAGCCGCACGACGTCCTTGAACGAGGCCCCCGCGGCGGCCAGGGCGGTGGAGACATTGCGGCACGCCTGCGCCACCTGTCCGGCCAGGTCGCCCTCCGCGACGAGCTGCCCCTGGGCGTCGCAGGAGACCTGCCCCGCGATGTGTACCTGCCGGGTGCCGGTGGCGATGGCCACCTGGCGGTAGACCTCGGTCTTCGGGAGTCCTTCGGGGTTGAGCAGGACGACAGGCATGTGAGTGCTCCGGTTGAAAGTGTCGGGTGGCTCGTATAGCGAGACCATTGACGACCGGGAGTCCCCACTGCGCCGACGCGGGCGCGACAATGAAAGGCCCTCCATGAAGCGCGCCCCGTGGGATGAGATGCTCGCGTTCATGGCCGTCGTGGAGGCGGGGAGCTTCGTGGGCGGTGGCCGGGCCCTGGGATTGACGCGCTCGGCGGCGGGGAAGGCCCTGGCGCGGCTGGAGGCGCGGCTCGGGGTGCGCCTGCTCCATCGCACCACGCGACAGGTGAGCCTCACCGATGATGGTCGCGTCTTCCATGAGCACTGCCTGCAGGTGCGCGCGGCGCTGGATGACGCGGAGGCGAGCGTCGGTCAGCGTCCGGGGACACCTCGGGGCGTCTTGCGGCTCACGGTGCCCGATGCCTTCGGGCGACTGCTGGTGCTGCCCTTGTTGGAGGAGTACCTGCGGGCCTGGCCCGAGGTGCAGGTGGAGGTGAGCATCACCGACCGCGTCGTGGACATCATCGAGGAGGGCTACGACCTGGCCGTGCGCATCAACGTGTCCAGCCCCGACATCCGACTGGTGTCACGGCTCGTGGGACAGGACGAGGCGGTCGTCTGCGCCGCGCCCGCGTATCTCCGAGCGCATGGAGCACCCGCCTCGCTGGAGGCGCTCGCGGAGCATGACTGCTTGCACTTCTGTAGCCGGACGCAGCGGCAGCGCTGGCGCCTGCGCGAGAAGGGCGGTGCGTGGGTGAGCGTGGAGGGACGGAGCCGGCTCCGCCTCGACAGTGGCGAGGCGATTCGGAATGCCGCGGTCGCGGGCCTGGGGATTGCCTATCTCCCGCGCTTCCTGGTCGACGAGGACCTTGCCCGTGGCCGGCTCGAGGCCCTGTTGCCGACGTGTGCCACCGACCCCGTGCCCATCTCGGCGCTCTACCCGAGCAAGCGCTTCCTCCCGGCGAAGGTGCGGCGGTTCATCGACCTCATGGTCGAGCGGTGGCGCACACAGGCGTGAGGCCTTGATGCCTCCTGGGGCCGATTGTCGCAGGGGGTGGCGGGCCGTTGGTCAGCGGCCCAGGCCGATGTTAAGAGCGCCGCCATGACGACACGGCGGAGTGGCTTCGTGGGGTGGAGTGTCCTGGCACTGGGATGGGCCGCGCTCTTCGCGAGCGGCGTGGGCTGCCGGACGCTTCCTGGGGCAACGACAGACATCGCGCGAGGTGAGCCGGCGATTGCGCTCGTGGGAGGGACGATTCATCCCGCCCCTGGCGCCGCGTCCATCGCCGATGGCGTGGTGCTCATCACGGGCGGCAGGATCAGCGCGGTGGGGCCTCGGGACAGCGTGAGCCTTCCGGAGGGGACCCGGGTCGTGGATGTCACGGGGCACACGGTGCTGCCCGGGTTCTGGAGCAGCCATGTCCACTTCACGGCGCCTGTCTGGGAACAAGCCGCGACGATGCCGGCCGCGCAGCTCGAGCGCCAGCTCCAGGACTTCCTCCTCCGGTATGGCTTTGTGCGTGCGTATGACCTGGGCTCCGCGCCGGGCGTCCTGGAGGCCATCCAGCGGCGCATCCAGAGTGGAGAGGTGCGAGGCCCCGGGCTCCTCGGCGCGGGGGGTGGCCTGGTGCCGCTCCATGGCGCTCCGGTGTACCTGCCGCCGGGCACGTTGCCAGAGGCCACCACTCCCGAGGTGACGCGGGCCGTGGTCCAGCAGGCGCTGGACGCGCAGGGGAAGGATGCCATCAAGCTCTTCACCGTCTCGGTGACCCGGCAGCGGCCCTTTCCGGTGATGGCGGGCGACAGCATCCGCGTGGCCACGCAGGAGGCACATGCTCGGGGCAAGCCCGTGTTTGCCCATCCCACCAATGTGTCGGGAGTCACCGCGGCGGTCGAGGGAGGCGTGGATGTGCTCGCGCACACGGTCTCCTCGGCCGAAGAAATCCCGGAGGCCCTTCAGCAGCGCATCATCGCGGAGCGTGTCGCGCTGATTCCCACGCTGTCGCTGTGGGAGCCGGAGTTCAAGCGCGCGGGTGCGCCCGAGGACGTCATCGCGCGCCAGGTGGCGGCCTCCCAGAAGCAGCTCGCGCGCCATGTGGCGCTGGGCGGACGCGTCCTGTTCGGGACGGATGCGGGCTACGAGCCCGATGTCAGTCCCCTTCGTGAGTATGTGTTGATGAAGGAGGCGGGGATGGACTTCCACCGCATCCTGGCCAGCCTGACGACGGAGCCCGCGGCGCAGTTCCATCAGGCGGAGCGGTTCGGACGCCTCGCGCCCGGCCTGGACGGAGATGTCGTCGTCGTCCAGGGAGACCCCACGCGGGAGATTGAAGCACTGTCGCGGGTGCGGCTGACCTTGCGCCAAGGGCACATCGTGTTCCAGGCGGAGTGAGCGTCCGCTCCATGACCGAGAAGCCCCAGCCCTCCGATGTGGAGCGTCAGCTCGAGGGACGTGCCGCCCTCGTCGTGGCGGCTCGGGACGCCCAGGCCGAGCTCGAACAGGTGCTCGCGAGTCGTGGGTGGCAGCGCGAGCTGGCGCGAAGTCCGACGCGGATTGCCAGCCTCGTGAGCAACGCGGAGGCCGTGCGCGAGGCCCTGTCTCGCATCCATCGCCGCGCGGAGGTGGAGCGCTGGCCCGCGAACACTCCCGTGCTCCAAGCCGCGAGGAAGGTCGAGGAGGGCCGAGCGCGGCTTCACACCCTCGTGAAGAAGCGGTTGGAGGCCCTGGGTGTCCTCGCGGGAGAAGCCTCCCTCGAAGCCGCGCTGACCCGACTCGAGGCGTTGGCGCGACAGGCCTCGAGCTGGGAGCCGGACCTGCGCGAGGTGCTCATCTTCGAGACCCAGGCAGGATGGAGCCGCGCATCGTTGCTCGGACCCGGCGCGGGTTGGCGAAGCTGGATGCCGGGAGCCGGGAGGGTGCGGCTCACGAGTGAGCGATTGCTCTGGCGCTCCGCGCTCAAGGGACCTCGGTGCGTGCGACTGGAGGCCCTGCCCGACGAAGGACTCCCACTCAACGCCACCACACGCGAGCTTCGTGCGAGCCCCGACTGGGGCGTGTTCGCCCGAAGCCAGGCAGACGCAGCGAACCTGTCCGCGCTCGTGGAGTTGGTGAGATGGGCGCCTCTGCGAGAGGCCCTCCGCACCGGCGCACGGCTGGAGTCCGTGGCCCTCTTCTCCGCGAAGCACGGAGCGTCCCAGGGACACTGCGTCCTGACCTCCGAGCAGTTGTCATTCATCCCCAAGGGCCAAGGCCCTCAGGCCCTTCGCGCCATCACGGGCAGGGGCACGTCTCTCCCTACGTTCGACGCGGACCGGCTGGTGGACCTGCTGCGGTGGCTGCCCAAGGCGGACTTCGACTCCGCCCTGGAGCGCGTCCTCACGGCATCGGCTGGCAGGCGATGGGCTCGCACGGAGGTGCGGCTTATCGAGGAGCTGTTCATGACCACGCAGCTCGCCCAGGAAGCCCTCCGCTTGGATTGCGGCGGAGAGCTGCTGCTGGGCTTCCCGAAGGACGCCCAGGAGGTCATCGCGAACGGGATTCTTCGCACCCCGCCCGCATGAACGAAGCCCTCTAACCCTTCGCCACGTTGAACATCCAGCGGATGCCGTAGCGGTCCTGGAGCGCACCGAATTGCGCGCCCCAAGGAGCCTCGATGAGGGGCTGGCTGACGGTTCCACCCTTCGAGAGCGCGTCGAACGCCGCCTTCCCCTGCGCCGCGCTGTCGATGTCGAGCGCGACGTGCGTGGAGCTGCCTGGCGTCGGCTTGTCCTCCGGGGAGCCGTCGCTCAGCATGAGGGTCGCGCCGCTGTCGAACTGAATCACCGCGTGCGCCACCCAGTTCTTGATCGCCGCGGGACAGTCGGGCTGCATGTCCCCGAAGCGCTGAAGCGTCTGCACCTTCGCCCCCAGCGCACCGCTGTAGAAGGCAATGGCCTCCTCCGCCTTGCCGCCGAACACCAGGTAGGGGGTCGCGCTCTTGATTGCCATGGCAGGTCCTCTTTCGCTCAATGTGCTGGCCCGTCCATCGGAGCCTTTGCACTCATTGACGGCCCAGGACCTCGAAAATCATCGGTCGCCCACCCGACAGCCCGACCACACATGCGCCTACCCGGCGCCCCGCCCGAGCGCGCGTCGCTCCTGCTGACACGACGCGCGCTCCGAAGCGGGCTCAGTCCTTCGTGCAGACCACGTCGTCGACCTGCAGGTGGTCGCGGTCCGCCACGCTGCGGCTCGGGTAGAAGAACAGCCGCCAGTCGCGCACGTTGCCCGTGAACCGGAAGAACACCGGCTGCCACTCGTTGCTGTCGACCACGAGGATGTCCGTCTGCTTGCTCCAGCCCGCGCTCGAGTAGATGCGGTGACGGATGTTGCCGTGGCCCCTCACCCGATAGGAGCAGGAGTAGTTGCCGCTCTCCACGTTGAACTTCACGGAGGAGAAGCGCTCGGCGACCTGGATGGGCACCACGAACTGGAGCGCCGTCGCTCCGCCGTGCACCACGCTCGTGTAGGGCACCAGCCGCGAGGCCTTGATCTCCGTCCCGGGGTCCGCGATGCCATTGTCCATGCCGTACCAGGAGACCGGCAGGTAGTGGGTCCCCTGGTACGGAACCGAGAACGTGTCCCAGATCTCGAAGCCACCGTTGGGGATGATGTTCGACGCGTGGCTGGCGGCGACACAGCGACGGGTCGACGGGTCACACGCCGGCAGTTCGCCACGGCAGTCCAGCGTCGTGAAGCACGCCCCCGGAGCCAGCTCACACACGCCGCTGGTGGGGTTGCACGTCGTCGCGGGGTTGCTGCACGTGACACCCGCGCACGGGTTGCCCTCGATGCACTGGTGCTCGGAGAAGTCGCAGAGCGGCGTCTGCGGAGTCCCCGCGCAGTCCGCGTGACGCGTGCAGCGGCTCTCGGCGACCACGCACCGGTTCTCCGCGTCACAGACCTGCCACTCGCTGCAATCCGTCGCGCTGTTGCAGCGGCCGGAGAGCGGCTCACACGTCGCGGTGGCATTCACGCACCGCTCCCACGACTCACAGCTGACCTGGTCACACGGCTCGGGAGTGCGCGTGCAGCGCACGTCGTCGATGACCACATGCCCACCCAGGGTGTTCCGAACACTGAAGATGAGCTCGAACGTGTCGTAGATGTCGCTGGCGACGTTGAACGAGTACGTCACCGCCTTCCACGCGTCGGGGTTGACGGTGGTGTAGGACGAATAGGAGGAGTAGTCCGTGCCGTAGAACGCGTTGCGGACCTCGCCCTCGCCCCGCGCCTGGTAGGTGCAGGTGTAGCGGCCCGAGGGCATCGTCATCGCCTCGGTGCTGAAGCGCTTGTGCGTTCCCGACGGGTTGACCAGCCGGACCGCGTTCACACCCTCGAACGCCTGCGCCGTCACCTTCTGCACGTCCGCCCTCTCGATGTTCGACGTGCTCCCGAACCACCGCGTCGGAAGCGCACCCGGCCACTCCTCGAAGCCCCAGTTCGCGATGACGCTCACCGGCGCCCCGCCGCCATCCGGCGTCTCCGAGCCCGAGTCCGGCGTCCCAGGACCCGAGTCCGGCGTCCCAGGACCCGAGTCCGGCGTCTCCGAGCCCGCGTCCGGAACCTCGCCACCCGAGTCCGGCGTCTCCGAGCCGGAGTCCGGAACCTCGCCACCCGAGTCCGGCGTCTCCGAGCCGGAATCCGGCGTCTCCGAGCCGGAGTCCGGAACCCCGCCCCCCGAGTCCGGCGTCTCCGAGCCGGAGTCAGGAACCTCACCGCCTGAATCCGGGGTCTCTCCTCCCGAGTCCGGCCTGTCGGAGCCCGAGTCTGGCCTCTCGTTCCCCGCATCCCGCGGAGTCTGTCCAGCGTCGGGCGTCTCCGCCGGGTCTGAACCTCCGCATGCGACCAACAAGACCAGCAGCGAAGTCAGACACATCCGAAACAACGTCAAGGCAAGCCTCCGGTTTTCAGGAACTTTCTTCTCGTATCACATTTCTCCTCAAACAAAGCCCCGGGACAGACAGGACCCACCCTGAGTCCCAGCGAGGGACTCGGGCAGACCTTCCGTCACAATCTGTATTGGAATCAGGCCCCGAGCCGCGCGGCCCCCGAGCCGTTCTCAGTGCCGGGCCGGCCAATAGCGATAGCCGTTGACCCGGTAGGGAACCTGGAGCTCCTCGCACACTTCCCGGATGACGTCGGGCGTGAAGAAGTAGTTGCGGACGCGGACGATGGCGTCGCCTTCCACGTCCACGGTCATCACGGTGCGGACCTTGAGCCCGTCGACGTGCTCGTACCAGAACAGGAGCAGGTGCGTGTCGCGGTACGCCTGGACCGAGCACCGGGGGCTCGTGACGAGGTAGCCCTCCAGCAGCTCGGGAGGAACCCCGCCGCGCTCGTCGAAAGTGATCGGCGCGAGCGTCCCGGCGAAGGAGCCCGTGCGAGGGTCCGCGGGAGCCTCCGTCCCGTACTCCGTGACGACTCCGACAATCTCCACCACCGCGTTGTCGAGCAGCAGCGAGGTGAGCCGCCCCAGGTCTCGCGCGTTGAACGCCTCGCAGAAGGCATCCAGCACCCTTGGCGCCACCGTCCGCGCGGAAGAGGACTCCGGGTCCGCCAGCCGCCCGCGACCGCGATGCAGGGCCGCCTTCACCCCACCCACCGTGGTGGAGAGCGCGTCGGCGATCTCCTCCAGGGACAGCCCGAAGACATCCTTGAGCACCACCGCCGCGCGCTCCTGCGGGGACAGCTGGACGAACAAGGTGCCGGCCGCTTCCCGAGGCTCGCGCGCGTCCACCCGCGCCGAGGACACCTCGGGCGGCTCGCGCGTCACGACTTCCTCGAAGCGGGAGCGCCGTGCCCGGTCCATCCAGAGGTTGGAGGCGATGCGGAACAGCCACCCCCGAGGGTTGGGGACTTCGTGAAACAAGGTCCCCAACGTCACGAACGCGCGCGCCAAGGTGTCCTGCGCCAGGTCCTCCGCGGCCCAGGGGCTGCGCGTCAGGTAGCGGCAGTAGCGGTAGAGCTCCGGGCGCATCGGCTCGAAGACATCCAGGAACCGCTGCCACGACGACTTCACGCCATCGCCGAGATTCGACAGGTCCTTCGTGGGCGTGCTCATGAGCGGACCGGCTCATAACACAGCACGGTGAGGCCCTTTCCGAGCTGCGTGGTGCGCACCAGGTTCAGCTTGTGTGTCCCGGGAATGTCTCGGAACCACGGTGTCCCGCCGCCGAGCAGCACGGGGTGGACGATGAGCCGGTACTCATCCACCAGCCCCAGCCGCGTCAGCGTGCCGACCAGGCCCGCGCCCGCCCAGGCGACGAGCGGCTTTCCGGGCTCGCGCTTGAGCGCGGTGAGGTGCTCCAGGACGTCGTCCTTGATGATGCGCGTGTTGCGCCAGGTCGCGTGCTCCAGCGTCCTCGAGAGGACGACCTTGGGCAGCGCGTTCATCTTCTGGGCGAAGGCGAGGTCGCGCTCCGTCCGAGGGTTCTTCTCCGCGTCGGGCCAGTAGCTCACCATCAGCTCGTACGAGCGCCGCCCGTAGAGCGCGACGCCGACCGAGTCGAGCATCTCGTCGCAGTACTGCTCGAACTGAGGGTCTCCATCGAGGAACCAGTCCAGCTCGTGGTTCGGACCTTCGATGTAGCCATCGAGGGACACGATGAGGGAGACGAACAAGCGGCGGGGGGAGGGCTCTGGAGTTCTCGGGTCCATCCCCTGGAGACGAACGAGGCCCGCGAAAGGATACGGGCCCATTTTCCAAGCCGAAGGGACCGGGCCGAGCAGGGCTCTGCCTCCGGGTCGCCTCTCCCCTGTCTGGACTCAGACCCTTCCGGCCGGGCCCGCCAGGTCTTCGTCCTGCATCAACAGTCGTGGTGGGCGAGGCAGGGACGCGGCCTTCGCGAGCAGCTCCGCGCGGCTGCGCACCTTCAAGCGCCTGTGCAGGGCCTTGCTGTAGTCGTGCACCGTCTTGGGACTGAGGCCCAGCCGGTCCGCCACCTCCTTCTCACCACAGCCCGCCTGGAACAGGGACAGCGTCTGCTGGAGCCGGCGCGGCAACTGGACCTCGCTCGCCTCCTTCCACAGCACCCCCAGCTCCCCGTGCAGGTGCCCGACGAGCTGTCGCTCCCGCTCGTCGAAGGGCCGGTCCGAGTGGGCCCTGAACAAGAAGACGAAGTGCATCGCGCGGTACTCGGGCACGTGGAGCACGGACAGGAGATAGTGATTGAGCCGGGCGGGCCGGTAGTGCTCGTTGAAGATGATGGACTTGTACCAGCGCTGGTCGCTCGCGAGCTCCCGCCGGTGGAGCGTGAACGAGCGCACCCCCAGCGCCGAGATTCGCTCATCCGAGGGGTCCAGCTCCGCCTCGGGACGCTCACACACCTGCATCCAGGTGCGTCGGTCGGAGTGGGTTCCCCAGCCCAGGTCGACAGCGCCCAGGTGACGCGGCGGCGCCAGGAGGCCCCCCTCGGGTGTCTCCGCCGAGAGCCCCACCTGCGCCCCCACGAGCGTGCTCAGTCCGGTGAGCAGGTGGCGCCGCCACGCCAGCGTGTCATGGCCCAGTTGCTTCAGCTCGTCGAGCAACCGGAAGGCACCGCGAGCGTCCCGCCACGTGACGAAGTCGGACATGCCTCAAGACTCTATCCCCTGTTCAGGGGAATGGTCACCCCGAGGCCAATCCCTATCCTGGTCACCTCTCGTCACGGAGGTACCCACGATGAAACGGATTCTCGAGACAGTGCTCTATGCGGCGGCCCTGGCTGGACTTGGAGGCTGTGGCTCGGAGGAGCCCGGGCTCAAGGTCTTCGCCCCACAGGAGACCGTCCAGGGACGGAGCATCACCGATTGGACCGAGGCCTGGTTCCGCTGGAACTTCGAGGTGCCCGCCCACCAGAACCCCGCACTCATCCTGGAGGAGGACTGCGGCGTCGGCCAGGACGCGCCCGTCTTCTTCGTCCCCGTGTACGACGGGGACACGACGTACCGCAGGACGTGCCGGGTCCCCGCCGCGAAGCCCGTGCTCGTCCCGCTGTGGGTCATCATCAACGACCACCCCTGCCCCGACCCCGACTTCCAGCCCGCGCCAGGACAGACGCTGGAGGACTTCCTCACCCAGGGCGCCTTCGCCTTCAACGCCCAGTTCCGAGACCTCAAGGTGACGGTGGACGGACAGGACATCGACCCGGCCGCACACCGACACACCACGCGGATGTTCCACTTCGCCGCGGACCCCAGCCTGGTCGGAAAGCTCCCCGACCCCTGCCTCCAGGGCACCTCGCAGCCGGGCGTCAGCGATGGCTGGTGGCTCATGCTCTCCCTCCCCCCCCGGGGAACACGTCGTCCACGTCACGGGCGTGTCTCCCACCCAAGCCCCCATCGACTACACGTACAACCTCACCGTCAGCCGGTGACACGCGGTCGAAATTCTCCGCCTCGCAGAACTTGAAGTGACGCAACACCTGCGAGGCGGAATCTGCGCAATGAATTCCTCGAAACACCGTAATGATTGCACTACGGGGAGCAACCTTTGCCACGCCCCTTGGTACGTGACACCCTTCACCCTGAGCCAATCACTGACTCACCTCCCTGGCGCACCTCGTGCCATCGCGGAGTTCCATTCCAGGAGAGCCTCTTGAACATTGTTCGATACAGTGTCGCTGTCGTTTCATTGTGTCTCATGGCCTGCGGAAGCGTGGAGGAGGCCCCCACGCCGGAGGTCCTCGAGGAGCAGACGTCGGAGCTCCGGACGTGCAACACGTACCTCGACTGCAGGAGTGGCTGTGGCTGCATCAGCGGCGTCTGCGCGACCGCCATCGGTCCCCCGCCCCCGGCGGGCTACTGCGACGTCCCGCCGGTGCGCGCCTGCACCACGGGGGCGGACTGCACGAACGGCTGCCTCTGCTCCAACAACGTGTGCGTCAACGACGGCGGGTTCAGCCCGCCCGCGAACTGCCTGCTCGCGCCGGCGGACTCGTATGAGAGCGACAACTCCCACACGTCGGCCACGTCCTACGTGGGCACGCCGCAGCTCAACCACAACTTCCACCGCGCTGGGGACCAGGACTGGGTGCTGGGAGCCACGAACATCAACATGCTGATGACCGTGGAGATCTACAACCTGCGCAACGTCGGCGGGCTGCGCGTGGAGCTCTATGCGTACAACTACGACACCCGGACGCTGGGCACGCTCCTGGCCAGCACCAGCTCGCTGGTCTGCTCGGACATCGCGCAGCACTGCATGAAGTTCAAGGTCTCCACCAACGTGGCGCCGGGCGTCTACGCGGTGAAGGTCGTCGACACGCGCAACGTCCCCGCGGGCTCCGACTGGCGCCCGACGCCCACGTATGACCTGAAGTGGTACTGAGCCGCGCGTCTCACGCGGCCCAGGACACCGTGTAGGGTGTCACGGCTCTGGATAGTGGAACACGCGGCCACGTCCCACTATCCAGAACTCCCCCGCGCCGGTCATCGAGATGCCGTACAGGGGGGCAGCCGCCTCGGGCAGCCGCGGATGGGTTGCCCAGGTGTTGTGTTTCGTCAGGCGGCGCAGCTGCCCCTCGGGGCTCTTGTCGACGATGTAGAAGTCGTCTCGCGGCGACTTCACGACGCCGCTGAAGTCAGCCGTCACGCCGAGAGGTGGCGGCACTCGCCTCCACAGATCCTCAGATACCCGGGTCCAGACGCCGCCCGAATCTCCCACGGCGCAGGCTGGACCTTCGGAGGAGCCGCCCACGGCGTTCATCGCCCCTTGTATCGCTTCTGGCCCCAGGCTCTGTTGAACCCACACACTTTGGAATTTGTGGTAGCGCACGACCCCTGTCTGGCCGCCCCCTTCGCGCCGGGTCGTCGACATCAGGAGATCCCCCGCTTCCGCCGATGCCGCAATGAGGCCCGTGAAGCTCACGGAGCTGACGCGGCCATTCGTCGACTGAATGGCATCCTTGCCCGCCGTCCACTCCCAATCCCTCCAGTAGTACAAGGCGCCATCCGCCGTCACGAGATTCAAGGTCGTGGTCGGACCGGTTTCGAAGCCCACCAGCCCCACCACACCCTGCCGTTGAGGCATCGTCTTCTGATACCGACACTCCTGCCCGTCATGGATGGCAAGCTGACCGTTCGAGCCTCCCAGATACACCCATCCCTCCGAGTCCACCCAGGCGGTGTTCCAGTCGACATTGCCATCCGAGCAGTACTTGCCAGTGGCTGGTGGACTTCCGTCCGGCAGACTTCCCTCCGGCAGGATCCTGCCCAGCGGCTGGGTCGTGCCCGCCTCGACGCCGTAGCTGAAGTTCTCGAACTTCATGCCCCGCGCCTTGCGAACCATCAGCCGGCCCCCCTCCCCCGCAATCCAGACCGGGTAACCACTGGGTGCTGACACCACCGTCCTCCACACACTCCCGCCAGAGGGGTTCTTCAGGTGGTAGTCGGTGACCTCCTTCAGCGTGCCACCGCATGACAGTCCTTCGTCGACGGCACCGTCGCAGTCGTTGTCGATGGCGTCACAGATCTCGATTCCTGCATTGCCGACCGTGGGGTCGCCGTCCTCGCAGTCCAGGCTGTTCGTCACGTAGCCGGGCCGAGACGCCGCGCGCCCACAGACCACGGCTGCCTCTGCTTCTTGCTGAGTCCCCTCTCCGTCCCCATCCCGGTCGAGATACAAGGTCGTGAGGCCTTCATTGACAACTCCGTTACAGTTGTTGTCGAGCTTGTCGCAGACCTCCGGCAGACCGGGAGACCTCGCGGCCGCGTTGTCGTTACAGTCCGTGCCCCGAAACTCCAGCCCCGGGGAATCAGCCATGTACCCATCGCCGTCCGCGTCATGAATCGCCAGCGAGACATCACGCGCAGGGAACCTACTGGCGCCACGGTATTCCGCTTCGCCCTTGGCGACGACGTTCCCGGCACAGGTCTGCTCATGCGCCGTGATGAGCAGCTTGACGCCCCCCCTCCAGTCCGGCCGGCGCATCAGAGTGAGCGTCAACGGCGGAGTCATGGATTCAAGGTCAGAGATGGTTTCCAACACGACAGCCGTACCTTGTCCCGACGGCCCCATGACCTGGATGCAGCCCACCTTGTAGGTGTCGGGATACTCAATGAAGAGATACAGCTGCCGTTCATCCATGACCGAGTCTGGAGAAGGGACACTGCATCCCGCGAGCAGGAGCACCGCCGCCACGAACCCCCTATCCAGGCGCTTCATCGCGCACCCTCCCGAGTGTCGAACCCTTCTTTCGAGCCGAAAAGCAGCCACGTCGTCAGTGCACCCGCGACCGCGACCCCCGCGGTGCCCCAGAGCCTGTTGGCCGTCGTCGCGCTGCCCTGTGCCTGCCGGAGTTCCCATCGCACTTCTGCCTCCGCCATCGACCTGCGTGCGGCATCCACCTGTGATCGGGAGCGCAGTCCGAAGAACACCCCCGAGCCACCGGCCGCGACGCCCGCTCCCATCAGCACCAGGCTCGCCAGCGGGACGGTGCGGCCCGCCACCCGAAAGCCCATCTCGTTCCGTTCCGCGTCGAGAGGTCGCGCGCTCGGCGGGAGGAGCAGGGGCGTTCGTGGCTCGGCGGAGGCCAAGGGCGCCTCGGGCGGCATCAGCGTCGGACGCGGAGGCACCTCCGAGGCAGGCAGCGGGCCCCGCGAGACCTCGCCAGATTCCGCGAGCACGGTTTTCGCTGCGGTCTTCACGCCAACGTCCGGAGGGGCCACTCCCTTCTTCTTGGCCCGCTGCCGCGCCAGGGCTTTCTCCCGCTCGAACTCGAAGACTCCCACGACCTTCGGGGAGACCTTGAGAGGAAGCTCGGCCTCGAGGCTCCGCCAGAGTGCGGCGCGAAAATCGGCACGAGCGTCCTTCCACTGACCCAGCTCCGCCCGAATGATTCCCCGGAGCAAGAAGAGCGAGATGGCGTCCTGAGGTGCCTGCGGCAGCTTCCGAGCCTGGTCCAGGACGGAGAGCGCCTGCTCATACTCGATGGCCTCGAAGAGGCGCACGGCCTCGGAGAGCTTCTCCCGCACACCTTCGTCGGCATGTGCGCTCCCCGCGGACATGAACAGGACAGCACACACGACGACCCTCGATATCGTATCCATGGTTGCGACTTGCCCCTGTGTCCCGGAACCCAACGCACCCGATACGCACTGCTCCACTTTCGGTTTCAGTCGGCCCATCCGCCCTGGACGGAGCCATCTGGGTATGGCTGGCTGGACCCATGGACTGGCGAGAGACCTTCATCCAGGAGCTGCGCCGCGACGGGTTCGCGCTGCGCCCCCAGGCCGCGTCCCCCGAGCTGCTGTCGCTGCTGGAGAGCGTCTTTCCGCCCTCGACCACCGCGCCGTCGGAGGCGCCCAGGCGCGGAGGGCAACGCAACGTCCTGGATGTCCCCGCCGCCGTCACAGCCGCCTCGGAGGGCCTGGGTGTCCGCGCCCTCGCGCAGTCAGTGCTTGGTCGGGAGTGCTTCGTGGCCAGGGCCCTGCTGTTCGACAAGACCGCCGAGGCCAACTGGAAGGTCCGCTGGCATCAGGACCTCACCATCGCCGTCCGCGAGCAGCGCGAGACACCTGGCTTCGGGCCCTGGACGCACAAAGAAGGCGTCACACATACACTCGCGCCGGACTCGCTGCTCAACCGCATGCTGGCCCTGCGAATCCACCTCGATGACTGCGGCGAGGAGAACGGCCCCGTCCGAGTCCTCCCCGGAACCCACCTCCAGGGACGGCTCACCGAAGCGGACATCAACGACAAGAAGGCACGCATCGCCCCCGTGACGTGTCTCGCGCGCCGAGGCGATGTCCTCGCGTTCCATCCCCTGCTGCTTCACGCCTCCTCGCCCGCGACGAAGCCCGGCCACCGACGCGTGCTCCACCTGGAGTTCGCCGCCGATGAACTGCCGGACGGGCTCGAGTGGCGGTGGAAGGTCTGACGCGGCGTCAGCGCCGACGAGGGGCGTTCCCCTTCCGCTTGCGCACCGGAGCTCGCGCCTCGAGCTTCTTCGCTTCGGAGAGCAACCACTGACGGATGGGCGCCAGCCGCTCGGCATGGCGTGGCGTCTCCAGGTGGACGAGGTGATACGCGAAGCCGTCCAGCTCCGGCCCGAAGGGCTGCACGAGCGCCCCGCTGGCCAGCTCCTCCGCCACGAGCACCAGGCTCACCATCGCGATGCCCTGTCCCGCGATGGCCGCCTGGATGGCGTGTGACTCATCGGAGAAGCGCAGCTCGCCGCCCGGAGCCCGGTAGCGCCGCCCCGCGCTCGCGAACCATCGGCTCCACGTTGGAGTCGCGTCGTCGACCCGGCGCCACTCGAAGTGGATGAGCGGATGACGCCCCAGGTCCTCCACGCCCCCCACGCCCAGGCGAGGACTGCACACCGGCGCGAAGCGGTCTTGGAACAGCAACTCCGCGCGCAGGCCCTCGTGTGCCCCTCGGCCGTAGCGGACGGCCAGGTCCACGCCTCCCGCGCGGAGGTCCACGGCTTCGTCCGAGGCATGCAGCCGCAGGTCCATCCCCGGACACGCCGCCCTGAACGCCGGCACGCGCGGCACCAACCACTTCGATGTGAAGGCGACCGTCGACGAGAGCGTGAGCACCTCCTGCGCGGGAGGCGCCCGGAGCGCATCGATTCCACGCACCAGGGTGTCGAACCCCTCTCGCATCGACGGGAAGAGCTCCTTCCCCTCCTTCGTCAGGACCACCCGACGGACGTGACGCTCGAAGAGCCGCAGCCCCAGCCACTCCTCCAACTGGCGGACCTGGTGGCTGATGGCCGTGGGCGTCACCGAGAGCTCGTCCGCGGCCTTCTTGAAGCTCAGGTGTCTCGCGGCGGCTTCGAAGGCCCGGAGCGCCGACAGCGGTGGAAGGTCCCTCATGGCACCATCATAGATGAATCAGGCTCAGCCATCGCCTGAGGAATACACGTTTGTCAGCCATGGGGCCGGCCACTATTTCACTCCCTGCCCGCTCCATGGATGAGCGGACCTCAACCGGACTCACTGCTGGAGACCTCTCATGGCCAGGATTCTTCATCTCGACTCGAGCGCCCGCTCAGGTGCCTCCGGGCAGACGCCCCATGGCTCCCACTCGCGTCGGCTGTCCTCTCGCTTCGTCACCCGCTGGCAGGCAAGCCGTCCGGGCGACACCGTCGTCTACCGGGACGTCGGGCAGAGCCCTCCTGCTCCCGTGACGGGCCCCTGGATTCACGCGGCCTTCACCGCGCCCGAGAAGCGCGAGCCTTGGATGAAGGACGTGCTCGCGGAGAGCGACGCCCTGGTGGACGAGCTGCTCGGCGCGGACCTCATCGTCGCGGGCGTGCCCATGTACAACTTCAACGTGCCCGCGCAGTTCAAGGCCTACATCGACAACATCATCCGCGTGGGCCGCACCTTCGGGTTCGACCGCTCACGCGCCGGGGACCCGTACTGGCCCCTGCTGACCGAGGCCCACAAGAAGCTCGTCATCCTCAGCTCCCGGGGAGACTTCGGCTACGGACGCGGCGAGCGGCTGGAGGCCATGAACCACGTCGAGCCGAGCATCCGCACCGCGTTCGGCTACATGGGCATCACGGACGTGGACTCCGTCGCCATCGAGTACGACGAGTTCGGCGGTGAGCGGCTCCAGCGCTCCATCGCCCTCGCGGAGGGCCAGGTCGATGCCCTCGTCGCGCGGATGCTCCGCGAGTGGACGCCGCACCCACCGCTCCCGGCGCCGCCGCCCGTCGAGCGGATGCAGGCGCTCCACGGACCATGAGGAGACAGGCTCAGGTGTCGAAGGCCCGGAGCGTCACCGAAATCCGGCGTCCCCGTGCACGCGCGGACGCCGGCACCTCGTGCGTGAAGGCCCGGTTCGTCGTCCACGAAATCACGATGACCCCGCCGTTCACCGCGGGGATGTCGGTGAACCCCTCGCCTCGCCATGGCCGCATCCGGAACGCGCGGTCTTCGCCGAAGGAGAGCGTGACGATGGGAGAGCCCTCGACGCGGTGGACGTCGCTGTCGCGATGCTTGCCGATGTAGTGCCCCACCGTGCCGTCGTACCAGTTCAAGAGGAGCCCGTTGAGGCGGACGTCGAAGGTCTCACGCGCCCACGCGAGCCACGCCTCCATCGGCGCGACCAGCGGCAGCGCCCGGTTGACCCGGCCCGTGTAGTGATAGTCGGCGCCGTAGGCCTGCTGCCACCGCGGCGTGGGGACCTGCCGGCCATGAATCATGATTTCGTGGAACTCGCTCGGATGGAGTTCCCAGAGGGCCTGGAAGCCCTCGGCGTCGGGCACCAGCTCGCGCGGAAGCTGCCCCACCACGACTTCACACGCATCTCCAAGAGGGATGGAACGAAGCTCGCTCATCTACTGAACCTACGGTCAGTATCATGCTCCGCGCAACAATCCTCGTTGACTCTCCCCCAAGGGGAGACCGCCACCCTCCGCGCATGTCACCCAGACACACCTCGCGGAGGAGCATCATGGCGGTCGCACTCGGGGCACTCATCCTGTTGGTCGGCGCGGCGCTCGGCGCCTGGTGGTGGATGGGGCGAGCCCTCTTCCAGCCCGGCACCGTGGAGTCCGTCCTCGCCGCGCGCGGAGAGCGCTTGGAGGTCCCCGCGGGTCAGCCCACGGACGCGCCCTTCTGGCAGGTGACGCCCGACATCCGGCTCCGGCACAGGGCCGTGGGACAGGGGCGAAACGTCGTCGTCGTCCATGGAGGCCCGGGCCTGCCGCCCGTGGAGCCGTGGCGCGCGGCGCCCCTCATGAGCGACACCCTGCGCTGGCACTTCTATGACCAGCGAGGCTGTGGCGAGTCCTCGCGGCCCTTCACCTCGGCGCCGACAGGAGGCACGTGGCAGGCCATGCAGGACGTGGAGGCGCGGCTGGGGCTCGGCGCGCAGGTCGCGGACCTGGAGCGCATCCGGCGGCTGCTCGGAGAGGAGCGCCTGACGCTGGTGGGACACTCCTTCGGAGCGCTGGTCGCCGCGCTGTACGCCGCGGAGTGGCCGGAGCGAGTCGAGGCCCTCGTGCTGATTGCTCCCGCGCCGCTGGTGACGATGCCCGCGGGCGACGGCGACCTGTTCACCCAGGTGCGAGCGCGGCTGGATGCGCCCGGCCAGCAGGCGCTGACGGAGTGGATGAAGCGCACCTTCGACTTCCCCGCGCGGCTGAAGGACGACGAGGCGCGCCTCTCCGAGCACTTCGCCCGCTTCGGTCCGCTGTACGCGCAGGCCATGCAGCGCGACCACGGCCAGGCGCGAGTGCCGGGCTCCGGTGCCGCGGGCGGGTTCCTCTCCCTGGGCCTCTACCTGAGCCTGGGCCGCACCCACGACTGGCGCGAGTGGCTGGGCCGGGTGCGCGCGCCGACGCTCGTCATCCATGGCGCGAAGGACCTGCAGCCGCGCTCCGCCACGCAGCGCGTGGTAGAAGCCCTGCCCCACGCGCGACTGGTGGAGCTGGCGGGCAGCGGGCACTTCCCCTTCGAGGAACAACCCGAGGACTTCGCGGCCACGGTGCGCGCCTTCCTCACGGAGGTCGAGCGGTGAGCGGACTGCTGTATGCCATCGGGGAGACGTCGCGCATCACGGGCCTGAGCGTGAAGGCGCTGCGGCTCTATCAGGAGAAGGGACTGCTCGAGCCCTCGTGCGTGGACCCCTCCTCCGGCTACCGGTACTACACCGAGCGCGACATCACCGTGGCCCACACGCTGCGCGCCCTGAGAGACCTGCGGCTGTCCCTCGAGGAGATTCGCGGCGTGCTCGTGGAGCTGAACCAGGGCGCCTCGCTCGCGGAGCAATTGGCGCAGGTGAGGATGCGGCTCGCCGAGGAGGCCGCGAGCGCGCAACGCTCCGTGCTCGCGCTGGACACCTTGCTGCGTCACCAGGCCCAGGCGGAGGCCTATCTGCGCGCGCCTCCGCCCATCCTGGAGCGAGGGCTCCCGACAGCCCGCGTCGCCATGCATCGCGCGCGCGGGCGCTACTCGGATGCGTCGGTGGTCTTCCCCCGGCTGCTCGCCGCCTGTGGTCCCTTCATCGCCGGTGCGCCCTTCTGCCTCCTGCACGAAGCGGAGTACCGGGAGGACGACGCGGACATCTCCTGGTGTGTGCCCCTCGCGCCCGGGGCCACGCCGGAAGGGGTCCATGTGGAGCAGGTCCCCGAGGTCCAGGCGGCCACGCTCGTCCACTCGGGACCTCCCGATTCCGTGGGCCCGTCCTGGGCCCGACTCTTCGCGCACCTGCACGTGAAGGAGCGCGCTCCCGCGACGCCCCTGCGCGAGACGTACCTGCGCGTGGAGACGAAGCAGGGCCAGTCCTGGCTCACGGAGCTCGCGCTCCCGTGGGCCGGGAAGAAGGCCTGAGGCGAGCGGCCTCAGGGAAGCTGGAACACGAAGGCCTCGCGCGACTCCGCCACGGCGGCCTCGGCGACAGGCTTGAGTTGCTTCAGCAACGCCAGTGCGTCGTGTGAGTCCCAGCCCAGGTCCTGGCAGACGGAGGCACGCGCCAGCTTCTTCGCGGCGGACTCCAGCCGGGTGTCGCTCGCCTTGGCCAGCTTCCGCACGGCCTCCGCGGGCAACGGATGCAGCGACGCGTCCGGGGCCTCGCGCGGAGGGAACAGGAACGGCTGGGGCGCCTGGAGCAGCTCCGCGCCAAGCGCCCAGCACGCCGCCGTCAGGTGCTGGAAGACGACGTTCTTCAACACCGCATGAGGCATCGACTTCAAGCCCCGAGGCAGCAGTCCCTCCAGGTGCTTCTTGTAGTCACCGGCCCCCGCCACGACACCCGGCGCCGAGGCCTTGGCCACCCGGCCCTTGGGCTGCGCGGTTTTCTCGGGAGTCCAATCAGGAAGCGCTCGCGCCATCTCCTCCGGCGTCGCCGCGATGAACACCGACATTCCGTACATTCAATGACAGTAGCAACCGGAGTGACGACCCGGCAAGCCCGCGCCGTCGCGAGCCTCGGCGGAGAATCAGGTGTCGTCCGCGCCGAGCGCGCGCAGCAGTGCGTCCACTTCCCGCGCCTTGAAGTCCATCCCCCAGTGCTGGAAGGAGCGAAGGGCCCGCGTGTAGGCGGCCCGAGCCGCCGCGAGGTCCCCTTGCCGCTGTCGAGCCTCGCCCAGGCACCTCTGGACGAAGGCAGCCTCCCTCCGGGCGCCCTCCAGCGAAACGGCGTCCAGGGAGGCCATCGCCTTCTCCAACCACGCGACGGACTCCTCCGGTCGGCCTCTCTTCAGCACGACCTCCGCGAGCTTTCGCGCCAGGGAGCCCGGCGCCAGCCGGGACTGCGCATGCGAGAGGAGCTCCCAGGCCCGCAGGTAGTGCGCTTCGGCCCCGGCGAGGTCCGCGCGGTCCTGCGCGGCGATTCGCCCCATCGCGACGTGGCATGCATAGACAAAGGGCGCATGGGGCTCACCGCCCGCCCCTTCCAGCAAGGGAAGCGCCGCCTGATAGAAGCCCGCCTCCTCCTCCACGGATTCGGCATACGCGGCCTGTCCCGCCCAATAGAGCGCGATGCCCTCGGCGCCTCGGAGACCCAACGCGCGATAGCCTTCCGCGGCCTCCGTGGCATCTCTCACGGCGACCCTGCGGCCTTCGTCATCCCCGGTCCTCGCGCCGATGCCCGCCAACTCCACCAGACACTCACAGGTCCGCTGGACCTCTCCGCGCGCGCGATAGAGCGGGACCGCCTCGCGAAAGGCCTTGGCGGCCGCGTCAAGGTCCCACCGCTCCAGGGACTCACGGGCCTGGGCGGCGAGGACATCCGGGTCAGACATGACAATCCGCCTCTCGCGTTACAGTGCGGCCAGGGAACCCCAGGTCCGACTCGGATGCAAGGGAACCTCGACGCCAGCACCCTCCTGGGAAAGGTCGTGAGACATGTCGGCGCAATACGATTCAATCGGCGAGAAGGTCGCGGACTGGGATGTGCTGCCGGTGCGCTCCGAGTACATCGAGGGACACACCTTCTTCAAGGTCCTGGGCCCCATCGCCGGGCAGTCCGTCCTCGACGTGGCATGTGGTGATGGGCTCTACACACGGCAATTCAAGGCACGAGGTGCGAGCCGGGCGGTGGGCGTCGACGTCTCGGAAGAGATGATTCGCGTGGGTCGCAAGCTCGAGGATGAGCAGCGGTCGGGCATCGAGTACCACGTGTCGGACGTGGCCGAGATGGCGAACCTGGGCCAGTTCGACCTGGTGACGGCTGTCTATCTATTGCACTACGCCCACTCACCGGAGCACATGCTGCGCATGTGCCGGAACATCCACGCACACCTGAAGCCAGGCGGCAGCTTCGTCACCTACACCTTCAACCCCGGGTTCAGCGCGAAGGGCCCCAACAGCACCCGCTACGGCATCAGCATGCTGGACTTCCCCCAGGCGCCCCAGGATGGACACGCCATCACCGCGGAGCTGCACACGAAGACGCCCTTCACCATCCACTTCTCCTACTGGAGCCAGGCCACCCACGAGCAGGTGCTCCGCGAGGCGGGCTTCCACTCCCTCACGTGGACCCGCCCCGAGTGCTCCTCCGAGGGACTCCTCAAGTACGGCCAGGCGTTCTGGCAGGACTACCTCGACAATCCTCACGGCATCGCCTTGCGCTGCCAACGGTGAGCCCCTGGGTCGAAACATGATAAATCAGTAAGTCATGAAAATTCGACCTGTCTGGATTCTCCTCCCCGCCGTCGCTGCCTCCGCCTGCCTTTCACCCGAGCTGGAGCCAGCGGGTGCCGGCGCACCTGCGCCCGTCGCGCTGGACACGGAGGCCCAGGCGGCGGTGACACCGCTTCGCACGAAAGCGCTCGGGCGGATGAGGAACGCGGCGAAGTACTTCAACGACTTCGTCTCGCGAAACGGCGGCTATGCGTGGCACCACAACGCGAGCAACCTGAACGAGCGCTGGGGGGACATCCAGCTCGACGCGGACCAGATCATGATTCAGTCCCCGGGCACGCCCGACGTGCTGCGGGCCTTCGTCGAGGCGGCCCTCGCGGACCCGGCGACCCCTGACCTCAAGACCTACGCGACACGCACCGCGATGGCGCTGCGCCACGGCCAGCTCCAGTCGGGTGGCTGGCGCCTCTACGCCGACTTCAAGCCCACGCCGACGCTGAAGGCTTGCTACCTGAACACCACGGCGACCTGTCAGTGCGGTGGCTGCGCGCACTCGACCTATGACGACCAGGTCACCCAGAACGCGCTCATCGCGCTGATGCGAGCGGACCAGCTGCTCGGGTTCGCGAATCCCGACATCTCCAGCGCGTCCGCGTATGCCCGCGCGCGGATGGAGACCTCGCAGTACCCCACCCATGGAGGCTTCCCGCAGGTCTTCTCGGGCCCCGTGGCCGCGCGGCCCGCGCTGTCCGCCAGCTATCCCCCGTCCATCGGAACCACCTGCGGCCTCGCCCAGTGTCACGCGAACGTCTACACCGTGGAGTACTGGGACGACCCCACCCTGAATGACAACCTCGCGTCCGCCTTCGTGGAGATGCTGACCTCGGCGGCGGAGGTGTACCCCGCGCAAGCGGCGACGTATCAGGCCATGCGCGCCCGGTTCGGGGACTTCCTCCGTCGGGCCCAGATGCCTCAGCCCCAGCCCGCCTGGGCGCAGCAGTACGACCTCCAGATGCAGCCTCGGTGGGCACGCAACTGGGAGACTCCCGCCATCGCGGGACAGGAGAGCCAGGATGTCATGTGGGCCCTGCTCCGCCTCTACCAGCTGGACCCGGGTGTCCCCGCGAACCGGGACGCGGTGGGCACCGCGCTCACGTATCTCGAGACAGTCGACTTCGCGAACGACACCCTCCTCCACCGCTACATCGAGCTCGATGACACGGCGCCCTCGAACGTGGGGTTCTACACGGTGAGGCCCGGCGGCTATCCGGTCCGCTTCTCCTCCGCGCCGCCCACCTACCAGAACTACGCCTGGGAGGTCCCCTCGCAGCTCGCCGCCCTCCGCGCCGAGTACACCCGACTGGCGAGCGACACCTCCGCGATGAAGCGCACGTGCCATCAGCTTCGAGCCGACACGGCGCAGGCGGTCGACACCGCGGTCAACAACGAGAAGTGGCTCACCCCCTACACGCCGGCCGGCCCCCGAAGCGGCGCCACGCCGGGCGACTATCTCGACACGAGCACGTTCGTCAGGAACCTGCGCACGCTGGCGGAGTTCGTCACGCGGACGACCACGGACTGCACCGCCTGGAACTACTGAGGCGTCTCGCGCTCAGCGAGCAGCGGGGGGCTGCCCCAATCGCTGGGGCAGGTGCGCCGCCAGGTACTCCAGGTAGCCACGCACCGGACGCGGCGGCCTTCGGCCATACGGGTGCAGGGCGATGAGGAACGGCGGCGCCTCCACCTCCACGTCGGGGAGGACCTGCACGAGCGCCCCTCGCTCCAGCTCCTCCCGCACGACGAAGAGGGGCAGGTACCCGATGCCCAGGCCGCGCAGCACCGCCGCCTTGAGCGCGCCGCCGTGGTTGAGCCGCAGGTTGCCGCGCACGAGCACCGTGCGCCCCTGCCCCTCCACGTTCAGCGCCCAGCGCCCGCTCGAGTCATTGAACGAGTGCCGCATGCAGTTGTGGCGCGACAGGTCCTCCGGCGTCGCGGGCGTGCCCGCGCGCTTCAGGTAGTCCGGCGAGGCGCACAGCACCCGTGAGTCCCTCGCGAGCTTCTTCACGACCAGGCTCACGTGGGTGGCGGGCCCCGAGCGGATGACCAGGTCGAAGCCATCCTTCACCGGGTCCACGAACCGGTCATCCACCACCAGCTCGACGCGCATGGACGGCTCCGCCAGCAGGAAGTCCGCGGTGAGTGGCGCCAGGTGCAGCTCCGTCAGCGTGACAGGGGCCGACACACGCACGGCCCCTTGGGTGGCGGTGCCCAGCTCTCGCGCGGAGGCGAACGCGTCCTCGACTTCTCGCAGCGCGGAGGGCGCACGCTCGGCCAGCGCCTGTCCCGCCTCCGTGAGGCGCATGCTCCGGGAGCTGCGCACCAGCAAGGGCACCCCCAGGCTCTTCTCCAGCTGCGCCAGCCGCTTGCTGACCGCGGAGGTCGCCACCCCGCGCTTCCGCGCAGCGGCGGAGAGGGAGCCCGCGAGGACCACCTCCATGAAGACACGCAAGGACTCCACATCGTGAGCAGGAGCGTCCTGTCCTCGCCGCCGTCGTTCACCCACAGGACACGTTCCTTTCCCCAACGGAGGACTGCCGCGGGGCGGGGCCCCCTTGCATATCCCTGGCGCAGCCACTGGAGGTCTTCATGGCAACGCAGGAGCCCGCCGCGCGGGTGGCGGTCATCTATCACAGCGCATGCAGTCCTACCCGGGCATGGCGCCCTCTGTTCGGGAGCACCCCATGCCTTACGTGAAGGTGGAGGTGACGAAGGACGGAGTGACGCGGGAGCAGAAGGCCGCGCTGGTGCAAGGCGTGACAGCGCTCCTTCAACAGGTGCTGAACAAGGACCCGTCGCTGACGTTCGTCACCATCGACGAAGTCGACACCGACAACTGGGGCGTCGGCGGCGAGCTGGTCTCCGACCTCCGACGGAAGAAGGCCGCCGCGCCCGCTCCCTCTCCCGCGCCCATCATCGGCCCCAGCGTGCTCGCGGACACCACCGGCGAGCTGCCCGCGTTGCTCGACTGCATCGCGACCTATCTGGACGGACTGTACTTCGCCGACGTCGAGCGGCTGGCCCGCGTGTTCCATCCCCGCGCGCGCTACTTCAGCACCGCGGAGGGCTCGCTCAAGGAGCTGGACATGCCCACCTACTTCGACGTGGTGCGCGGCCGGGTGCCCGCGTCGGCGAGTCAGCAACCGCGCTACGACAGGCTGCTCTCCGTGGACCTCGCGGGCCCGCACACCGCGCTGGTGAAGCTGGAGTGTGCACTGTCCCCACGTCACTTCACCGACTACCTGAGCCTCGTGAAGGAGCAGGGACAGTGGCGAATCATCTCCAAGGTCTTCGAGGTGCGACAGCTCCCGCCAACTTGACACCTCGAAGAGGCCGCCTGTACAAACCGCGCCATGCTGGTGCTTGGACCTCACCGTCCAGGCTTAATAGGGAACCCGGTTTGATTCCGGGACTGCCCCGCAGCGGTAAGTGAGAACGAACCTCGTCATCCGCACTGGTTCCTCGGAACTGGGAAGCGACGAGAAGTAGGAAGCCGGCGTCAAGCCGAAGCGCTCACGAGTCCGAAGACCTGCCCGCATCCGCCCGTGGGAGAAATCCACGGACGGTTTCGACCTGGAGCCGCGTGGGACGGCCGGAAGGTTCGAGCGGGCCTGGACTTCATCGCGAGTCCTCGCGCGCCTCGACTTTTCCGACCCTTCACCCCGCACGTCTTCAGTCGCCCGTGGGGGCGAAGGTCGGTCCGTGGGCTCTCCCCGAGCCTGGTGTGCCTTCGCGCGCATCGTGACGCCCTTCTTCCACGCGGGAGCCCTGTCGGGCGACCTCGGTCGCCCGCGCTGCGTGGAGGAAGACGGATGCGGGACGACGGAAGACAGACGGTTCGCTATCCCCAGGGGAACGTGCTCCTGCGCAACCTGGCGCGCGACTTCCCCGTCATCACCCACGGGCAGGGCATCCACCTCTTCGACGCGCGCGGCAAGCGCTACCTGGACGCCTCCGCGGGCGCGCTGGTGGCCAGCGTCGGCCACGGCAACCGCGAGGTGGTGGACCGCATCCACGAGCAGCTGCTCCGCGTCGCGTACGTCAATGGCACCCACTTCACCACCGAGGTGACGGAGGCACTCGCCTCGCGCCTGTGCGCGCTGGCGCCCCCGGGGCTCGACCGCGCCGCGTTCCTCGGCTCGGGCTCCGAGGCCGTCGAAGCCGCGGTGAAGTTCGCCCGACAGCTCTGGGTGGAGCGAGGACAGCCCCAGCGCACCAAGGTCATCGCGCGGGTGCCCGGCTACCACGGCAACACGCTCTACGCGCTCTCCCTCTCCGGGCGGCCTCACTACAAGACGTTCTTCGGTCCGCTGCTGTCGGAGGTCATCACCACGCCCGCGCCGTACCCGTACCGCTCCGGTCTGGAGGACTACGCACGCGACGGCGCGGAGCACTACGCGCGGCTGCTGGAGGAGACCCTCCGGCGCGAAGGCCCGGACACCATCGCCGCCTTCATCGCCGAGCCCGTCATCGGCTCGTCCGCGGGCGCCTCTCCTCCACCTCCGGGCTACTTCGAGCGCGTGAGCGCGCTGTGCCGGGAGTACGGCATCCTCACCATCGCCGACGAGGTGATGTGCGGCTGCGGACGCACCGGGCGCTTCTTCGCCAGCGAGCTGTTCGACTTCCAGCCCGACCTGCTCGTGCTCGGCAAGGGCATCAGCGGAGGCTACGCGCCCTTGAGCGCGCTGCTCGTGAAGCAGGCGCACGTGGAGGAGATGCGCCAGGGCTCCGGTGGCTTCATGCACGCGCAGACCTATCTCCAGGCCCCCGCGATGACGGCGGCGGGGCTGGCCGTGCTCGACTACTTCGAGCGCTACGACCTGGTCTCCCACGCCGCGAGCGTGGGCGCGCACTTCCAACGCAAGCTGCGCGAGGTGCTCTCGCCGCTGCCCTTCGTGGGCTCGGTGCAGGGCGTGGGGCTGCTCGCGGGCGTGGAGCTCGTGGAGGACACGCCCAGCCGCCGCCCCTTCCCACGCGCGCGCAAGGTCGTGGAGCGCCTGCTGGCGAAGCTGCTCGAGCGCGGCCTGGTGCTCTGGTCCAACACCGGCCACGCGGATGGCGTTCACGGCGACCTGCTGATGCTGGGCCCGCCTCTCATCATCACCGAGGCGGAGGTCGACGAGTTGGTCGACACCCTCTCGCGCGGCATCCGCCAGTTCTTCCAGGAGGAGTCATGAGCTTTCGCATCACCTATTCGGTGTTGGAGGCGGACCTGTCCCAGCTGCACGCCCGGTTCGACGAGGCGCTCGGCGCCGTCCGAGGCCAGCTGGGTGCACAGCTCCCGTCATGGATTGCCGGCGCGGCGTACCGCAGCGGAGACCTGCTGGAGAGCCGCAACCCGGCCAACCCCGACGAGCTGCTCGCGTCCTTCCACCGCACGCCCGTCTCGGAGCTCGACCGCGTGGTGCACGTGGCGCGCGAAGCCCAGCGCGCCTGGGGCGCCACCCCCTGGGCGGAGCGGGTGCGCATCCTCCTCAGGGCCGCGGACCTGATTTCGGAGCGGAGGCTGGAGCTCTCCGCGCGGATGACGCTGGAGGTGGGCAAGAGCCGGCTGGAGTCCCTGGGCGACGTGGAGGAGTCCGCGGACCTGCTGCGCTACTACGCCCGGCAGCTCGAGGAGGCCGACGGCTTCCGCCGCCCCATGGCGCGGCTGTCTCCGCACGAGGACACGCTCAGCGTGCTGCGCCCCTATGGCGTGTTCGCCGTCATCTCGCCCTTCAACTTCCCGCTGGCGCTCGCCGCGGGGATGAGCGCGGGCGCGCTGCTCGGGGGCAACGCCGTCATCCTCAAGCCCAGCGAGGAGACACCGTGGTGCGCGGAGGGGCTCTACCACGCGCTCGCGGATGCGGGCCTGCCTCCCGGCGTCTTCCAGGTGGTGCATGGCGAGGGCGAGTCGCTGGGCGCCGCGCTGGTGCGCCACCCGGGCATCGACGGCGTCTCGTTCACCGGCAGCAAGGCGGTGGGCATGGCCCTGCACCGGACGATGTCCACCGGCCGGGTGCGACCGTGCTTCCTCGAGCTGGGTGGAAAGAACCCGGCCATCGTCTGCCGCGACGCGGACCTGGACGCCGCCATCGAGGGCTGCTTCCGCTCCGCCTTCGGACTGTCCGGCCAGAAGTGCAGCGCGCTGTCTCGCATCTACGTCCACGAGTCGCTGCTGAACGCCTTCACCGACGGCCTGGCGCGCAAGGCGCTGGAGGCCCGGGTGGGGGACCCATCGCTCGCGTCGGTGTTCACCGGCCCGGTCATCAACGCCGCGGCCGTCCAGCGCTTCGAGCGCGCGATGGACGAAGTGCGCCAGGACGGCGCCATCATCGCGGGCGGCGAGCGCCTGTTCCTGGAGGGAGCCCTCGCCCGAGGGCACTTCGTCGCGCCCACCGTGGTGGCGCTGTCGCATGGGCACCGGCTGATGCGCGAGGAGTTGTTCCTCCCCTTCGTCGGCGTGACGAGCTTCCGCACGCTGGATGAAGCGCTGCGGCTGGCCAACGACTGCGACTACGGCCTGACGGCCGGCATCTTCAGCCGCAGCGCCGCCGACGTGGAGCGCTTCATGGCGGAAGCCGAAGCCGGCGTCCTCTACGCCAACCGCCGCACGGGCGCGACGACGGGCGCCTGGCCCGGCGTGCAGTCGTTCTGCGGTTGGAAGTCCAGCGGCGCGTCCGGCAAGGGCGGCTGCGGCCCCTACTACGTCTCCCAATTCATGCGCGAGCAGGCGCAGACACGGATGGCCTCATGAACAAGCTCTACCCCGAAGTGAAGGTCGCGCCCCCCGGGCCCAACGCCCAGGCCATCATCGCGATGGACCAGCGCCACAGCTCCCCCTCGTACATCAAGGAGTATCCCCTGGTCGTCGAGCGGGGCGAGGGCGCGTGGGTGCACGACGTCGACGGCAACCGCTACCTCGACTTCATGGCGGGCATCGGCGTGGCGTCCACCGGCCACTCCCACCCCGCGGTGGTGAAGGCCATCCACGACGCCGCCGACCGCTTCCTCCACATCTGTGGCACCGACTTCTATTACGACTCGTTCTCCCAGCTGTGCGCGCGGCTGGCCAGCTACCTGCCGGAGATGGGCCCCAAGCGGGTCTTCCTCACCAACTCCGGCACGGAGGCGGTGGAGGGCGCGCTCAAGCTGGCGCGGCACCACACCCGGCGCCAGTACGTGGTGGCCTTCAAGGGCGGCTTCCACGGCCGCACCATCGGCGCCATCTCGCTCAACTCCTCCAAGGTGGCCCAGCGCGCCTTCTTCGGCCCGCTGCTGCCCGGCGTCATCCACATCCCCTACGCGAACCCGTACCGGTGCGCCAACGGGTGTGAGCCGTACACCTGCGGCGACGCGTGCAACCCGGCGCTGGCGCTGGAGCGCGAGTGGTTCGTCAACCACGTGGACCCTCGCGAGGTGGCGGCCATCTTCGTGGAGCCCATCCTGGGCGAGGGCGGCTACGTCGTCCCGCCCGCGGGCTTCCTCCAGCACCTGCGCCGCATCTGCGACGCGCACGGCATCCTGCTGGTGTTCGACGAGGTGCAGTCCGGCATCGGGCGCACCGGGCGCATGTTCGCGGCCGAGCACTTCAAGGTGATGCCGGACATCCTGCTGTCCGCCAAGGGCATCGCCTCCGGCATGCCGCTGGGCGCCATCATCGCCCGGGAGTCGGTGATGACGTGGCCTCGCGGCTCGCACGGCAGCACCTATGGCGGCAACCCCGTGTGCTGCGCGGCGGCGCTCGCCACGCTGGACGTGGTGGAGGGGCTGCTCGACTCCGTGCTCGCCACGGGCGAGGTGCTCCAGCGCGGCCTGCGGGAGCTGCAGTCGCGCTACCCCGTCATCGGCGACGTGCGCGGCGTGGGCCTGATGGTGGGCGCGGAGTTCGTGGACCCCCGGACGCGCGAGCCCGCGGGTGCCTACGTGGCCGCGCTGGAGCAGCTCGCCTTCCGCAAGGGGCTGCTCCTCCTGTCGTGCGGCAAGTCGACCATCCGCTTCGCGCCCCCGCTGGTGGTGGGCCGGCACGAGGTGGACGTCCTGCTGGGCATCCTCGAGCAGTGCCTGCGAGAGCTCCCGCTCCCGTCCACCGCGTCTCCCCAAGCCGCTGTCGCCGGCGTGAAGCTCTGACACCCCACGAGGCGCCCCATGAACAAGCTCTGTTCGATGCGAGAGGCCATCTCCGCGAGCGTGAAGCACGGCAGCTCGCTCGTGATTGATGGCTTCACCCACCTCATCTGCTTCGCGGCCGGACACGAAATCATCCGCCAGGGCATCAAGGGCCTGACGGCCATCCGCCTCACCCCGGACCTCGTCTATGACCAGCTCATCGAGGCGGGCGCGGTGCGCAAGCTCGTCTTCAGCTGGGCGGGCAACCCCGGCGTGGGCAGCCTCCACGCGCTGCGGCGGCGCAGCGAGGCGTCCTCCTCCGAGCGGCTGGAGCTGGAGGAGTACTCCCACTTCGGCCTGCTGTCGCGGCTGCTCGCCGCGAGCGCGGGGCTGCCGTTCTGGCCGCTGAGCAACTACCAGGGCGGAGACATCGCCCGGGTGAATCCCTCCATCAAGACGGTGCGCTGTCCGTACACGGGGCGGGAGCTGGCCACCGTGCCCGCGCTCCATCCGGACGTGGCCATCATCCACTGCCAGCGCGCGGACGCCGAAGGCAACGCGCAGGTGTGGGGGCTGCTCGGCTCGCAGAAGGAGGTGGCCTTCGCCGCGCGCAAGGTGGTGGTCGTCGCCGAGGAGATCGTCCCGACCGAGCTCATCCGCGAGGACCCCAACCGCACGCTGGTGCCCGGCATCATCGTCAGCCACGTGGTGCACGAGCCCTGGGGCTGCCACCCCAGCTTCGTGCAGGGCTTCCACGACCGGGACAACGACTTCTACGTGAAGTGGGAGGACATCTCCCGCCAGCCGGAGACCTACCGCGCCTGGCTGGAGGAGTTCGTCTACGGCGTGAAGGACCGGCAGGGCTACCTGTCGCGGCTGGAGACCGGGCTGCTCGACAAGCTCCGCGCGAAGGCGCGCGTCTGCGCGGGGGTGGACTATGGCTACTGAGACGCTGACGGGCCCTACCGCCTCCGAGCGCATGGCCCACCGCGCCGCGCAGGAGCTGCGGGATGGAGATGTCACCTTCGTGGGCATCGGCCTGCCCAACCTCGCGTGCAACCTGGCGCGAGCAACGCACGCACCGCGCCTGTTCATGATCTACGAGTCCGGCGCCGTGGGAGCCATCCCGGAGCGGCTGCCCGTGTCCATCGGCGACCCGTCGCTGGTGACGGACTCGCTGGCCGTGGTGGGGCAGGCGGACATCTTCCAGTGCATGCTCCAGCGAGGGCTCATCGAGGTGGGCTTCCTGGGCGGCGCCCAGGTGGACCGGTGGGGGAACATCAACACCACCGTCATCGGCGACTACGCGAACCCCAGGATTCGCCTGCCGGGCAGCGGCGGCGCGTGCGAAATCGCGGTCCACGCGCGGCGGCTGCTCATCGTCATGCGCATGAGCAAGCGCACCTTCGTGGAGACGTGTGACTTCGTCACCAGCCCAGGGCACCGGGTGAACGGCAGGTCTCGCCAGGAGCTGGGCATGCCGGGCGGCGGGCCCACGCGCATCATCACCGACCTGGGGGTGCTCGACTTCGACACCACGGGCGAAGCCGTGCTCGCGGAGGTGTACCCCGGCGTCACGCCCGAGCAGGTCCAGCAGGCCTGCGGCTGGTCCCTGCGCATCGCCCCGACGCTGCGCGCCGCCCCCGAGCCCGATGCCTCCGTGCTGCGACTGCTGCGCGAGAAGCTCGACCCCAAGCGCCTCTACCTCTAGCCGACACACTCACGGAGACTCCATGGCCGAGGCCTTCATCGTCGACGCGGTCCGCACTCCCATCGGCAGGTTCCGAGGCGCCCTCAAGAGCGTCCGGCCCGATGACCTGGCCGCGCAGGTCCTGCGCGCCGTCCTCCAGCGCAACAACGTGGAGGGCGCCCTCGTGGACGAGGTGTTCCTCGGCTGCGCCAATCAGGCGGGCGAGGACAACCGCAACGTGGCGCGCATGGCGCTGCTGCTCGGGGGACTTCCCCCCACCGTGCCCGGTGTCACCGTCAACCGGCTGTGCGCCAGCGGCCTGGAGGCCGTCATCCAGGGCTGCCGCATGATTCAGCTGGGCGACGCGGACATCGTGCTCGCGGGCGGCGTCGAGTCCATGACGCGCGCCCCCTGGTCCATGCCCAAGCCCGAGGAGGGCTTCCCCTCCGGCAAGTGCGAGGCGTGGGACACGGCGCTGGGCTGGCGCTATCCCAATCCCCGCCTCGCCCAACTGTTCCCGCTGGAGCAGATGGGGGAGACGGCGGAGAACGTCGCGCGCAAGTGGGGCATCCCCCGCGAAGCGCAGGATGGCTTCGCGCTCGCCTCCCATCGCAAGGCGGTGGCGGCCCAGGCGACGGGCGCCTTCCTGGATGAGCTGGTCGCGGTGGAAGTCACGCCGCCGAAGGGAGCCCTCGTGCGCGTGGAGGTCGACGAAGGCCCCCGCGCGGACACGTCCCTGGAGAAGCTGTCCGCGCTGAAGCCCGCGTTCCAATCCGGCGGGAGCGTGACGGCGGGAAACTCCTCCACCCTCAACGACGGCGCCTCCGCGGTGCTGCTGATGAGCGAGAAGGCGCTGCGCGACACGGGAGCCCGAGCCCTGGCCCGCTACGTGAGCAGCGCGAGCGTGGGCGTGGACCCGCGCTACATGGGCGTGGGTCCCGTGCCCGCCACCCGCAAGGCCCTGGCGCGCGCGGGCTGGAGCCTGGACTCCGTGGACCTGGTGGAGCTCAACGAGGCCTTCGCCGCACAGGCGCTGGCCTGTCTGCGAGACCTGGAGCTGCCTCCGGAGCGCGTCAACGTGAATGGCGGAGGCATTGCCCTGGGCCACCCGCTGGGCTCCAGCGGCGCGCGCATCCTCACCACGCTGGTGCATGCCCTGAAGCGACAGGGCGCGCGGCGGGGACTCGCGACCTTGTGTGTGGGCGTGGGCCAGGGGCTCGCGATGACCGTGGAGCGCGACTCATGAAGGAGCTGCCCATGACGAAGGCCCTGCACATCTTCCTGGGCCCGGACGACCCGGAGGCCCAGCCTCGCGCGTGGAGCTACCGCGTCACGAGCGCCGAAGGTGTGTCCGAGACGGGCCCCCTGTCCTCGCTCGATGCGCTGGCGGAGGTCCTCCAGCGCCACGGCGCCCTGCTCGCCGACCTGCCCTGGACGGAGCTCCCCACCTTCGGCGGCGCGGCCCCCTCTCCGACGGACGGCGTCTGGAGCTGGGACGAGCGGCGCCTGCTCGTCGGCGTGCGGCCCGACCTGCTCGAGCTCATCGCGCGGGACGGGCCTCGAGAGATGGCCTCCCCTTGAATCCCTCCCACCCACGAGACCGCACATGACCTCCGAGTCCGAGACCTCTCCCCAGCGAATCGCCCCCGGACTCATCACCGAAGCCCGCCTCATCGAGATGGTCTTCCCGGAGCAGACCAACCACTACGGCACCCTCTTCGGTGGCCAGGCCTTGGCCCTCATGGACAAGGCCGCCTTCATCGTGGCGTCCCGCTATGCCCGCAGGACGGTGGTCACCGCGAGCAGCGAGCGCGTCGACTTCCATGTGCCCGTGCGCGAAGGGCAGCTCGTGGAGCTCGTCACCCGCATCATCTCCACGGGGCGCACCTCCATGACGGTGGAGGTGGACCTCTTCGCGGAGGACCTCCTCACCGGAGACCGGCAGCTCGCGACGCGGGGGCGCTTCGTGCTCGTCGCGCTCGACGCTCACGGCAAACCCACACACGTGCCGCCCCTGCCCACCTCCCAGGGGGCCCCCGCCGGAGGGTGAGCGCGCCCCGCTCGAGCTCGTTTCGTGGACAGGTCAACGTCCCGGGGAGGCCTCCGACGCCCACCCGGGGCCTCGTATGAACTGGCCAACGGTTCGCGGCGATGTGCGGATGGGTGCGAATTCGAATCGAATAGCTTGGCCGGACGACAGGGCCTCAGTCTGCATGAAGTCAGACAGAAGGAGCGCACACATGGAGCCGTCTCTGTTCGACCGTCCGCATATCGCAATCGCTGTCATGGGGCTGCTCTTGATGGACACAGGCGCCGTCCAGGCCCAGGAGCCCCCCGCACCGCCGGCACGGGGCGCCACCAGCTACATGCCGGTGGACCAGACGGAGCCCTTCGCCCAGGTCATGTCCCGGATGAAGGCCGACAAGCCCAAGGTCGCCGCCCGCCACCAACAGCTCCTCACTCAACGCTACGACCTGGCGAACCGGCCGGCCCAGGGCGTCACCATGAGCCGCGGCAAAGCCGTGCAGGAGGGCGTGCGCGTCAAGCTCCCACAAGGTGTCACCTGGGCGAGCCTGGCCACCATGACGCCGGAGGCCATCCGCGAGAAGGGACTCTTCCCCGCGGGCTTCATGCCGCTGCCCCATCCGAACCATCCGGAAGGCGGCATGCTCTTCCCCAAGTTCCACATCGATGAAATCAAGCGCCAGGAGGCGCGGGACCTCACACGCTTCGACCTGGACTTCGACCTGCCGGACCATGTCCTGCCGGAGTTCCCGCCGCCCATCTTCCTCACCACGCGGCCGGACCTGGGCGACGTGTCCCAGGGCAAGGTCGTCACCCTCATGAACCATCAGGACCTGTTCACCGGCATCCTGAATCCCAAGCAACTGGAGGGCCTGCGGCTGCTCGTCACGCCCTTCCCGCAGCAGCAGTTCAACCAGACGTCGGACCGCCGCTCGGAGCTCGCCAGCCGAGGCGTGACGTGCTTCGACTGCCACGTCAACGGACACTCCAATGGCTCCACCCACCTGGTGGGGGACATCCGGCCCCAGGAGTTCCGTCACCGCATCGACACGCCCACCCTGCGCGGGGTGAACATCCAGCGCCTGTTCGGCTCGCAGCGGGCCCTCAAGACGGTGGAGGACTTCACCGAGTTCGAGCAGCGCGCGGCCTACTTCGACGGGGACCCGGTCATCGCCACGAAGAAGGGCGTCAACATCCTGGAGCGCGGCAGCCAGGTGCACTTCATGGCGGAGTTCGAGGCGCTCCTGGACTTCCCTCCGGCGCCCAAGCTGCGCGTCATCGACGGGAAGCTGGACCCGAAGAAGGCCACCGAGTCGGAGACGCGCGGACAGGCGCTCTTCTTCGGCAAGGCGCAGTGCTCCGTGTGCCACACGCCGCCGTATTACACGGACAACCTGATGCACAACCTGAAGGCGGAGCGCTTCTACAAGCCGCGCGTGGTGAACGGGGCGATGATGGGCGCGGATGGCCCCATCAAGACCTTCCCCCTGCGCGGCATCAAGGAGAGCCCGCCGTATCTCCACGACGGACGCCTCCTGACGCTGGAGGACACCGTCGAGTTCTTCAACCTCGTGTTGGAGACCCGCCTCAGTGACCAGGAGAAGAAGGACCTGGTCGCCTTCATGCGCGTGCTCTGAAAGCGGGCGCCCGCGGCCCAGACGACCTCATCTCCCTGGAAAATATTAATTCCAGGGAATTCCATCCTCTCCCAGAGGCCCCCCGGCTAGAGTGCGCGCCACTCCAGTCGAGAAAGGCCTTGAGCGGTGATTCCGCCAGGGAGACCCCACATGAACAGACTCTTGGGATGGGCCGTCGCGATGGCGCTCGCGACGAGTGCGTGCAATGGAAGTGATGAGGACCCGCCAGTCCAACGACCCACCGAAGACCTCACGCGGGAGCATATGGAGTCGCTCCGGGGCAACCCCACCGCGCTCGCCACCTTCCTTCGCGAGATGCCCAAGGGAGGAGACCTGCACAGCCACACCTCTGGCGCCATCACCATGGAGAAGCTCATCCAGTGGGGAGCCGAGGATGGTGCGTGTGTCCACCCCACCACCTTCGTGGCCAGCAACCCGTGCGCGACCGGGACCCGCCCCCTGGCCAACACGACGACGGACCGCGACTTCTACAACGCGGTGCTCGGCGCCTGGTCCATGGAAGGCTTCAATGGCCCCCTCCTCGCCGCGCATCAGCACTTCTTCGATGCCTTCGGCAAGTACGGCGCGGTGCAAACGGATGCACGCAATGACGACAGCTACGCGGACATCATCTCCCGGGCCGGCCAGCACAACCAGGTCTACGTGGAGTTGATGCAAGGGTTCGGGGCCTCCACGGGCGGCCGGCTCGCCGTTCCCCTGTTCCAGCCCACGGACCCGTGGGATGCGGCGACGCTGCTCGCCCGGCGCACCCAGCTCGTCGCCCTGCCTGACTTCCAGGTGGCCCTGGTCCGCCAGGCGAACAGCATCGCCGCCACGCTGCGCGGCAGCCGGCAGTTGCTCCGCTGCGGAACGCCCCAGGCGGACCCGGGCTGCGACGTGGAGGTGCGGCTGCTGGTGTCAGCCAACCGCACGGCGGAGCGAGCCAACGTCTTTGGCCAGTGGGTGTATGCCTATGAGCTGGCCCAGCTGGTGCCCGAGATTGTCGGCGTCAACCTGGTCTCTCCCGAGGAACACGAGAACTCGCTCGCGTACTACAACGACGAGATGTTCGCCCTGGGGACGCTCGACGACTTCAATGACAATACGCCCGGACGCAAGAAGATCCACGTCTCCCTCCATGCCGGAGAACTCATTCCCGGGGTGCTCAAGCCCCAGGACCAGAATCACCTCCGCTTCCACATCCGCAACGCCGTGAAGCTGGCGCACGCGGAGCGGATCGGCCATGGCGTGGATGTGCTGGATGAAACAGACGGAGAGGGAGTCGTCGCGCTCCTGAAAGACATGCGCGAGGCCGGCGTCCTGGTCGAAATCTGTCTGTCATCAAACAAGGTCCTGCTGGGAGTGTCGGGAGTGGACCACCCCCTGTCCACGTACCTGGCGGAGAACGTCCCCGTCACCCTCGCGACAGATGACTCCGGAATCCTCCGTGGAGACATCACCCAGGAATACATCGCCGCCGCCACCGTCCAGCAGCTCGACTACAAGCGGCTCAAGCAACTGGCTCGCGCCAGCCTGGAACACGCCTTCCTGGAGGGAGACAGCCTCTGGGCCCGGCGCGATGATTTCACGAAGCGCGTGGCGGCATGCGACAGCGACACGCCCGGAGCAGACTCCCTGTCGTCCACCTGTGCCGGCTTCCTCACCACCCAGAGGCGCGCCGCCTTGCAGTGGAAGCTCGAGGGCCAGTTCGCTCTTTTTGAGAAACGTTTCGCGAACTGAGCGGAAATGGAACACCGCGGGAGGTTCCTCCAGTGAACCTCCCGCCTCCCATCCGTACCCAGTATGCGGCATCGCCGCGCGTGCTCCGCCAGAACGCCAACACGGCACCCTCAGGGGGCTAACAAGGTCCTCCGGAACAGGATAGGAGAATCTCCGCATCCGGTATCTCACCGCGAACGACAAGCGCTCGAGGGCCACAAGAGTGATGGTGATGTCTCCCCCTCGCATCGCGTTCGCCATCGAGACCACGCTCGGCAACGCCGTCTTCCTCCAGAACCTCAAGCGCGCGATGTCGCAACGCACGGACATCGAGCCGGTGTGGCTGCCCATCGACGAGCACGCGGACGACATGTGGGAACACCTCCCGCTGGTGCGCTCGCGCCTGTCGCTGCGCGGAGGGCTGCGCGCGCGCACCGCGCTCCAGCGCGCGGCCGAGCAGGGCGTGATTCAAGCCGCCGTCGTGCACACGCAGCGCATGGCGCACCTGGTCCATGACTTCATGAACCGCGTGCCCAGCGTCATCTCCACCGACGCCACCCCCAGCGGACTGGAGACCTACCTGCGCTACTACGGGCTGCGCTCGCAGCACGCGGGCTGGGTGGGCCGGGCCAAGAACGCGCTCCACCGCCGCACCTACGCCGTGGCGAAGGGCATGCTGTCGTTCTCGGAGTTCACCAAGCGCTCGCTCGTGGAGGAGTACGGCGTCCCCGGCTCGCGCGTCCACGTCGCCTGGCCCAGCGTGGACACTGAGCTGTGGCGTCCGAATCCGGGACGAAAGGCGGGCGATGGCCGGGTCCGCCTGCTCTTCGTGGGCGGAGACCTGGACCGCAAGGGCGGACTGCTGCTCCTGCGCTGGGCCCGCGAGACACGCCTGCGCGGCTGGCGGCTGGACCTGGTGACGTCCCAGACGTTCGAGGCGCCGCCGGGCGTCCATGTCCACGTGGGCCTGAAGCCCAACTCGCCCGAGCTGATTGGCCTGGCCCAGGCCGCGGACCTGTTCGTGCTGCCCACCATGGCGGACATGTCGTCCTGGGCCATCGCCGAGGCCAAGGCCGCCGGTGTCGCCGTGGTGACCACGCCCATGGGCGGCGTGGGCGAGCTGGTGCGCGACGGCGTGGACGGCCGCATCGTGCCCGTGGGGGACTACGCGGCGCTCGCGAGCGTGCTGGACGGGCTGGTGGCCAGGCCCGAGGCCCTGCGTGCGATGGGCCAGGAGGCCCGCCGCATGGCCGAGGAGCGCATGGACCTGCGCACCACGTGTGATCGGATGATCAGCTTCATCCGCGAAGTGACGGGCGTCTGAAACACACGCCGCCCTCCTTCAATCAGACACACCGAGTCGCGGGCTCGCAGCACTCACGGTTCGAGCCGCGCGCCGGGCTGTCCACAGCCTCTCGGGGAATTCAAGGGTCACGTTGTCGCATGCCCTCCCCGTGAGGTTCTTTCACTTTCAAGAGCGCACAAAAGTTTCGAATCCTATACAGGGTCGCGCCTTTCCGTCTCATCGAGTGTCCTCCATGCGTGCACCCGCCACGTCCCCGTCCGACGAAGTCGTCTCGCCCTCGAAGCGCCCTCCCAGCAGCGTGAAGCGCTGGGTCGTGGGCATCCTGCTCCTCCTGGGAGTCATCGCCGTGCTCGCGGGCATCAAGGCCGCCCAGATTGGAGCCATGATTGATGCGGGCGCGTCCTACGCCCAGCCTCCCGAGTCGGTGACGTCCGTCACCGCCGCCGCCGTCGACTGGCAGGCGACACAGCGTGCGGTCGGCACCGTGGTCGCGCTCCGCGGCGTCACGCTGGGCGCCGAGCTGCCCGGCATCGTCCGCGACATCGGCTTCCAGGACGGCGCGGCCGTGAAGAAGGGCCAGGTCCTGGTCCAGCTCGACGTCTCCAGCGAGGCCGCGCAGCTCACCGGGGCGGAGGCCGACGCGGAGCTCGCGCGGCTCACCCACGCGCGCGCGAAGTCGCTGCGCGAGCAGGGCGCCAACACGCCGCAGGAGCTGGAGGCGGCCGCCGCTCGCGCCGCCCAGACGCAGGCCCAGGTCGCCCACCTGCGCACCCTCATCGCCAAGAAGTCCATCCGCGCCCCGTTCGACGGCCGCGTGGGCATCAAGCAGGTGGAGCTGGGCCAGGTCATCTCCCCGGGCAACCCCGTCGCCACCCTGCACACCGTGGACCCCGTCCTGGCGGAGTTCCAGGTCCCCCAGCAGCTGCTGGCCCAGGTGAAGTCCGGCCAGAAGGTGCGCATGCGCGTGGACGTGTTCCCCCAGGACACCTGGGAGGGCACCCTCACGACCATCAACCCGGAGGTGGAGCGCTCCTCCCGAAACGTGCGCATGCGTGCGACCGTTCCCAACACGGACGGGCGCCTGCTGCCCGGCATGTTCGCGAACATCGACGTGGTCGCCGACACCAGCCGCCAGGTGGTGGCCGTGCCCGCGACGGCGGTGCTCTTCGCGCCGTACGGCGACTCCGTCTACGTGCTCGTGGAGGGCAAGGACGCCGCGGGCAAGGCGAACCTCGTCGCCAACCAGCAGTTCGTGCGGCTGGGGGAGCGCCGGGGTGACTTCGTGGAGGTCGTCTCGGGCCTGAAGGCGGGCGACACCGTGGTGAGCAGCGGCGTGTTCAAGCTGCGCAACGGCATGTCCGTCGTCGTCAACAACGCGCTGGCACCGTCGACGGAGCTCGCTCCGCAGCCGGTGAACCCGTAGTGGACCGGGAAGAGACCGCATGAACTTCACCGCCCTCTTCATCAAGCGCCCCGTCGTGGCGCTGGTGGTCAACCTCCTGCTCATCATCGCGGGACTCCAGGCCATCCGCTCGCTCAACGTGCGGCAGTATCCGCAGAGCGAGAACGCCGACATCACCGTGACGACGGTCTACGTCGGCGCCAACGCGGACCTGGTCCGCGGCTTCATCACCACGCCGCTGGAGCGCGCCATCGCCTCCGCGGACGGCATCGACTACCTGGAGTCGCAGAGCACGCAGGGCGTATCCATCATCCGGGCCCGGCTCAAGCTCAACTACGACTCCAACCGGGCCTTGAGCGAAATCAGCGCCAAGGTCGACCAGGTGCGCGGAGACCTGCCTCCCGAGGCGCAGGTCCCCGTGCTCAACATCGAGTCGGCGGAGAGCCAGGCCGCCGTGGCCTACCTCAGCTTCTCCTCCGAGTTCCTCAAGCAGCACGAGATCACCGACTACCTCACGCGCGTGGTGCAGCCCCGGCTGTCGTCCGTGACGGGCGTGCAGCGCGCGGACATCCTGGGCGCGCGCACGTTCGCCATGCGGGTGTGGATGAAGCCGGACCGGATGGCCGCGCTCAACATCAGCCCGGCGCAGGTGCGCCAGGCGCTGGCGGCCAACAACCACCTGGCGGCGGTGGGCCAGACGAAGGGCGCGCTGGTCCAGGTGAACCTCACCACGGACACGGACCTGCACTCGGTGGAGGAGTTCCGGCAGCTCATCGTGCGGCGCGAGGGTGACGCGGTCGTCCGGCTGTCGGACATCGCGGACGTGGTGCTCGGCGCGGAGGACTACGACAGCGACGTGGCCTTCGGCGGCCAGACGGCCGTGTTCATCGGCATCTGGGTGCTCCCCCACTCCAACGCGCTGGACGTGCTCAAGGACGTCCGCGGGGAGATGGAGTCGCTCCAGCGCGACCTGCCCAAGCAGCTCGAGGCGAAGATTGCCTTCGACGGCACCACGTACATCAGCAGCGCCATCGACGAGGTGGTGAAGACGCTGGTGGAGACGCTGGTCATCGTCGTCATCATCATCTTCCTGTTCCTGGGCTCGGTCCGCTCGATTCTCATCCCCATCGTGGCCATCCCCGTGTCGCTGATCGGCACGGTGTTCCTGATGCAGGTCTTCGGCTTCACGGTGAACCTGCTCACCTTGCTCGCCATTGTGCTGTCGGTGGGCCTGGTGGTGGATGACGCCATCGTCGTGGTGGAGAACGTGGAGCACCACCTGCGCGAGGGCCTGAGCCCCGTGGAGGCGGCGCTGAAGAGCGCGCGGGAGCTGGTGGGTCCCATCATCGCGATGACCGTCACGCTGGCCGCGGTCTACGCGCCCATCGCCTTCCAGGGAGGTCTCACGGGCTCGCTGTTCCGCGAGTTCGCGCTCACGCTGGCGGGCGCCGTCACACTCTCCGGTGTCGTGGCGCTGACGCTCTCCCCCATGATGTCCGCCTCGCTGCTGCGCGCGGGGCATGACAACCAGGGCCTGGCGGGCTTCATCAACCGCACGTTCGACCGGCTGCGGAACGCCTACTCGCGCTCGCTGGACAGCGCGATGGGCGCGCGCCGGGTGGTCTACATGTCGTGGGCGGTGCTCAGCGCGCTGGCCCTGCTCATGTTCACCCAGTCGCCGCAGGAGCTGGCGCCCAACGAGGACCAGGGCGTCATCTTCGGCTTCGTCAACACGCCGTCCAACTCCACCATCGAGCAGCTCACGCCGGCCGTCCGCGAGATGAACCTGTCGCTGATGCAGATGCCGGAGTCCGAGTACACGTTCCAGATCACCATGCCCGGCAGCGGGTTCTGGGGTCTGGGGCTCAAGCCGTGGGAGGAGCGCACGCGCCCCATCGGAGAAATCCTGGCGGAGACGCAGATGCGGGTGAGCGCGATTCCGGGCGTGCAGACGTTCGCCATCATCCCGCCCGCGCTGCCCGGTGGCGGCAGCTTCCCGGTGGAGTTCGTCATCGCCTCCACGGCGGGCACGGAGGAGCTGCTGGGCTTCGCCGAGCAGCTCCAGGGCAAGGCGGCGGCGAGCGGCATCTTCGCCTTCCCGCCCATCATCGACGTGAAGCTGGACCAGCCGCAGTCCCGCATCGAGCTGGACCGCGAGAAGGTGGCCCAGCTGGGGCTGGACCTGGGCACGGTGGGTCAGGACCTGAGCGCGGCGGTGGGCGGCAACTTCGTCAACCGCTTCAACATCTCCGGGCGCAGCTACAAGGTCATCCCCCAGGTGCTGCGCGTGTCGCGGCTCAACCCCGACCAGCTCAAGGACCTCCACGTCACCGGGCCGGACGGGCAGCTCGTGGCGCTGTCGTCCATCGCGACCCTCAAGGACACGGTGGCGCCCCGCTCGCTCAACCGCTTCCAGCAGCTCAACGCCGTGAAGCTCAGCGGCGTGGCCATCCGGCCGCTGGATGAGGCGCTGACATACCTGGAGACGGAGGCCTCGCGCATCCTGCCCCAGGGCTACCGGCTGGACTACACGGGTGAGTCGCGGCAGCTGCGCGTGGAGGGCAACAAGTTCCTCCCCGCGTTCGGCCTGGCGGTGGTGCTCATCTTCCTGGTGCTCGCGGCCCAGTTCAACAGCTTCAGGGACCCGTTCATCATCCTCGCGGGCTCCGTGCCGCTGGCGCTCTTCGGCGCGCTCCTGACGACGTTCCTGAAGATGCCGAACCCGACGATGCCGTACTTCACCGACAGCTTCACCACGACGCTGAACATCTACTCCCAGGTGGGGCTGGTGACGCTGGTGGGCCTCATCGCGAAGAACGGAATCCTCATCGTCGACTTCGCCAACCGGCTCCAGGAGGAGGGCAAGTCGAAGCTGGAGGCCATCAAGGAGGCGTCCGCGGGCCGCCTGCGTCCCATCCTCATGACGAGCATGGCCACGGTGGCGGGCCACTTCCCGCTCGTCCTCGTGGAAGGCCCTGGCGCGGCGGCGCGCAACAGCATCGGCCTGGTGCTGGTGACGGGCATGGCCGTCGGTACGTTCTTCACGCTGTACTTCGTGCCGGCCATCTACCTGCTCATCGCGAAGACGCGCGAGGTTCCCGCGAAGACGCAGGGGGCCTCCCACCCGCTCATCGCGGAGCCGGCCACGCAGCAAGGGACCTGACAGGCCCTTCCCCCCAAAGCGCCACGAGCCGGCGGAGTCCGCTCCGCCACCCGGCTCGTGGCGTTTTGCTTTTGGACATTCCAACGCCCGGTGTGCGGCTTCCGGCGGCCGACCTGGCCATTCCTTGGGTGTCGCGGAATCCTGTGCTTTCCTCCGCGCCATGTCGGAAACGCTCGAGCAGGACACAGCCGCGCCCGGAACGTTGGACCGGCGTCGATTCCTGACCTGGGTCATCGCCTCGCCCACGTTGATGGTCGCCGCGCGGTTGGGATTGGACATTCCTTCCGCCGAGGCGGCGTCGGAATCCCAGACACCGTCCGAGACGGCCCTCAGTCTGTCCATTGCCATCCAGGACACGGGGCGCGTCGTCGCCACGCTGCCGCGCACGGAGATGGGCCAGGGCATCACCACCGCCGTGGCCATGCTCGTGGCGGAGGAGCTCGACCTGCCTCTCGAGCGGGTCGAGGTGCGCAGCGCCGACGCGGACCCGCGCTACCTCATCCAGCTCACCGGACTCTCCTCGTCGATGCGCTACCTGGCGGGCCCGCTTCGCGCCGCCGCGGCGGATGCGCGCGCGCGGCTGGTCACCGCCGCGGCCCTGCGCTGGAAGGTGCTGGCCTTCCCCCTCACCACGGTCGGCGGCGAGGTGCTCGCGCCCGACGGCAGGAAGCTGGGCTATGGCGAGCTGGCGGCGGAGGCCGCGCGGGTGCTGCTGCCCCTGGTCTCCACGCAGCCCAAGGACCCCAGCGAGTACACGCTGGTGGGCCAGCCCACCGGACGCATCGACGCGCGTGACATCGTCACGGGCGCGGCCCGGTATGCGCTGGACCTGGACCTCCCCGACGCGCTGCCCACCGTCGTGGCGCGTCCTCCGACGCTGCGAGGCACCCTCCAGTCCTTCGACGACACCGCCGCGCGGGCGATGCCCGGCGTGGTGGGCGTGGTGCGGCTGGAGTCGGGCGTGGCCGTGGTGGCGCGGAACTTCGCGCAGGCCTTCGCGGCGCGGGACGCGCTGAGCATCACCTGGAAGCCGGGGCCCGCGAGCGCGCTGTCCGACGGGGACATCCGGGCGAAGCTGCGCGACGCCATCGGCCCCAGGCCTCTGCCTCCGCTCTTCACCGCGCGGACCTTGGAGGGACGCTTCGACTTCCCCTACCTGGCCCACGCGCCCATGGAGACGCAGAGCTGCGTGGCGCACGTGCGCGGCAACCAGGCGGACATCTGGATGGGCGCCCAGGACCCCAAGTTCGCCCAGCGCGAGGTGGCCAAGGCCCTGGGCTGGTTGCTCGCGCCGCACCAGGTCTCCGTGCACGTCCTCCGGGCCGGTGGCGGCTTCGGCCGCAGGTTCTTCAACGAGGCCGCGGTGGAGGCGGCGCTCGTGTCGCGCGCGGTCGGCAAGCCCGTGAAGCTGATGTGGAGCCGCAACGACGACATGCGCCACGGGCGCTTCCGCCCCGCCAGCCACCACCGCATCCTCGCCCACGTGGGCCCGGGTGGAGGGCTGCTCGGCTGGAATCACCGCGCCGCGATTCCCACGGTGGAGTTTCCGCACGGCTTCGGCGACGCCGTCACCGCGCTCGTCGGGGAGCTCTTGCCCGACGTGACGAGCGCCGTGTTCTTCACGCTCACCCAGCACCTGCCCTACCGGTTCGGACTGGTGACGCAGGAGCTGCGCGAGGTCCCCCTCCCCGTGCCCACCGCGTCCTTCCGCTCGGTGTTCACCAGCCAGGTGGGCGTGGCCAACGAGGTGTTCATCGACCAGGTGGCGCGCGAGCTCCAGGTGGACCCGGTGGAGCTGCGGCGCTCGCGGCTCACGTCCTCGCGGCTCGAGGCCGTGCTGGACAAGGTGGTGTCGGAGGGACAGTGGGGTCGCGCGCTGCCGCCGGGCGTCGCCCAGGGTGCCGCCGTCCTGGAGGAGTGGAACAGCTCCATCGCCCACCTCGTCGAGGTGGACGTCAGGGGGCCCGAGCCCAAGGTGCTGCGCATCGTCATCGCCGCGGACGTGGGGCTTCCCATCAACCCCAAGGGCATCGAGGCACAGCTGCAAGGCGCGGCGGTGGACGCGATGTCCACCACGCTGAGCGCGGGAATCCACATCGACTCGGGCGCCGTGCGTGAAGGCAGCTTCGCGGACTACCACTGGCTGCGCATGAAGCACGTCCCCGCGGACATCCAGGTACACCTGGTCCGGTCGGATGACCGCGTGGGCGGCGTGGGGGAGCTGGGCTATCCCAGCGCCGCGGCGGCCCTGAGCAACGCCCTGGCCCGGGCGACCGGCACGATGCCCACCCGCTTTCCCATCCTCGACAAGGGAGTCTGACCATGCCGGCCCATCAGTTCATCCTCAATGGTCAAAGCGTGTCGGTGGAGCTGCCCTCGGACGTGCCGCTGCTCTGGGTGCTGCGCGATGTCCTGGGCGTCAAGGGACCCAAGTATGGCTGTGGCGTGGGTGTGTGCGGCGCGTGCACCAGCCACCTGGATGGCGAGGCCTTCCGTCCCTGCATCCACCCCGTCGGCGAGCTGACCGGCCGCGAGGTGATGACCATCGAGGGGCTGGGCGCGTCGGGGCTGCATCCTGTTCAGGAGGCCTGGATTGCCGAGGACGTGGCCCAGTGTGGCTTCTGTCAGCCGGGGCAGATCATGGCCGCCGTCGCCCTGCTGCGCACGAACGTCCAGCCCTCCGACGCGGACATCGACGCCGCCATGAGCGACAACGTCTGTCGTTGTGGCACCTATGTCCGCATCCGCGCCGCCATCAAGCGCGCGGCGCTGCTGCTCCGGAATGGAGCCATGGGGACGGGGGGCCCGGGATAACCCCACAGGTTAACACATCGCTGCACCCTGCCCGAATAGCCCTTGTCGTGTGCACTCCGGCCAGACAATGCCAGGAATAGCGCCCGCTCCGTTCCACTCGAGAACCTACGGTGCGGGCGCTTGACCGGTGGCGATGTCCCCCTGGACATGGCCCAGCGACAGGAGCCAGGACATGACGTTCGCGGCATTCCCCTTCCATGCGGTCTTGATTGGAGTTGTCTCGCTGGGCCTCGCTTGTTCAGACAAGCCCGAACCCCACCCGCCCCCTCCCGTGGAACCGTGGGATGGGACCTACACACCCTTGGTCGAGCCCTCCGACTGGGTCGACCGGGGTGTCTTCGCCCCCTGCTCCTTCACGCCCCCCGTGGGGACTCCCATCGACTGCGACAACCCCGCGCTCTTCGACCTCTCGAAGTGTGACACAGCCACGCTCGACTCCCTGGATCCGCACGGCATCTACCAGGTGGACATGCGCCACGACTCCGGTGTGTCTGACTTCGCGGGCTTCCGAGTTCCCGTGGACGGCAGCACCGGGTCCGTCAACGTCGGCTACACCCTTCCCACCTCCCTCATCCGCCAGCAGTTGAAGGGGAGCTTCCTGCTCTCGGCGCGGTTCACCTTCCCGACCGGCTTCCTTCACTCCGTCTTCGCGGGCTGCGGCGTCTCAGGCCCTGGAACCGTGACGGGCTGCTTCGCCCAGTGCAGCGGTAGGAAGTTCCTTTCGTCGGGCACGTTCGAGGCCTCACGGATGACGTGGGGCCGTGGCGAGTCCGAGTCGTCGGGGGGGCTGCGACTCGTCTCGGAGACCCACGTCCAGACCCACCGCCCGGCGGACGTCTTCGTCCACCGCAAGCACGCCTATGTCATGTCCATCGACGACTCCGCCACGAAAACCCCGGGCGGACTCTCGGTGGTCGACGTCAGCGACCCGACCCACCCTGTCATCAAGAAGAAGATCACCATCCCCGGAGACTCCTACTGGAACGCGGCCTGGGCCAAGGACGATGCGCTCTACGTCGCCAGCAAGGCCAAGGGAGTCATCGTCTTCGACATCTCCAACCCCGCCGACCCCGTCTTCGTGCGCAGCCTGCCCACGGGCGCTCCCCTCAACGTCCACACCCTCTTCGTGGACGGCAACCGGCTGTATGCGGTGTCACCGGCTCCGGCGGCGACCGGGGAGACACTCATCTTCGACATCTCCTCACCGCTGGAGCCGGTCCTCCTCAACCGCCTCGTCACGCCCGATGAGGTGTCCTGGTTCCCCTCCGCCCACGACTCCTTCGCCTACCAGGACCGCCTCTACGTCAACCAGTACGCCACCGGCTATGTCGTCTTCGACGTGAAGGACGCGCAGAACCCGCGGCAGCTGGGCCGCTACACCTTCTCCGTGGACGGGCGCGAGCCGATGAGCCACGCGAGCGCCGTGGGGACCTTCGCCGGGAAGACCATCGCCTTCGAGGGCGGTGAGGGCACGGGTGCGCACCTGCGGGTGTTGGACGTGACAGACCCGGCGAACATCCAGCTCATCGGCCGCTACAAGCTGCGCCCCCAGACCTCCATCCACAACGTCATCCTCAAGGACACGCTGCTCTACATCGCCTACTACCATGAGGGCTTGCGGGTGCTGGATGTCTCCAATCCCACCCAGCCGCGAGAGGTGGCCTACTTCAACACCTATCGTGAGTCGGACCCCGGCCGGTCCGAGAGCATCCTCGACGGTGCCATCGGCATCCGCGTCCCCGGGGACGGCTACGTGTATCTCGTGGACCTCGCTCGCGGCCTGCTGATTCTCAACGAGCTCTGAGGCGACCCGCGGGCGTGGAGGCGTCATCGTGAACCGATGCGCCTGCTCCGCGCCCGGAGCCATCCTCCAGGCTAACACCACTCCTCGTCCGGGCCCGAATATCCCTTGTCGCGTGCACTCCAGCACGGCGACGGCGGGAGTGGGGCCTATCCTGTTTCAGTCGCGCACTTACGGTGTGGGCACTGACTGGTGGCGATGTCCGCATGGACATGGCCCAGCGACAGGAGCCCACGACATGGCATTCGCGGCATTCCCCTTCCGTGCAGTCCTGATTGGAGTCGTCTCGCTGGGTCTTGCTTGTTCCGACAAGCCCGAACCCAAGCCCCCGCCCCCTCCCGTGGAGCCCTGGGATGGGACGTACACGCCCTTGGTCGAGCCCTCCGACTGGGTCGACCGGGGCGCCTTCGCGTCCTGCTCCTACACACCCCCCACCGGGACCAACGTCGACTGCGACGACCCCACGCTCTTCGACCTCTCGAAGTGTGACCTGGCCTCGCTTGCCACCTTGGACCCGCACGGCATCTACCAGGTGGACATGCGAGACACCGCCGGCCAACCCGACGCCGTGGGACTCCGAGTCCCACCCGACGGCGGCACCGGGACCATGAGCAGCTTGTACTTCGTGGGCCATCCGCTCGTTCGACAGCAATTGCAGGGGAGCTTCCAGTTCTCGGTGAAGGTCCCTCGACGGACCAGTTTCCGTCAGATGGTCCTGGCGGGCTGCGGCGTCTCGGGACCGGGGACGGTGACGGGCTGCTTCGCCCACTGCAACAACGGGAAGTTCATCGCTTCGGGCACGTTCGAGGCCGCGCGGATGACGTGGGGCCGAGGCGAGTCCGAGTCGTCGGGGGGGCTGCGACTCGTCTCGGAGACCCACGTCCAGACCCGGCGCCCGGCGGACGTCTTCGTCCACCGCAAGCACGCCTATGTCGTGTCCATCGACGACTTCGACACGAAGGCCCCGGGCGGACTCTCGGTGGTCGACGTCAGCGACCCGAGCCATCCCGTCATCAAGAAGAGCATCACCATCCCCGGTGACTCCTACTGGAACGCGGCCTGGGCCAAGGACGACGCGCTCTACATCGCCAGCAAGGCCACGGGAGTCATCGTCTTCGACATCTCCAACCCCGCCGACCCCGTCTTCGTGCGCAGCCTGCCCACGGGCGCGCCCATCAACGTCCACACCCTCTTCGTGGACGGCAACCGACTGTATGCGGTGTCACCGGCTCCGGCGGTGACCGGGGAGACGCTCATCTTCGACATCTCCTCGCCGCTGGAGCCGGTCCTCCTCAACCGCCTCGTCACGCCCGATGAGGTGTCCTGGGTGCCCTCCGCCCATGACTCCTTCGCCTACCAGGACCGGCTCTACGTCAACCAGTTCTCCACGGGCTACGTCGTCTTCGACGTGAAGGACGCGCAGAACCCGCGACAGCTCGGCCGCTACACCTTCTCCGTGGACGGGCGCGAGCCGTTGAGTCACGCGAGCGCCGTGGGGACCTTCGCCGGGAAGACCATCGCCTTCGAGGGCGGTGAGGGTTCGGGCACGCACCTGCGGGTGCTGGACGTGACGGACCCGGCGAACATCCAGCTCATCGGCCGCTACAAGCTGCGCCCCCAGACCTCCATCCACAACGTCATCCTCAAGGACACGCTGCTCTACATCGCCTACTACCATGAGGGCTTGCGCGTGCTGGATGTCTCCAATCCCACCCAGCCGCGAGAGGTGGCCTACTTCAACACCTATCGTGAGTCGGACCCCGGTCGGACCGATGACCTCCTCGACGGTGCCATCGGCATCCGCGTCCCCGGGGACGGCTACGTGTATCTCGTAGACCTCGCTCGCGGCCTGCTGATTCTCAACGAGCCTTGAGGCGACCCGCTGGCGTGGAGTCCACCGGCGTCATCGTGAACCGATGCGCCGAGTCCATCGCCAGCACGCCCCCCGAGGCACGCAGGGAGAGCTCTCCGGAGAGCGTCCGCCACCGGCCCTCCTCCACCAGGAACTCCCCCCGCCCCACGTAGTACGCCGCATCGGAGGCCGGGACGCGCTTGCGTCCCGGTCCCCAGCTCACGTACTCGCCCTTGTCCTCGGCCATGAGGGTGAAGTCGATGACGGCCACCGTCCGCCCCTTGGCCTCGCGCACGAGCGACGAGAGCCGGACACGGTTGACCCGCACGCTCCGCTCCTCCTCCCAGAAGAGCTCCGCCAGGGAGCGCGCTCCCACCAGGTCCGCGCTGTGCGTCCACGTGTCGCCCACGGCGACGGGGCGCCCCGGCAGCTCGAACAGGAGCGCCACCAGGTTGTGCTGCACGGGCGTCAGCTGCGCCGTGATGACGCCGATATCCATCAGCGACGACGTGGCCAGGACCTGGCCCTCCAGGTCCTTGAACATCCGCCGCCTGCGCACGTCCGCCGGAGCGTCCTTCTCCGGTGACGCGTCCACGACCCGCGTCATCTTCACCTGGGCGGAGACATCTCCCGAGGGCAGGCGCGTCAGCTCCGCCGCCATCTCCAGCTCACTCGGCATGAGCAGCTCGCCCCCCTTCACCCGCTCCTCCTCCGGCAGTCCCCAGAGGTTCACGGCGGAAGGCTCATGGCGAATCAGCCCCGTGCTCTCGGGCAGCCGCCGCACATTCAGCACGTAGCGCTGGGGCGCACGAGCGACCTTCCAGCGCAGCTCGACGGACTCCGGACGCTCCACGCCCTTCGCCATGGCGGTCGCACTGCTCGCCAGGAGCACCATCGAGGACACCCACTGCAAAGCGGACAAGCGAAAGCGATGGGTCATGAGCCCCCTATCAAGCGCCCCCGCCCTCCGACGAAAACCGACACCGAGGAGCCGACTCCGGCGACTTGCCTCGGAGCACCTCGCGGGAGAGGCTCGCGGGCGCGACATGACGACGCCCCCCACAGCAGGCCCACGGTCCGAGGACATCCACCGAGGCGACGTGTTCTGGGTGGCCCCGGATGACTCCCGCGGGCCCACCCCGGACTACTCGCATCCGTACGTCGTGGTGCAGGAGGACGTCTTCAACCACTCGCGCATCACCACCGTGGTGATGTGCGCGCTGACCTCCAACCCGCACCGTGCCACCGAGCCCGGGAACGTGCTGCTGGACGTGGGCGAAGGCAACCTCCCCAAGCAGAGCGTGGTGGTCGTCTCGCAGATTTCGTCGGTCGAGAAGTCCCGCCTGGGTGAGCGCATCGGCTCGCTGTCCGCCACGCGCGTGGAGCAGGTGCTCGCCGGCCTGCGCTTCCAACAGCAAGCGTTCTTCCGGCGGTAACCCCTTCGCGTTCCAACAGGACGCAGTCGGATTCCCGCGGGACGCACCGCGCCGCCATCACCCGAGGCATCCCTCCGGATTCCCGGCGATGACACCTGAGGCATGCAACTTGCTCCAGGCCGAGCGATTCGTGGTGCGCGGCCTCCTCACGAGCGCCGGCCGTGGGTGACCCTCGAGGGGGATTCGTCGTGTATTTCTATTGCTGCCAGAGCTGCAATCAGGGCTGGTTCTCCTCCAGGCCCAGCAAGCGGTGCCCCTTCTGTGGAGAGAAACGGGCCTTCGTCTCCGCCGAGGCGCCAGACGACGTCCCCGAGCTGAGTCGGAACATCTGCAAGGACTGCCAGGGCAGGACCGAGTGCATCGTCGGAATGAGCCTGGACTACTGCAGCGTCTGTGGAGCGGACTACGCGGAGGAGGAGGAGGACATGGACACCTCCGACACCACGACGACCACGACGATTCCGACACCCGTCCTCAGTCGCTCCTTCAAGAAGTTCAGGCCCCCCACGAGAGTCGCCACCTCGACCCGCACCGTCTCCATCAGCGGCCCGAAGAAGGTTCAGCCCACCCGGCAAGCGCGCATCGAGCGCCAGACGACCTACACGTCCTATCAATGCAAGGTCTTCACCTGCGGCCTCTACTGGGCCTCCGATGACAAGCATCCCAGTTGCCGCTGTCCGTACTGTGGCGGGAAGCTCCTGGAGATAACGACGTCCAAGCAGAAGACCAAAGGGTTGCCCGAGCAGTCCTGCACGGTCTGCAATTGCCTGATCCGCTTCGACGCCGAGAACGCGAAGGTCAAGTTCTGCCCCCATGACTACTGCGGCCAGGTGGGCAGCGATGATGACGAGGAGCAGAGCAGCCTGACGAGCAATGCCCAGCAGATCGTCGCGTCCATCCTGCTGACGGTCAAGGCCCGGAAGAGGAAGTACCTCGTCAACGAGCACCTCATCTCGGAGTCACGCATCGACTTCCGGGAGGCCTTCAAGCAGGGGATGCCCAGCCACAAGGACAGCAGTGGCAACTGGCTGCATCGCCGCCATGTCATCCCCCAGCACCTGCTCCGCGAGGCCTGGAACGAGGCGGTCATCCGCAACAAACCCGACAAGAAGGCCCTCCTGAAGCTGGGCGCGATGCTGGGATTGAGCGGTGATTTCAAGAACGAACAACTCCTCGCCTCGGCCATCCTCTACACAATCAACGAGAACCCGAACAACCTCTTCCTCGCGGAGGGCACGCCCAACTCAGCCATCGGCGCGCTGGCCCATTCCCTCCTGGACCTGGCCGAGAAGTACGGCAAGGTGACCCCCACCCGGTCGAACCTGATGGGGCTCCTGGCGGAGTTCGAGAAGATCCGCTCCCCGCCCAAGTGGGGGGCGGCCGTGGGGAAGATGGTCAAGAGCATCATCCAGACCTACCTGCCGCTGCTCACGGACGCGACGTCACTCCCGGAGGCCATCAACTTGGTGGAGGACCTCGCGGACACGGCGAACCTGGACCTCGACACGACGGCCCAAGGGCTGGGAAGACAGAACGGCAAGGCCATCGCGCTCTACCAGAAGTTCCAACAGTGGGTGCAGAACAAGGGGAACTGGGACGCCTTCATCCTGCTGCTCCAGGAGTTCATGAACACGAACATGGTCACCTGACCTCGCGTGCCACCTGCCCACCGGGAGCGTGCTAGAAGCCAGCCTCCCGGGCACCCGCCCTCCCGCACCGAGACAGGAGCGCGCGTTGAAGCAGTCATCATCGAGAGGACCTCGCTGGAGTCTCGCGCTGGTCTTCGTGGTCGTCACCGTCGTCTACGAGTGCTGCCCCATCAAGGGTGTCGGGGACCTGTTCTGGAGCCTGCCCACCGTCTTCAGCGTCATCCGCGAGGGGAACGCGGACCTGAACGAGTACCAGGACGCCTTCCACTACTACCCCGGCGCGGTGGAGGTCATCGACGGGAAGTACCGGAACTTCTTCCCGGTGGGCTCCGCGCTGCTCGCCCTGGGGCCCATCTGGGTCTTCAACGGCGGGGTGAACCTGGTCGCGCCCGTCGCGGAGCACTTCCCCAAGCTCAACAAGGGGGTCTCCAATTGGAAGAAGAACTTCGCGCGCGTGGGCAACATCGACGCGTCGTTCTTCTTCACCACGGAGATGGTGCTCGCCTCGCTGTTCATGGGGCTGGCGGCGGTGTTCATCCAGCTCATGGCGTCGGAGCTGCTCCCCTGGCGGTGGGCGCTGGTGGTGACGGGGGTCTTCGCCTTCTGCAGCTCCGTCTGGTCCACCGCGACGCGGGACCTGGGACAGCATGGCCCGTCCGTGCTGATGCTCTCCATCGCGCTGTGGCTGCTGGTCCGCGCCCGGCGAGTCCCCTCCAGCGCGGCCTGGGCCGGGCTCTTCGTGGGTCTCTCCTACGTGATGCGGCCGACGAACAGCTTGTCGGTGATCGTCCTCTCGCTGCTGGTGGCGATTCGCTACCGCCGCTTCTTCCTCGCCTACTGCGGCATGGGCCTCCTCGTCGCGGCCACCTTCTTCGCCTACAACTGGAGCGTCTACTCGGCCATCCTCCCGCCGTACTTCCAGGCGGGACGCATCGCGCCCCAGAGCGGCGCGCTGATGGCGGAGGCGCTCGCGGGCAACCTGGTGAGCCCCGCCCGCGGCCTGTTCATCTACTCCCCCATCTTCCTGCTCTCGCTCTACGGATTGTTCCTGGAGCTGCGTGACAAGAGCCACCGGGTGGAGGCGGCTGCGTTCGGACTCATCCTCGTGCTGCACTGGCTGACGGTCTCCAGCTTCCCGCACTGGTGGGCGGGGCACTCGTATGGGCCGCGCTACATGACGGACATGACGCCGTACCTCTGCTACTTCCTGGTCCCCGTCGTGGACAGGCTGAGGATGGCGGCCTCGTCGCCCAGGCCCGTCTGGAGGCGCGGCTTCGTGCTGACCTTCGTGCTGCTCGCGGGCCTGAGCGTCTTCACCCACCTGCGAGGCGCCACCAGCTCCGCCGTCGTCAACTGGAATGGATTGCCGCTGGATGTCGACACGCATCCCTCCCGGCTGTGGGACTTTGGAGACATCGCGTTCCTCCGGGGTCTGTCCAAGCCGTAGCGGGCGTCCCCGCGTGGGGAAGGCCTGGCCTGAGGGCCGCCGTCTCACGCACCCAGCCTCCGCGTGATATAGAGGCGGTGGCTCATTGGGGTGAGCACGAGGGGTGACGAAAAGAGAATGTCAGAGCGGCATATCGAGATGTTCTGGCGCTGTTCCATACGCGGTCAGTAGTTTCGACTATTTAGCCGCCGCTTTCCTGTTGCTCTGGTCAATCTCGGCCCAACGCTGTCGGATGGCTCACCGAACCACCTTGGTGCCGACCAGCGGCACGAGCGGAGCAGGGGTGTCAACCAGATCGCCCGGGATCCGCTCAAGGTCCGCCGGGCTGAAGAGGTCAACCCGGAGATGGGCGTAGCGCTCCGTGATGGCGACCGTCGAGTGTCCGAGAATCTCCCTGAGCTTCTCGATAGTCCCGCCGTTCATGACCCACTGGCTCGCGAAGGTGTGACGCGTGGCCTCATACCAACCGAGACCAGGGCGGGCGAGCCCGAGCTCTTTCAGTACCGCACGGAGCTTGGGCCCAGGAGTGTTTGTCCCGATCCAACTACCGTCTGACCGAAGGGCAGGGATCACGGTGACGTCGCTCGCTCCCCCCGTCTCGAGCTTCCAGCGGGTCAGGACTGGCAAGAGCGCGTCGAGGATTGGAACCACCCTGCTGTCTTTGTCCTTGAGTTGCTTCGGCGAACCATCCCACTTCCTGCCGCGCTGCTCACGGACGTGAATGCGCCGCGCCTCGAGGTCAACGCTTCGCCACCGCAGACCGAAGACTTCCGACGTCCGGAGGCCGCCGAACGCTCCAATCGCGTATGCGATGTTGAGTGGCTTCTCGAGTAGCGCGAAGATGCGCCGGACGTCGGACAAGCGCTCGACAAACGGCGTGGTCCGCGGGTCGTACGTGGGCACCAACATCCTTGTGATTCGTTGCGGCAGACCGCGCGCTGGGTTCTTATCACAAATCTTATCCTCTACGAGTTCCTCAAACAGGCTCGAGAGGAGCCCAATATAGGTTCGGATAGACGACGGTGAGAGTTTCGCCGTCAACTTCTCTTCAATGAATCTACGAATCAGTCCCGCATCGACCTTGGTGGGATCGAAGCGTCCGAAGAACGGGCCCACATGCCGGTTCCATCGTTGGGCGTCTAGCTTCCATGCCTCGTGAGTGAGTTTACGTCGCGCGAGGAACGCGGGCGCGTAGTCTTCGATAGGGCTGGAGGACGCCTTCGCTCGCGGCAAACCCAATTCTTCGGCCGCGCCTTCTGCTTGGTACTTCGCGAGCGCCTGTGTCGCGAGCTCACGCGTTGGTATCCCGCCTTGATAGTGCCGCTTCTTGCCGACGCGGACACGGATCGCCCACGTTCCACCGGGTCTTACGGGGGGGACGATGCTGCCACTTCCGTACTGCCTCTTCCTCGGGGTCTTTCCCATCAGATCACATTATGTGCACTTTGCGATCTGTTCAACCAACCGGTTGACTTCGTCTTCCGTTGGCGCGTGGCTGACGGCGGCCAGGTCTACAAGGAGTCGCTTGCCCACCTGCCTGGCTGGAATGGTCCCGTCCTGGATGCGACGCCGAACGGTGCGCTCGTTGACGCCGAGCACTTCAGCGGCGCGGCGTGCGGTGACGAGTTGTGCGGGCATCGCACGCCGGAGCCGATCCACTTCGGCGGCGAGGCGCTTCACCTCGGTGGCGAGCGGAGCAACGGCGGCGCGCACCGCCTCCGCGATGGACTCCTCGAGGGTCATGTCACATCCCCCAGCGCGGTGGCGCGCAGCCTCATCTGCGCACCCGACGGATGAACCAGCTTCACTTCGATCCCGCGCCGCTCAACCGTCGAGCCCTCCCACCCGTTGGCCAAAAACCACGCGAGCGTCAGCGCCTTCGGCATGCGCGGTAGCGGAGAGCGCGGTGGCACATGGACGCGGTTATCCTCGCCGCCGACAGCGACCTCGCCGACCGGGGTGCATGACCCGTCGGACCGGCGGGCGAGCCGAATGCCGAGAGCGGACTGCTTCATCAACCGCGCGGCGTCTGTACGGAGTTCGCCTTGATCGCACACACAACCGGCACGGCATGTGTTGATTTCGCCCTCGTACTGGGGCGGGCGCCCAGTATCGTGACACTCCAGCCGGAGTTCGGTTGCGACTCCCTCAACCCACCCGCCTTTCCACGAGCGCATGCGTCGCCATGGTGCCTTGCTCATGCCGCTTCCCTCTCTTCCCTCGTTCCGTATGTGGCCTGATTCAGTGCTCCGTTGCACGGCCTGCACGCCGCCGCGAGACGAACGCCCTGGCGCAGCTCGCGCAGGTAGCGATACAGCCGCGTCTCCGCGTTGACGCTGCGCTGGTCCCAAGTGCAGCCGTCCTCGTGGTGCACCTCGAACTTGTCCGCGGTGAGCTCACCAGCGCACGCGTCGGAGCGGATGCCACACCGGCTACCGAGTGTCGCGAACAGCACGGCGCGGAGCCGCCTACGGTTTCGAGACCTAGCTCTGTTCCGGATGCGAGGCATCACCTCACCCCCGACACGATTCGCTCGATGCGCTGGATACGTTGGCCAATCCAACGCATTACTGGGACGGCCATGGAGTTGCCGAGGGCTTTGTAGCGCGGGCCGTCCGCAGCGCCGGGAATGGCTGTGTAATCGTCAGGGAAGCCCTGGAGGCGCTCGCACTCTCGCGGCGTGAGCCTGCGGGCCTGGTGCTGGAGAATGAACGTCTCAGTCTCGAAGTCCATACGGCCGGTGCCCCCCTTCGCGGTGAGGGCACCGGCCGTCGGAATCGGACCCGACGTGTTGTTCCGACCGTAGGCCACGCCCAACGTGCTGCACCCCTGCCCGTTGCCCGCGCTCATAGCAGGCGCGACGCGCCTGCTACTGATGGGGTCCTGTGTGAGGTGAAAGACGATGGCCGGTGGATGTGCCTGAGCCGCCAGCGGGTGACCCGTGTCACCCGCTTTGGGGTGGGCCCTGTTCGTCCTACTGGTGATTTGCGTCGTGTCGAAGGGAATTGGAGAACCGGTCGCGGCACGCCAATCGTTGCCGCGACCGGTGCCATCCTCGCTGGCGTCAAAGCCTTCGCCCCTCAGGGTGTGAGCGACGTGGCCTCCAACGCTAACCGCAACGCCTCGGGGAGCTTCCGCCCCCGCTTCGCGGCGCGTCGGAGAATTCCCGCGCAAGCTCTCGGACTCAAAAAGTACACCTGCGGCACGTCGCCAGTCTCCAAGATATCCGACAATGAAGACTCGACGGCGGCGCTGTGGAACTCCACAGAACTGAGCGTCCAGCACTCGGTAGGCGATGCCATACCCGAGTTCAACCAGGGCGTTGACGAAACACCCGAAATCACTTTTTTCTTCACCTTCCCATCGCTCCCCAGGCTGTAACTCACTCGGCGGCTGAGCGCCGGACCATGAGGAAAGGACACCGGGGACATTTTCCCAGACAAGCCAGCGCGGCCGAAGACGAGCAGCAAGTCGGCAATACTCAAGCGCGAGGTTCCCGCGTTCGTCGTCGAGCCCCTCTCGGAGTCCGGCGATGCTGAATGCCTGACAGGGCGTGCCTCCGACGAGGAGGTCAATGGGGCCAGCGTCGGCGCCGATTCCGGTGAAGTCTCCATGATTGGGCACCTGCGGGTAGTGGTGCGCGAGCACGCGCGAGGGGAAAGCGTCGATCTCCGCGAACCAAGCGGGCTCCCAGCCGAGCGGGTGCCATGCGACGGTCGCCGCTTCGATACCCGAGCAGACAGAGCCGTACCTCACGACAGAATCTCCCGCAGCGCCAGCAACACGGCGGCGACGAAAAACACAGGAGCAACGTCTCCGATGATTCCAGGGACGCAGTCGGCAACGGCGAGCGAGGCACCTGCCACCGCTCCCCAACCAGCAATCCTCTTGAGGCGCATCATGACTGCACTCCGAACGTCACCAGCGCGGATGGGAACGGCGCGCCCGTCTTGCGTCCGCCGAACTTCAACCGGCCCCGGAAGAACTTCACGCGAACACCTGGCCGCGGGGCGTCGCGGTCCACGTCCCAGATGTGGCGGTGCCACCAACGCGTGTCTGTACGCGCGGGCAGGAGCGCCACCACGAGAGAGCCGCACGTCGCGGCTTTCTCGACCCAGTCTTGGATGCCCGGGACGTACTCGGGGATGTGCTGCCCCCGCTTCTCGCACGCCTTCTTCGCGCAGTCCGGCTTGCACGCATGCTTCGCGGTGCCGTACGGCGGGTTCATCCAACACCTCTCACCGGCCCAGTCCTGCGCGAGCCCGTTGTCATTGCGCGTGTAGAAGCGTGGCAGGACGGTGTTCTCTTCTGTCGCGCAGACGTCGAGCGTGAATTCGTGCTCAGCGTGGAGCCGGGCGAACAAGTCTCGCGGAGTCGCCCACTCCGCGGATGCGCTCGAAAAGTGGACTGGGTTCATGGCAGAACCGCTCCACGTTCTGCGTTCTGCGCAGACGTGGGCCGGCACCGCATACACAAGCGGTCGAAGTTGTCGGCATGGCCGCGGGCCCCTAGCAGCGGGCCGCCGCACCCGGCACACTCCCGCCCGATCATCTGGATTCCCCGCCGCGAGCGGAGCTGTTCGGCCTGCTCCCGCTCGCGCATCGCAACGATGCGTTGGAAGTCTTTCTTGAATCGGAGTCGAACGAAGTCAGTCACGGCTGCCCCCGAAGTACAGCGGTCCAGTGGTGGAGCTCGGCGATACTGCGCCGGACGTCGGCCATCGCCCGGTGGGGCTTCTCGCCGGGGAGCTGCGGCGCGCCCGGACACACGCGCTCGGCGAGCATCCGGATGGAGCTGACGTCCAGGTGCCGGTGGTGGAGCTTGAGTTCGAGCTGCGGCCAGAAGAACCGGAGGAACGAGCGGTCGAAGTGCACCGAGTTCCCGCCGAGGTTGACGGGACCGGCAGCGAAGAACGGCTCGAGGAACACGCCCAGCCGAAACCGTACGAGGTCGAGATCGTGCTCCGACTCGCACGCGAGTTCGTACAAGCCCGACGCTTTGTGCATCTCCAGCGCGGGCGCGTCCCACTCCGCAGCAGAGTCCAGACGGATGAGCGACTCGAACGCGCCCAACTCACGGAACCTGTCATCGGTGACGACGCAGGCGACCTCAATCGGATCGTTGCGCTGGGGGTCCAACCCCGTAGTTTCGAAGTCGAGGAAGGCGATGGTCATGGCGGCCTCAGTGGCGGAAGTCGTTCGACATTCCAGGTCGGGCCGGCGACTGGTGGCGTTCGAAGAACGGCCGCACTGAGGCCGCCACGAGGATGAAGAAGCTGAGCCCTGCGGCGCAGCCGCGATAGAAGGGAACGTCAAACGCGAACGTCACGGAGGTCGCGCAGCCGATGAGCATCGCGACGGAGTAGCCGTACTGCCTGAGCCAGTTCATTCGGCACCGTCCTCTGCTCCGTCCCGGTAGTGGGCGGGGCAGTCTCGGAAACTGAAGGCGTTGACCGCCGCGAGCGTGGCATCCAGTTCGGCCGCCGGCGCCTCCCGGAAGACAGAGAGCAGACCATCTTGCTCTGTCGTAGAGAGCTCATCGAATGGCTTCGAAGGAATCCGCCGCTGAATCTCCCAGACGCCACCGTCTGCCTGAGCCGGCGGCGCCCCGCGAAGACGCGTGGGCTCGACGTTGAGCGAGGCGCACCCTGGACACATGGCGATGCCGCAGCCACCACACGGGGGCATGTCCGCGACGGCTGCGTCGAGCGTGACCCGTTCCTTCGCCGGAGCGGGCGGGGGCTGGGAGGCGTCCGCTGCCATCTCCATCAATCCGTGGATGGCCATCTGCTTGCGCTCCAGCGTCTCCGTCAGGTCCGCCGCGCGCTGTTCGGCCGCGCGACACTGGCGCGCCAAGTCCTCACACCGCTGGGTCTGCTGTCTGCTGTGTTCCTCCAACTCCTTCACGCGCGCCTCGGCAGTGTCGGCGCGGGCCTGGAGGTGCCGTACGTACTTCGCATTCTCTTTGATGTGTTGCTGGTACGACTCACGGGATGCCTGCGCCTCCTTCTCCAGCGTGGCCACGCGCTCGCGGAGGGTGTCGCGCTCCTCCTCAAGGCGTCGGACGGAATCCGCGAGGGAGCGAATGCTCCCGTGGTCATCCTGCTCCTCCTTCTCCAGCGCCACATGCTTGACCATCAATTCAGCCAGCGCGGTGCCGAGCTGATACGCCGTCGACTTCCAGCAGCCGACATTGTCCCAGGCGAAACGCAGGGTGCCCCCTTCGTAGAGGACCGAGCACCGGCCGTTCCGCGCCGGGCCAGTCCACAGCGCGCGGGGCTTGTTTGGCTTTCGCAACATGGGGGTGTTTGCAGTCATCGTGCGACCTCCGCACCGAACAGGACCGAGAACCGGGCGAGAAACGCCGCCTTGGCTTCGGGCTGAGTCATGGGTTGGATACGCTCCGCGAGCGGTTCACCGCGCCACGTCCACGCCGGGTGGCACGAGGGGAAGAGGTCGCGCGCCTCCGTCCACAGGAGGTCGTTGTCGGCGTCCTTCACTTCGTCCGGCAGCCCGCCGACGAGACCGAACTTCGCGCGCACGGCGATCATGACTTGGCGCTCGGCCCGACGATACGCTGCCATGGACTCGTCATGCTTGACCGGTCGGGCGAGGTCGACCAGGTACGCCTCGGCGGCATCGTGGAGCAGGCCCCATTGCATGGCACGCATGACGTCGTGGGAGAAGCCGCCGATTTGCTGCATCAACGTGCCGGCCCGCTCACTCACACGAACGCAGTGCTCGGCGACGCTGTAGAACGTGTGACAGTGCCCCGTGAAGCGGCACTGCATGGACAGTGCATGCCCGATGTCCTGAATGTCGACATCCTCCGGGCGCGGGTCCAGAGGCCAGAACTGCTTGAGGGTGTACGTCTGAATCCAGTCACCGCGGCGTGCATCCATCGGGGCGCCTCCTTCAAACCTGCCGAACACCGATAGCACATTTCGTGTTCTGCGCGCAAATCACTTGGCATCGCCGTAGCTCTTGGCGATGGCACCTGTCGCGTTGAGTGGCAAGTCGGCGCACCAGGCCGGCGGCGTACGCATGATGCGCCGCATGTCCGCGAGGCAGCGTTCGCCCTGGTCCTCGGGGACAACGCAGACAATCTCGTCATGCGTCGTGGTGGCAACGTGCCATCCAGCGGCGCGCACCCAGAGGGCCTGCTCGGCGACAACGTCGCGCGCGAGCGACTGGACGATGTTCTCCGTCAGCAAGCCTCCGTAGACCTTGACCCACTGCATCCGGTTTGACTTGCTCCCCCAGTAGACGTACCCGTCGCCCCGGCGGTGGAGCTTGGGGTAGTGGAGCACCATGCCATTGGGCTTGCGGATCGCTTGGTGCATCACTTCGATAGGGCCAAGACGCACACGAACAGCGTCCGGCGGGCCCTCTTGTGCCATAACTTCAATCAGCTTCTTGCACGTCTCCCAGTACGCTGCGATTCGCGCGTTGCTCGTGCGATACAGGCGAACCAGGTGATGTGTTACTGCGCAGTGAAGCAGGAATGCCCCGGCTTGGTCCTCGCTCGCCTTCGGAAGGCGCGCTCCGCTCTCCCGCAAACGCGCCACCTCGGCGGCGCCCGTCGGGCCGTTCCACCAGAGTGGCTCGGACGCGAACCGCGCTACGTTCACACCGAACAGCTCGACCTCTTTGACGCCGAACTGCACAGGTGGAGCGCCAAGGAAGCCCTTGAGTAGCGAACCGGAAAAAGCGAACCACCCCATGCCGAACCCGAGACCGAGTTCCATGGCCTTGGATGTCTGGCGTTCCACGGGGTGCGTCTTCTTGGTGATCGCCCGACCGAAATAGACGGACCCGCGTTCTGAGTAGAAGTCACCGACCGGCTCGCCCTTCTCGTTGTACCCGAGCGCGTCGAGCCGGCGGAACGTATCTAGAACGGCAGTCTCCCCGCCTACCCACCCAGTCTTCCGCGCCTCTATCTGACTGGAGTCCGCCACCACGAGCACATACCCCGGAGGGGAGAGAATGGCCGCGCGAAGCTGGCCCGGGTTCTCGTCGGTGCCCCGGTTGAAGTTCTGCGGGTTCATCTTGTCCCCGCCGGACCACCGGTGCGTGTGGGCCCCGCAGTATTTGAGGTAGAACGGCACCGCGCCCCGCCGACCAATCGCGGCGATGCGCTCGCTTCGTGTCTCAATGATGTTCGACTTCACTTCCTGGCGCGTCTCAGCCAGGGCGCGCACGTTCTCGTCGGGATGCTCAAGCAGGGCCTGCATCGCTGGGTCTGTCTTTGCGAAGGCATAGCCAACGCCACCCTTTTTCTTGCTGGGCTTTGTCGCGGGCTCTACTCCGAAGGAGCGAAGCACGTTCGCGAACTGCGGGTCGGACCGCAGCACTACGCCGGCCGCTTCGGCGACCTCTTCGTCCGTGGCCCCCGACGGCAACTTCACGCCGGCGGAGGACGCGACTCCGAGCAGTAGCTTGCGCTTCTGGGCGCGCTCCCCTTCGGCCGCTGCGGCAAGCACCGCCTGGTCCGCGCGAAACACCGGCTCGGTGAACATCCGGACCGTCGTGTCGATGAGCCAGAGCTCCTCACGGGGGAGCCGCCGGACCATGAGGTCGAACAGCGCGCGGGCCAAGTCGTTGTCATTGTTCGCGTACACGCCGAAGCGCAACCACTCCTCCGGCGTGAAGTCGCGCCGATGCTTCCCCTGGGTCTCATCGAGCTCTTTGCCTTTGACACCGACGCCATACCGCTCCGCGAGGACGGCGAGCTTGCCGCCCTGCCCTGGCCCCTGGAGCGCGTTCGCCATGCTGAGTGTGCAGCAGAGGAACGCGGGTCGGATGTCGAACCGCTCGGAGAGCACAAAGGCGTCGAAGTGGGCGTGATGGTGGAGGACGGCAACGGTGCTCCAGTCGACGCCCCGCGCCCATGCTCGGAAGTCCGCCTCTTCCATCCAGACTGATGGGCGCGTGCTCACCTTGACGGCAACGCCAATGACCTCGAAGCGTGGGTCCCGAACGTAGGACTCTGTCGTCATCTTCTTCATCTGGAAATGCGACGACCAGAACGACTCGAAGTCGATGGTGATTAGCGTCTTGGGCATGGGCCCCAGCGCGGCGAGGATGGAGCTCACGGTTGCGGGTCCTCCACTTCGTAAAGCGGGCGCGTCCGACTGCATCCGGAGCCACCCTCGCCGAGGCCCTCGCGAAGCTGAGACTCGGCTTCCGTCGGTTCCTCGCGTGGTTCGGGCGTCCGAGTGCGCCACGTGGGGCGCGCGAAGCGTCGGCGCCGAGGGCGTCTCACCGCTTCACCAGGGCGTCGGCGATGCGCTCGAGCAGGGAGGCGAGCCGGCCGGACACGTCGAGTTCCACGCGCAGGGTGCCCGCGAGCGGGTGCGTACTGATCAGGCGCGCGCGCTCGGCGACGTCAACCGTCGGCTTGCGGCTGATGAACTCGCTCGAGGGACTGGTGGGCTCACTCGTTGTCGTCGTCTCCGCGGAGGCCGGCGGAAGCGTGGCGCTGGTCTCGTCAGGCACGCGGTGCCCGTCGAGGCGCGGACCGTCGACCAACACGGGCGTGTACGGAGGCGACTCGCCCTCCGGGCGCCCCTTGCACCCAACGTGCTCTTGGAGACCCGAGGTCGGCAGCGTATGCGCGCCCGGCTCTCCGCAGACAGTGCACGCCTCGGGCTGCTTCTTCGGCGGGCGCCCCCGGCGCTTCGTCGGCTGGGCGGTGGCCTCGCTCCCCGCCGGGCACCCGATGTGCTTCCACGCGCCTGACGTGAGACGCGAGCCGTTCTCGGGCGTGAGCTCCGCGCCGCAGTCACCGCACGCGGGCGGGGGTTGGGCCTGGGGCGTGCTGGCCACGGGCAGGGGGACGGGCGGCTCGGCGCCCCCGAGCACCAACGGGATTTCTTCGGTCGTCACATCGGTCTGGCTGATGATCTCAACGGGCGCGTTCGTGGCGGCCTTCGGCGCCCCCCTCGGCGGCAACCCAAACGTCTCGCGGTCCTCATCCGTCAACAGGTCATCCAACACAGCCATGGCTTTTCCTTTCTTAAATGCCTTACAAATCGATTGGTGAGGGCACCCCATCCACGCGTCACACGCGCGGCGGTTGTGTGGAACGTCGTCCTGCGTGGTGGCACGGGCGACTTGCTGCATCTGCTCGACAAGTTGCTCGACCTCCCTGGCGCGCCCGTGGATTTGCTCGACGGTGACGATCTCGCCCCGAGGAAACGAGTCCACCCCGCGACGACTCACATAGTGATGCGCGAGCAGGAAGCGGTCTGCGTCCGGCCAGATTCGCAGCGAGTCGAGCGCGTAGACCGGCATCTGCACGGTGCGAATGAGCGCCCCGTTCGACTTCGCAAACTGGTTGATGTCGCTCGAAAACTTATGGTCAACGACGCACACCACGCCGTCGCTCTCGCGTCGGTAGCGGAGGTCGACGTACCCGTCCCACGGCAGGCCACCAAGCCAAAGTGTCTTGCTCGTGTCGAGCGGGAGGTGCTTTCCGTCCGCCGCCTTGCCCTGCCCGTCGAATCGCCGCTCGACAAGCAGGTGCGGCCCCGGCGCCGGGAGCTTGCCGGTGGCGATGGCTCCCTTGACGGCTTTGAGCATCCGCGAGCGCTTGGGCAACGCGCCGCCCGTCAGGTGCGTTGCAAGCAGCGCGTGGCCGATGTCGCCGTCTGTCTGGGCCTTGACCTTCTCGGGCCGACGCCCTTCGATGCGCTCGAAGTACCAGCGCCGGGGGCAGCCACCCACCTGTTCCGGGTCGAACGATTCGACCTGGCTGACGGAGAGCTGACGGATGACACCGCCCTCGACGGTGCCGCTACGCCGCGGCTGCTCGGGCTCGCCGCAGGTGCAGCGCGAGGTGAATGCTCCTATCTCACCGGCGCAGTGCGCACATTCGTCTGGAGCGGCGCCGGGTCCCATCGTCAGGACTCCTTGCACAGGGCGGTGCTGAACCGGCGCTCGCCGTCCACCCGCTTGCACTGGCAGGGACCGCACTCGACACGCCACCCCCGCATTTCGCCCGGAGCGCTCCGACACGTTTCACACACCCGGCGCGCAACGGTGGCGATGAGGAAGCGGCGCGCGGCGCGCGACATGCGCCGGCTCATGACCTACCCTCGAAGTAGACGCACAGCGGTATCAGCGAGACGAAGCCAGCCCCGACGGCGACCGACACGAGCACTTCGGGGTGCGGCGGAAGCCCGCTCAACCAGCACATGGCCCGCATCACCCCGACCGTTGCGAGTGCGAAGAAACTGGCAGCGACGAAGACGAGAAGCGCCTTCACAGCATCACCTCGGCGGCTTGCGTGAGCTCGGCCTTGCGCGTGGCGTAGAGCTTCAGCAGCGCTTCCCGGTCCTCTTGCGCCAACGTCCCGGCGGCGACCTGGGCCTTGATGTCCGGGCCAATGGCGGCGAGCGCATCGACACTCGACGCGAATCGGATACGGTCCGCCAGCACATCACGGGGGCTGACGGGGGCGCCGTCGGACAGCCACGTCTTGAGTAGTTCGGCGACAGCGAGGACGTCCGCCCAACGGAACGCGTTGCCCCGCGCGGTCACCAGGTCACGCAACGCTGAGCAGCGCGTCTTCGTCACTGCAAACGTGCCGTCGGGTGAGAGGGACAGCACCACGTCGAAGTCGTAGTCAGCACCATCGCGAAGGACTGGAGCCATGCCCACCTTGCGTGGCACGGCGCGCCCCTTCTCGTCCTTCTCGACGACATACTCGGACTTCTCACGCGCCGTGCAGATGACGTGCCCGGGATAGCTCAACAGCGCGTCGGTGAGCTGAGCGAGGAGGGGCGTGACATGCTTCCATCCGTTGGAAAACTTGTTGCCCCCCATCGCGTCAACGATCTCGAGGGCCTTCATCCATGCGTGGGAGTAGCTGTCTCCGATGAACACTGAGATTCCCGCTGCCGCTGCCTCCCGGATGAATTCAATGAACTCTTGGGGCGTCTTCTCCTCGAAGTCCTTCGCGTAGAAGGGCGGCATCCCCGGCATGCCGGCGTACTTCTGCGAGCTGCCTCGTTCCGAATCGCCGAGTCCAATGTCTCGCCCGTCGGCAAGAACCTTTGCAATCAAGAGCGCATTGTAGGTCTTGCCAGACCCCGACGTACCCGTGAGCAACAGTCGCAGTTTGGCGTTCTTGCGAGTCGCCAGTGTGCCGAATGCCATGTCATCTCCTGTCCGTGTACTTGCCTTATACGCACGACAGAACACAAAGTCCACATCGCGCGTTCGGTTGCACTCAGAACGCGAATCATGCTATCTGCGTTCTGCACGACTGAGGAGACCGCACATGGCGATGCGCACGGTGGAGCTGACGGAAGAGGAAAAGAAGGAGGGCTTGATCGCCTTCAAGAAGTTCGAGGCGATTGGCGACTCGGCCTTCGGGACGTACCTCGGCAAGGAGACGAAGACGAAGACGTTCCGGGCCGAAGAGGGCCCGAAGCAAATCACCGAGTATTTCTTTTGGAACAGCAAGGACGGCGAGTTCAGCATCACGCCTCCGCTGGACCTCGAGCGTCAGCTCAAGAAGGCGATGAAGCCCGAGAGCGAAGGCGGCTTCGGCCTCAAGCCGTTCGACGGGCGGCATCCGCATCTCTGCAAGATGACGCATAACGCGGTGGTGCCGACCAACAGCAGCAGCATGAAGCTGTTCAAGCTGGGCGTCGACACGTCGCCGGAAATCCCGGCTGAAATCATCGCGAAGATCCCCGTCAGGTCCTTCGCCGGCACGCCCGCCCCGGCCCCCACCTCCGCCGGCCAGACGCAGCGCCCGCCGCCCCCGCCCGACGACATTCCGTTCTGAGCAGTCCGCCGCAGCAACCATCGACGTAACCAATCACCAGCACAGGAGAACTCCCCATGAAGTCCAAGATCGAGCAGGGCGCGGAGAACCGCGAGAGCGTGTGGAAGGCGACCAGCAAGGTGCCGAAGTCGACGGACGAGATCGTCGAGGCGACGGGACTGGCCAAGGCCACCGCCGCGCGTCACCTCCGCAAGATGGTGCAGGAGAAGAAGTTGACGCAGTTCGTCGGTGCCTATGACAAGCGCGTCGCCACGTACGCCCGCGACTGAGTTGCACGCGTGGCCCCGGCGACACGGGGCACATTCGAGATTGAGGACAGGCGTCCCTCGCGACTAGCCGCGTGACTCGGGTTCAACTCCCGGCAATCTCTTGCAGCGGCACCCGACAGGTCCCTTAGTAAGTCCCGACGACGTTTTCAGGCGTCGTTAAAGCGACGACTGCGCCTCTTGCCGGGGGCGCAACATCGGCGCCAGCACAGGGGCCATGACCTCGTGAGACATCGGGCGCTCTGGCGGGCGCGTCGGGTGCCGCTGCGCTTTCGTATCTACCCCGGAGGTCTCCGTTGAATCTCAGCATCGCCGACCAGGTGCGCCTGGCCTTTCAGGTGCAGAACCGCACAGCCGCCACGTGGGGCGCCGTTCTGGGCGCCCTGCCCCCGCTCTCTGCGTTCGCCTTCTCGCACTTCGGGCTTGGCGCGCTCGACACATGGCGCGGCTGGCTCGCCGCCGTCTTCGTGCTGGCCTGCCTGTTGTTCAGCGCCCCCAAGGTCTACAAGTGGAGCGCTGCGGCGTTCGGCGCGTCTCAGTGGCCGCGCGCGGAGGCCGTGGGATTCGTCGTGCTGCTCGAGGGCGCCATGACGCTGGCGGACCACTCGGTGCCAGTGCTCGCGGCGGTGTCGTACGTGTGCCTCGTGGTGCTCGTGTGCATCAACTCCGTGGTGACCGGCGTGGCGCTGGCGCTCGACCAGAAAGCGACCCGAGCAGCCGCGCGTGAGGAGCAGCGCAACCCGGACACGCTGTCGCTCGTGTCAGCGCCTCCGGTGGTGCCTCTGGCCGTAGTGAAGCGCGCGCCCCGGCGCACCGCGCGCCCGGCACGGAGGGCGGCGAAGCGATGACCCCCGTCTACATGTGCCTCTTGGGCCTCCTTGCTACCCTCCTGCTACGCGTCCGCCACCGGCGCGCGGTGTCCCGGTGGTGGCGCACGCGGGCCTGTCCCACTCCGGGCTGTGTCGGACGCCTTCCGGCTGAGCCGCTCCACAAGGGGGACAGGTACGTGCCCGAGCAGTGCGATGTCTGTGAGCAGTGGGTCAAGTGGGAGTACAGCGCGACCTCGCGCAGCGGCTACATCCGGGTGACGCCACCGGACGAGGAAGTGACGCGATGACTTCCGAGCAAGCTGTCCGCGACGCCCTCGCGCATGTGTCGTTTCAGAACTGGACCTTTCATGTCGACCACGAGGAAGGCACCACGTTCATCCGGGTGCGCTTCCTGGTTGATGGCGCCGAGCAGCACGGCCGGAAGTGGTTCGTCTCGCCGGACGCGACGCCGAGCGACATCGTTCGGACCGCGTTCATGGCGGTGATGACCGCCGTCGAGCACGAGGCGCGTGAGCACTTCGCTTACAAGGGCTGGGCCATCTTTGGCCCTCACTACGACGTAGAGACGTTGGTTGCCTGCTGTCACGAGGGGAGGGTCGCATGATGGGCATTGGCATCGTGCTCGCCATCTGGGGCGCCGCGCAAACGGCCGACGCTGAAACCCGTGACGACCTCCTCGGTGGTCTCGCGCTCGCTGCGCTGGGCGCCGCCCTCATCGTCGCTGAACGTCTGCTGGGAGTGGGCTCATGAAACACCACGACCTCAAGACGTGGCCGCCGTACTTCCAGGACGTCATGACGGGCGTGAAGTCATTCGAGCTGCGGGAGAATGACCGAGACTTTGCAGTCGGCGACACGCTCTGCTTGCGCGAATGGGACCCGCAGGTGAGCCAGTACACCATGCGGGCGGTGACGCGGCGGGTTGTGTACGTCCTGCCCGGCGGCGCCTTCGGCCTCGCCTCCACGCACGTCATCCTCGGCCTCGGTTCGATCTAACTCATGCCCGCCCAGACGCTCCGCGAGTACCAGCGCACTGGCATCCGCCAGATCCTCGACGCCTACAAACAAGGCGCGCGGAGCGTCCTGGCTGTGTCCCCCACCGGCTCTGGCAAGACGACTCTCTTCGCCCACCTGGCGGCGCAGCTCGACGCGGGTGGCAAACGGAGCCTCATTCTCGCCCACCGTCGTGAGCTCGTCGAGCAGGCGTCAACGCGCCTGCGCGAGTTCGACGTCCGGCACGGACTCATCCTCGCTGGCACGCCTCCCTCTCCTGGGGCTCGCGTGCAGGTAGCCAGCGTCCAGACACTCACGCGCCGCGCGCTTCCGCCCGCTGATATCGTCATCCCCGACGAAGCTCACCTCTCCACCGCCGCAACGTGGACACGCATCCTCGAGGGCTACCCCCACGCGCGCATCCTCGGCGTCACCGCGACACCCTGGCGCCTCGCGGGCAAGCCTCTGGCGGGGGCGTACGACGCTGTAGTCGTCGTGGCCACTCCGCGCGAGCTCCGCGAGCAACGTCACCTCAGCGACTACGTCGGATTTTCCTACCTGGCGCCGGACCTCAGCGGTGTCGAGACGGTGGGCGGCGACTACAACGAAGCGCAGTCCGCTGCGGCCATGTCTCAGTCGCTCATCGTCGACAACATCGTTGAGGAGTGGCTCAAGCACTCCGCGCGCCTCTCCACGGTGGTGTTCGCAGTCACCGTCGAGCACTCGCGCCAGCTTGTCGAGCGCTTCCGCTCCGCGGGCGTGAGCGCCGAGCACCTGGATGGCACCACGCCGCTCACTCAGCGGGAGGGCATCATGCGTCGCGTGGCGTCCGGCCAGACGCGTGTGCTGTCCAACGTGGGCGTGTGCATCGAGGGCCTCGACATCCCTCGGCTCAAGTGCTGCGTGCTCGCGCGTCCGACGAAGTCCCTGGCCCGCGCCATCCAGATGATGGGGCGGGTGCGCCGCCCCTGGCGTGAGGACGGACGCAAGGTCGACGCGGAGCACCCCAGCGTCGTCGCGCGCATCCACGACCACGCGTTCATCATCCGTCAGCACGGGCTTCCCGACCAGGACCGAGACTACTCGCTGCACGCCAAGCGCGAGGCCCCGCCGTCCCTCTCGACGTGCCCGCAGTGTCTCGCGATGTATGACGGCGCGCGATGTCCGTCGTGTGGCACCGAGAAAGAGCCCGAACCGCTCGGCGAGCGCGTCATCCAAACGGTCGCCGAAGCGGAGCAGTACGAGTTCACCAGCGCGACGGAGGCCGCGCCCGACGCGGAGCCGGCACGGCCAGACAAGCCCCCCGTCAAGGTGCGTTGGGACACTCTCGGTCGCAAGGTGGAAGGCGTCCTGATTCGGAAGTGGCAGGAAGACGCGCCCTGGGGTGGCAAGCAATGGCACTACCTGTTGCGCGGCCCGAAGCGGGACTACGACGTGCCAGGGGCGGCGCAGCTTGACAAGCAAATGGCCAAGGTGGCGGCTGGTGTCCTGGTTTGGATCACGTATACCCATGACACGCCATTGCCGGACAGCAAGGTCCGCCGCGAGTTCAAGGTTGAGGTTGATGATGGAGAGCCGGAACCGCAAGGTGAATGCTACTGTGCAACCACGCCGCGCCCGCCGTGCGGAGTCTGCACCCCGTGAGTCAGAGGCGCATATCCAGGCGGCGATCCTGCGCGCGTGGGGCGCACACCCCCGGCTCCGAATCGCTCGCATCAACACTGGCGTCGGCTGGTTCAACGACAACGGCCCATGCCGCAAGACGGACCCGGGCGCTCGCATGGTGCGCTTCAATCCGCCAGGCACCGCAGACATCGTTGGGCTGATTGCTCCGAGTGGACGGATGCTGATGATTGAATGCAAAGACGAGCGCGGTCAGCAGCGCGATGACCAGAGGACCATGGGGCGCGTCGTCGCCATGTTCGGCGGCCTCTACATCCTCGCGCGCTCGGTGGATGATGTGGATCGTGCGCTCGCCACCGTGGGGGTGACGCGGTGAAAGCCGCCATACTCCTCGCTCGCCGTGGCTGGGCCGTGGTGCCCCTGCATTCCGCGCGTGCTGATGGCTCGTGCTCGTGCTCGAAGGGTGCCACCTGCAACAGCGCTGGCAAGCACCCGCGCCTCCTGGAGTGGGGAGCCGAAGCCACCAATGACGAAACGGCGATTACCGAATGGTGGCGCGAATGGCCGGACGCCAACCTCGGCGTTGCCACCGGCGAGACATCCGGCTTTTTCGTTCTGGACGTCGACCCCGACAAGGGGGGCGACGTGTCCCTCGCGGCGCTCGTCGCCGAACACGGCCCGCTCCCCGTCACCACCCAGGCGACAACGGGGAGCGGCGGATCGCACTACCTCTTCGCTCTGCCCGAAGGCCGCGTCGTCACCAACAGCGCGGGCAGGGTGGGCCTGGGGCTCGACATCCGCGGAGACGGTGGCCAGATCGTTGTAGCGCCCTCGCGATCCGCCAAGGGTATGTATCGCTGGGTCGCCGGCCGCGCACCGTGGGAAGTCGAACCCGCGGATGCACCAGTGTGGTTGCTTGGCAGGCTGAGCCATGTCCAGAACACAGAACATGGACGCGTTCTGGCGACGGATCGGGGCTACTTCCCCGCGGCCTCCCCGGAGGTGCTCAACGCCGCCCGCGAGGCGCTCGAGTTGCACGGCCCCGCCATCGACGGCCAGGGCGGTGGCCTGCACACGTTCCAAGCTGGCGCGCTGCTGCGTCACGACTTCGCTTTGACCGAGGCCGAGGCGTGGCCCCTCATGGTCGAATGGAACAAGACGTGCGTCCCGCCCTGGGAGCTCGAAGGCGGCGACTCGCTGCGCGTGATGCTCAGTCGCGGGGACAAGTACGGGTCCCTGCCCTACGGCAACAGGCGAAGCCTTGACGCACTGGAGACGGTGCGCAAGGTAGTGTCCGACTGGCAGAGCGCGGGGGGCGGCGACGAGCCCATGCTTGCGATGCTCGAGCAGGTCCGCCCCATCATCGCGGGAGTCGCCGACCCGGCCCGCCGGGAGCTCATCACGCGCGAGCTGACCGCGGGGACAGGGCTCGCAGCGTCGAAGCTCGGCCTGCCGAAGTACAAGGCCGAGTCCCAGCCGACGAAGCAAGGAGAGATTCGCGTATCGACGGACGTCCATCGCGTCGCGGACGAGTCGCTCGCGGCCATCGCCCCGCGGGTGTTCGCGCGGAACGGCGTGCTCTGCGAAGTGGTGCGCGCCGAGCGCACGTTCATCAATGACTTGGAGCCCGCGGGCATCGTTGACCTCATGAGTCGGTCGGCGAAGTACGTTCGTGTCGACGAAAACAAGGGTCTCGTCACTCAGGCAGCACCCAAAGACGTCGCCACGATCCTCCATGCGCGCAGACGCCACGAGGGCGTGCGCGTGCTCGAAGCCATCACCACCGCGCCCGTGTTCTTGGCTGACGGCAGCATCCTCCAAGAGCGCGGCTACAACGCCCAGGCACGCCTCTACCTTGAGCCTGAGATCACGGTGGACGTGACCGAGTGGCCCTCGAGGGGCGATGCCCAGGCCGCGGTCGCCCAGCTTCGTGACCTCGTCTGTGACTTCCACTTCTTGACGCCCGCGGACTTCTCCTCGTGGCTCGCCGCGCTCCTTACCCCCCTGTGCAAGAGCGCCATCGGCAACGCGCCAGCTCCGCTGGTCTGCATCTCCGCCGCAGTGCCCGGCTCGGGAAAGACGTTCCTCGCGCACATCATCGGACGGATCGTCACGGGCGCCTCTGCGGACATCCGTCCGTACAACCCGCGGGACCCTGCCGAGTGGGGCAAACGCCTCACGTCGTTCGTCAAGAGCGCGGCGCCCGTCAACCTCTTCGATGACGTTAATGGGGCCATTGGCGACGAAAGCCTGGACAGGCTCATCACCGCCACGTCCTGGAGCGACCGGCAGCTCGGCGGCAATGACGCGCCTCCACTGCCCGTGGTGGGCACGTGGCTCGCCAGCGGCAACAACATCGAGCCCCAGGGCGCCACGGTGCGCCGCGTCCTCATGGTGCGCCTCAACGTCCTCGAGGAGCGCCCCCAGGACCGCACGGGGTTCAAGCACGGGCCCAACCCGGACCTCCATGCCCTCGCGCACCGCTCGGCGTACCTGAGCGCCGCGCTGACAATCCTTCGGGCATACCACTGCGCATCGCGGCCAGACCAGCGCCTACCCTCGTGGGGCAGCTTCGGGCCGTGGTCCGACCTGGTCCGCGGGGCGCTCGTCTGGGCGGGCTGCGCGGACCCCTACGAGACGCAGCGCCGCGCGACGTTGGAGCTCCATGACACGGACCATGACACCCACGATTGGTGGATGGGTGTCATCCAGTCATCCGACGGAACGCCCGGGTCCATCTGCCTCACGGCCAACCAGCGCGACGCCCAGGGGCACCTGGGGGCCCGAGAGCAGCTCGCGCCCATTCATCTCAAGCGGTTCATCAGCCGCTTCGTAGACAAGCCCCGCGCGGGCCGCGCCATCCGCCGCCGCAGAGACACGGGCCGCGGCATCACCACGTACGCCGTCGAAGCGCTCACTTGATCTTCGCAAGCTCGAGCGGTAGCAGCCTGGTCATGCCACGCGCGAACACCTCTTGCCCGCGCGTGAGCGCTTTCGTCGGCGTCTTCCCGTCGTGCATGGAGTCGGACACGCGGAGCCCGAGCTTGTGGCCCATCGGGTAGCGTTTCTTACCGGGCCGCTTGAACACGCCCGGCCGCTGACGCTTCGCCCCTTGCGCTCGAAAGGCCCCCTTGATGAGCACGCGCTTTCCGCGCTGCACCTCGAGCGAGACGCCCTTCTTCGTTTGTCGTGAAGGGAACTCACCGAGAGGGACTTCACGCCCGGACACCGGCATGCGCCATTCCATCTCGTCGAGCTTGCGCGTCTTGGGGTACTTCAGCGGCATCGCCTTGGCGGCGAGGTAGCCGGCGCGGATGCGAATGCGCTCGCGCGTTTCGCGCTTCGCCTCCGCTCGCACGGCGCGCATCATGTCGATGCCAGCCTTGCGCGCTGCCGCGGCGAGCGCCTTCAGCGTCTTCTTCTCCTTGAGGTACGCGGACGATTTGCTGTCCCAGGTGACGCTGAATTCTTTCGCCATGCGCCCGAGTGTATCGGGCGCCAGCGAGTCGAAAAGCCGCCCTCAATGCCAGTAGGGGGCTTCGCCCACCCAGGCTGAGGGCACGTCACACCAGCGCTCAAACACAGGACGTCCGCGAACAGGTGTCACGGCGCCTTGGGCGGGATGCCAGCCCTCGCCGGGGACATACACCTGCCCACGGTCGTTTGTCAGCACGCGACGGACCTCAGACCCTTGCGATTCGTATGCCAGTTGGACGCTCATGCGCCTACCTCCATCGGGGTATGGCGCGATACTAACAGAACACAGATCGTGGATGCAACGCGACCATCCAGAGGAAGTGCAGAACACGGATCGCTTGACATCGCTAGCAGTGACGTTAGATTGGTGTTCATCGGCGGCGGGGAAACACCCCGCGCCGGACGAAGGGGGAAGCCGTGGCGACGCCAGAGCAGCTCAAGGAAGTGAGAGAGAAGCGGGAGGAATTCTTTCGGGAGCGGCCCGAGTTCAAGGTCTACCAAATCAGGCGGACGCTCGAGGGGATGATCGAAATCCACACGAAGTGGGAGCAGCCGGACGTCGCCGAAGTGCTCCAAAAGCTCCTGAACGAGCTGACCACCAACTGAACCAACGGGCCCCGGTTCATCACCGGGGCCCTCACCCCCGAGGAATCATCACATGGTCTACGCAATCCAGATTCGCATCCACGGCTCGTGGCGCACGGTGGGCACCTGCAACACGTTGGACAAAGCGGAGGTCAGCAAGGTCAACGCGTCGAACTCGTACGACCTCCCTGCTCGCATCAAGGAGTGCGCCAGCGAAGCGGCTGCCTGGACGTAGTCCCACCACCTACCAGGGGCGCCAGCACGGGCCCCTCTGGAGAACGCCAATGCGCCGTCGCGGCTCTCGCCTCCCTACCACCCCCATCCCTGACCGCGAGCCACCTCACGAGGTGGCCCCGTGTATGTCAGCAACGATGGTCCAGAACGAATCAGGCATGGGCCGGTGCAGCGGATGCGGCCTGTCACGCACAGAGTTCTGCGAGGTTGCTTGTACCGCCCACACCCACGCGCCCGGATGTCTGTTTCATTAGCCGCCCGCCGGAGCGCATCCGGCCCATGCAGCACCCAACGCAACACCAGCCGTAGGAGACCGTATGACGACCGACTCGATCACCACCGCCAACACACAGCAAAACAATGAGGCCCAGGAAGCGGAGGCAGACACTCGCGAATACGACGGCATTTGCCAGTGCCAGAGCCCTGACATGACCTTCTGCCCTTTCCATCTCAGCGGCAACTGAGGGCCCCTACAAGCGCACCACACGAAGCCCGTCTAGCTCGCCCTTCGGGGCGGGCCCTCTCACTCCGTAGCCCGAGGTGTGTATGTGGAATGATAAATGGACCGTCAAGATCGGCAGTCGTGAAGTCACCCTGTGTGGCGCGCTCGTCGCGAAGCTCGTGACGGAGGGTGCCGAGGTGCAGCGCGTCGAAGGCGAGCGGTGGCGTGCCGACGGCACGGGGTTGCTCTCGCCCACCGACGTGTCCGCCATCGCTCCGGTTCGCGGCCTCACGCCGACGGAGTGCGACGAGCACGGACGCCACTGCCCCTAAAGCAGAGGCCCGCCAATACCCCCACAGGGGGATAGCGCCGGCTGCCCCCGTGAGGCAAACCCAACCTCAGAAAGGTGCAACAACGTGGCGACAAAGAAAAGACTGCTCATTGAGGGGCAGATACGAGTCGATGACAAGGGCGAGAGAGTGCTGATTGGCTATCAGGCACCTAACAAGCTCTGGCCCTACTGGTGCGTTCGTGCCGGCGCCTGGTATCGCCGCGAGCCGCGGACCGAAGCCGTGCTCTTGAGGCGCTACCCGAAGGTTGAGAGTCGGGGAAACGCCGTCCCGACAACGCGCGACGCCATGGACCTGGTCCAGGAGACCAAAGCGGCTCGCGAAAGAGCCAGCGTCCTAGAGCGTCACCGTCACGTGCTCGCACAAGCACTCCTGAGCATCCGTCGGGCGGAGCGCCGGCCCCACCCGCAGAGCGACACGTGGATCGGTCTGCTCGTGCACAAAGACGCGTGGGCGGGGGTCGAAGCGGCGCTCACGGAGGCCGGAATCAACGCGCAGTCCGACTCGGTCGCCGCGTTGGTCCGCGCATTCGGAGAGTCGAAGTGATGGCCTCGCGGGGGTTGCCCGCCCCCGCCTCGCCACCACACACTGCGCAGATGGAACCGTGCAAAGCGATGGGCCGTGGATGGCGGTGCGAGCGCAGGGCGAAGACCAAGGGGTACTGCGAGGCCCACTACATGCAGCAGCGGCGCGGTAAAGAGCTGGCGCCCATACAGGACCCGGATGCGCGCGAAGAGCAGACCGTGCGCCACGTGGCCCTCCCCGCCGAGTGGGACGCTCTCCTGGTCTGGGACGCCGAGCAGCAAGACGGCGGCAACGTCAGCGCGTCGTACCGGAGAGCGCTCAAGTCGAGGGTCGACGCGCTGCGCAAGCGGAGAGATGCTGCCGGGACTTGACATCACTAGCAATGCTGTTAGTTTTCGTTCCGCCAAACCACACGCGAGGTAGACCATGGACTACAGCGATCACGTCGTCGAAGTGCATCCGTTCGAGATCTTTCCCCGGCACGAGGTGCGCGACGCGGCGCGACTGGAGCGCATCGCGACGTCCATGGCCGTCGACGGCTGGGTGGGTAGGCCCCTGCTTGCCATCGGCGACCAGGGGGTGACGGGATCGCATCGTCTGGCGGCTGCTCGCCGCTTGGGGGTTGAGGTCCCCGTCGTCGTTGTCGACGAGTGCGAGCGCCTGACGCTGGCGCCGCGCGACGGAGGCGCCGACGTCTATTTTGACGGTGTGCGACTGTTCGAAGAAGAGCAGTTCCTCGCGGCGTTCGCGGAGCTGGGACTCGCTGTGGCGGTGTCGCTGCTCAACGACGAGATGGCGGCGAACAACGCTGAGTAGTCACTCCCTCCCTGATGGACCTGATAGGACAGAGCCATGAGCGAAGACAACGCCCCGCCACTGGACCCGGCCTTGAACCAGTGGTTCTCGGACGCCCTTGACGCCACATCGCCGGAGACAGGCTGGCGACGTTCGCGTGATGGAGTACCCTCACCCGAGCCCGAGTATCGAATGGACTTGAGCCCGAGCCTCTACGCGCGATTTACGAATGCCACGCTGGCCCTCCCCTTGGCTGGCCCGCCGCCCCGCAGCCTCCCTCGCCTGCGCGACTGGTCGAAGCGTCCGCCAGCCGATTGAGAGCTGCGCAACATCGTGGCCATGCGATGGTGGCGTGCCTCGTTCCACGTGACGGGAAGCTTCGAGCGCGACCTCCGTCCCCTCCCTGATTGACGTAGCCCCTGGGCGCAGCAGCGAGTGGAGGACGTAGAAATCGACAGCGGCCCGCGAGGGTTTTTCCCCGGGATGGCGTCTTACTCTCTGGAGGGCTGAACATGGAGGCACCCGGAATTGCGTGGGGCGGAGACCGAAGCCCCACGGGCGTCGCGCGAGCCAGGCTGTTGACCTGGCAAGCGACTAGATGGACCGTCGATCTTGACGACGGGAGGGTTGTGGACTGGCCGACGGATGAGCCGGTCCACGGGACGAAGGAAGGCGCGGTGGAGTACGCGCGCAAGCGCTGGCGCTGCGACCGGTAGTTTTTGTTGCCCCGCCGTGATGCCGAAAGGCGTTCCGCTCGCGCTCGCGAGCACAACCACGGAACCCGCCACGCGCGGGTGAGGAATCACCATGCCCATGGACAGAGAGCAAGCGTACGCGAAGATGCAGGCCCGGGGTTATGTCTCCTGCACGGAGTCCGAGGCGAGGGCTGCACGAGAGGCCGGGAGAGCCTTTGGCGTGGCGTGGGCCTACCGTTGGACGTGCCCCAGGGACGACCACTTCGAGTGGTACACCGACGAGTCGATCAACACCCTTCGGGGGTTCCCCCAGATGGTTGGCGGGGCGAGCGGGTGCAAGACGCTGCACGACTTCATGGACCGATGGGAGCCGGGGCGACTCGGCATGTTCGATTGGTTCGCGGTCCCTGCGGCGGCCTGACATGGGCGACCTCGAGCTTGATGCGCACGTGCGTGTGGTCGCAGTGGCGCTCAAGGACGCCCCGGCGCACCGACATCCAGACGCGCGTGCCGCATACGTCAAGGTAGCGAACGCGGCGCAGTCAGCGCCCCAGCTCGCAGCCGCGCTGAGGTTGACAGCACGCCGGCAAGACGAAGGCCCTTGCTGGTGCCCACACGCCGGGCCAATCCACGGAGAGCACTGCCGGGCCGCCCGTCGAGCTTTGGCGACGTTCGACGCAGGGTAGGCCACTTTCACGGGCGCCATGCAGCCAGGTGGCGCCCATCCTCCCTGATTGACGCGGGCCCTTGGGCGCGGCAGCGTGCGCCCATGCGGACCCTCTCAGGCGTGCAGTCTTCTGGAAAGCTGCACATCGGCAACTACTACGGCGCCATTCGCCAGTTCGTCCAACTGCAGGACGAGAGCGAAGCCTACTACTTCATCGCCAACCTCCACGCGCTCACCACCGTTCGCGACCCCAAGCTCGCGCTGGAGCTCACGCGCGAGGCCGCGGTGGCGTACCTGGCGCTGGGGGTGGACCCCAAGAAGGCCGTGCTCTTCCGCCAGAGCGACGTGCGCGAGGTGCTCGAGCTCTACTGGATCCTGGGCACCGTGGTGCCCCACTCGAACCTGGAGCGGGCCCACAGCTACAAGGAGAAGGTCGCCAAGGGCATCAGCCCGGACTTCGGCCTCTTCGCCTACCCGGTGCTGATGGCCGCGGACATCCTGCTCTACAGCGCGGACGCCGTCCCCGTGGGCAAGGACCAGATTCAGCACGTCGAGTTCGCCCGCGACTGGGCCGTGAAGTTCAACACCGAGTACGTGCCGGGCTATGACCCCGCGGACCCGGAGGGCAAGGAGCGGGGCCACGCGCCCGGCCTCCTCAAGCTCCCCTCCGCGCGCATCCAGGAGTCCACCCAGACGGTGCCCGGCGTCGACGGCAAGAAGATGTCCAAGTCGTACGGGAACACCATCGAGCTGTTCGCGGACGAGAAGGAGATCAAGAAGCGCATCATGTCCATCAAGACGGACTCGACCCCCGTCGATGCGCCCAAGCCCGTGCCCACGGGCTTGCCCGTGGGCACGTCCATCGCCAGCGAGGTCCCCCTCTACGACCTGCTCAAGCTCCTGCTGCCCGAGTCGGAGTTCAAGGACGTGGACGCCAGCTGGAGGGCGGGCGGGAAGGGGTACGGCGACTACAAGAAGAAGCTCCTAGAGGCGTACCACGTGGCCTTCGGTCCGGCCCGCCAGCGCCACGCCGAGCTGGTGAACGACCCGGCGGAGCTGGAGCGCATCCTCAAGGATGGCGCCGACCGGGCCCGCGCCGAGGCGACTCGTTTGATGGACAAGATTCGCCGTGCGGTGGGCGTCCCCTAACCCACTAGGCGCCAGAACGACTGGGCCGGCCGGCCGAAGCGATCCTCTCCGCTGTCGGCCCCGGACACCCTCCCCCGCTCCAAGAGCCGCTTGAGGGCCATATGCGCGTCTCTCCGCGTCAGCCCAGCCTCTGAGGCAACGGTGGCTGTCTCGTATCGCGTCTCTGCGCCCTTCGTCCGTGCTGTGATGCGTTCCATCGCCGACACGCAGAGCTGCTCATGCTTCGTCAAGCCGCCCGCGAGCCGCCCGCGCGTATTGGGCTGCTTGGCCGCCCACGCCTTGAGCTGTGCTGAGGTAGCGGTCGCCAGGAATGCGCGCACGCAGAGCTCGGACAGAGCCCCCTTTGTCGATCCTGCCGTTTCAGCCGCCTGCTCAAGCGCCGAAATCGTGCTCATGTCCCAATCGAACGAGACAGATTTTTTGCTCATGCCGAAATCCTCTAGCAGATTTCAGAACACATAGCAAGTTCTGCACGTTTGCAACCCCGCGAAACTACGTACACAGCACGCGGGAAGGGCTCCCCTACTCTCTATAGAGACCTACTATGTATATGTATATGTATATATTCTAGATAGAATATAGATAGAGATAGTCTCCCCCATAGGGGGATAGAGAGGAGAGTAGTAGTAGTAGTAGTAGTAGACAGGTGTAGTAGTTACGGGGTGTTAGCGAGATGTGTGCTAAATGCTCCCACGGGAATACACCTAGACGATTTCTACACCTACACTTGTCTATACGGCTAAGTGCCCGTATCATCTAGAGAGCCCCCGCCTGACTCCGACAGAGAGACAGACGGCCCACATGTCGTACCCAAGTAATTTCAAGCACTTAGCGCGACCACATGCAGGCACATAACATACATATACCTACCTATGCCTACATGGGTCCCTTTGTCCCACCGGGTGGGTGAGGGTGCGCAGAGCGCAGAATCGCGCTAGTTTTCAATGATTTCTGAGGGTTACCCTGACCCCTCCCCCGGGGCATGACTCTTGCGATCCGAGGTCCTAGGATCTCGAGCATGCCCCCTCGCTCCCCTCCCTCCCCCGTCTTCGGCCCGTCTCTCTCACCCTGGGGGCGCCAATGACGTGCATCATCCTCGGCTTCCTTGGCGTAGTCGCAGTGGCAGCGCTGACCGCTGGCATGCGCAGTACTGCGCGAGGAGTGGACGGCTTGACAGGCGCGGTGAACAAACTCAACCGCAAGCTCGATGAGAAGCTAGACAAAGACAAACGGTAGGCGGCGGCTTCTCGCCCCTGGTATCTCGTGGTACCAACGAGATGTGCAGATACCAGAACACGGACACGGCGTTCTGGCGCCCTCTGACCAGGAGGTGGGCCATGTAGACAGCGACGAGCCGCTGTCAATCCGCGCGTACGCCAAGCACCGCGGGTGCTCACACGTAGCGGTGCTGAAGGCGATCAAGCGCGGGCGTCTGGTGAAGTCGATCACACCAGACAAAAAGGTCATCCCCTCGATTGCTGACCGCGAGTGGATAGAGAACACGGACCTGACTCGCGCACCGCAGAGGGCGCCCGAGATCCAGGTGACCGCGGTCATTCCTCCCGAGCCGGCCCCGTCGGCGCCACCCGTGAGCATCAACGACGCCGCCTTGCGCCAGAAGCACTGGCAGGCGCAGCTTGCGGAGCTCAAGTACCGCAAGGCCGCGGGAGAGTTGGTCGAAGTCGCGCAGGTCCGGCACCACCTCGAGGACGTGTTTCGGCAGTGCCGGACCCGGCTCCTCGGCTTACCGACGCGTATCAAGCAAGGCCTCCCCCACCTGACCGTGGCAGACCACGCCCTCGTGGATGCGTACATCCGCGAGGTGCTCGAGCAGCTCGCCGCGGGGGAGGCGCTACCGTGAGCGACTACGCCGACCCGGGAGAGGTGGTGCGCGCAGCGCGTGCCGCCTGGGCGCCGCCGCCGAAGCTGACGCTCTCGCAGTGGGCTGACGAGTACTTCTACCTGTCCGCGGAGTCGAGCGCGGAGCCTGGCCGTTGGCGCACGCTTCCCTACCAGCGCGGCATCATGGACGCCTTCACCGACTCGGCGGTGTCGTACGTGTCCGTGATCAAGAGTGCACGAGTTGGATGGACGAAGATCCTCGGTGCGCTGATCGGCTACTGCATCCATCAGGCGCCCGCGTCGATTCTTCTGGTGATGCCCACCGTCGAAGACGCGAAAGGAACGAGCAAGGAAGAGATCGCCCCGATGATTCGGGACTGTCCCGTGTTGACTCCGCTGGTCCACGAGGACGCGGACGTGGCGGCCACACGCGAGGGCAGCAACACCATCCTGCACAAGCGCTATCCGGGCGGCGTGCTGTCGCTGGTCGGCGCGAACAGCGGCACCGGTTTTCGCCGCATCTCGCGCAAGGTGGTGCTGTTCGACGAGGTCGACGCCTACCCCGTCGAAGCTGGGCGAGACGGCGACCCCATCAAGCTCGGAACGAAGCGCACGGAGTACTTCTGGGATAGAAAGATCGGCGCTGGAAGTACGCCGCTCATCGCCGGATCTTCGCGCATCGCGGAGCTGTACGAGCAGGGCGACCAGCGGCGCTACTTCGTCCCCTGCCCCCATTGCGACCACATGGCACCGTTCGTATGGCGCGGCGACGGCGGCCACGTGATGACGTTCGACAAGGAGAAGCCCGACGAGGCGACTTTTACGTGTCAGGCCAACGGGTGCGTTATCGAGCACAAAGACAAGCGAGCGATGGTTGAGCGCGGCGAGTGGCGCGCCGCGAAGCCGTTCGCAGGGCACGCGTCGTTTCACATCTGGACCGCCTATTCTTATTCTCCCAACGCTTCGTGGGCGCAGCTCGTGCGCGAATTCCTCGAGGCGAAGGACGACCCCGTCAAGCTCAAGGTGTTCGTCAACACCGTGCTCGGCGAGACCTGGGTTGAGAAAGGCGAAGCTCCCGCGTGGGAGCGCCTGCTGGCGCGGCGGGAGCAGTACCAGATCGGCATGGTGCCTGCGGGAGTGGAGGGCCTCACCTGCGGCGTGGATGTTCAGAAGGACCGGTGGGTGTATGAAGTGGTGGGGTGGGCACTCGACAAGCAGTCGTGGAGCATCGACGCCGGCGTCATCATGGGCGACACCGCCAACCTCGAGGAGTGGGCGAAGGTCGACGCCCTGTTGGTCCGTGAGTTCCCCACAGCGGCGGGCGGAACGATGCGAGTGAGAACACTCGCAGTCGACTCGGGATATCGGACAAATACCGTCTACAACTGGGGTCGGAATCATCCGTTCTCTCGCGTCATCGCGGTCAAAGGCGTTGATGAGGCAAAAGTCATCATCGGCGCCCCCACCGCGGTAGATGTCACCGAGGGCGGCAAGCGCATCGCACGCGGCTACAAGGTCTGGCCCGTCGGAGTGGACATCGCGAAAGAGGAGCTCTACGGGTGGCTCGGCCTATCGTCCCCCGTCAACGGCGCTCCCTTCTCGTCCGGCTTCTGTCATTTCCCAGAGTACGGCGAAGACTACTTCAAGCAGCTCACCGCCGAGCAGCTTGTCACCTCCACGGACAAGAAAGGGCGTGAGGTCCGCGCATGGCAGAAGTTGCCGGGTCGCGAGAATCATTGGCTCGACGCGCGCATCTACGCCCGTGCCGCGGCTATGCGACTCGGTCTCGACCGGGCGCGTCCGGCGTCGCCACCTAGCGAACCAAAGCCATAGCAGACTCGGCGGGGTGACAACTTTTTGGCGAGTGATAAGGGACTGAGATGGCTTGGACTGCTGATGACATTGCGAAGCTACGAGCAGCGATTGTTGCCCTTGCGTCCGGCTCGGCCGTGCAGTCCGTGACGTACAACGGCCCACCGTCGCGCTCGGTGACATACAAGCAGGCCAACCTCAGTGAAATGCGTGAACTGCTCGTCGAGATGGAACGCTCGGTCTCCGGCGGTCCGAGATACATCCGACTCGGAACCTCCAAAGGGCTCGACTCATGATGAACGCCCTCGACAAATTCACTGCGCGGTTCGCGCCACGCTGGACGCTCGAGCGCGTCCGCGCGCGCATGACGCTCGATACTGCCGTCCGCCACTACGAGGCGGCGCAGCAAGGGCGCCGGACGTCTGGCTGGGCGCGCAGCCGCGGGGACGCCAATGCCACGGCGGGCTCAGCGCTGGCTGAGCTGCGCATGCATGCACGAGACCTCGAGCGCAACTGCGGCTGGGCGCGCCGCGGCTTGAGCGTCATCGCCGGCAACACCGTGGCGTGGGGCATCGTCCCCCGTCCGAAGCACGCGCAGGCGAAAGACATCTCCGTGTTGTGGAAATCGTGGGCTGAGTCTCTTCGGTGTGAGTCCGGCGGGCGGCTGACGTTCTACGGGCTTCAAGAGCTTGTCGTTCGCTCGGTCGCGCGGGACGGAGAGATCCTCATCCGCAGGCGCCCGCGCCGCCCCGAAGACGGACTCGCCGTGCCGTTGCAGCTGCAGGTGCTCGAGGCTGACTACCTCGACACCGCCAAGGACAACCTCACTGGTGAAGCCGGAGGCCCGATCATCCAGGGCATCGAGTATGACAAGCTGGATCGTCGCGTTGCCTACTGGCTGTTTCCGGAGCACCCGGGAAGTGCGCGGAGCGTCGGGCAGTCAAAGCGCATCCCCGCGTCCGAGGTCGCGACGATCTACCTTCCTGAGCGGGCGGGCCAGGGCCGCGGAGTCTCCTGGCTTGCGGCGTCTGTGCTCGACCTCAAGGATTTTGACGAGTTTGAGGACGCGGAACTTTCGCGGCAGAAGGTCGCGGCGATGTTTGCCGGATACATGACGGACGCGGATGGGGTGGGTGGGGGCGCGTTCGGCGAGTCCGACAAGAAGGACCCTCTGACCCAACACATCCAGCCAGGCACGATCTTGTCCCTTCCGCCCGGGCGACAGGTGACGATGGCCAACCCACCCTCCGTGGTGGAAGGGACGTTCGCCCAGCGCCGGTTGCGCAAGGTGGCCGCGAGCTGGGGCGTCACGTACGAGGACCTGACGGGCGACTACAGCCAGGTCAACTACTCGAGCGCGCGCATGGCGCGCGTCGCGCACTGGCGTAACGTGCACCGGTGGCAGTGGCACATGGTGGTCCCCCAGTTGTGCCAGGTCGTGTGGGGCTGGTTCATCGAAGCCGCGGCGCTCGCGGGCCTCGCGCCGGAAGGTGTCGAGGCCGACTGGACGGTGCCACCCATGCCGATGATTGAGCCCGTGCAAGAGGGACTCGCGTACAGCCGGCTCATCCGCAACGGCGTCTTGACGCACGCCCAAGCGATCCTCGAGCAGGGGCGCGACCCCGAGCTGCATTGGGACGAGTACAGGGAAGGTCTCGACGAGCTCGACAAGCGGGAGATCTGGCTCGACAGCGACCCGCGGCGTACCAGCGCAGCCGGTCTCACCCAGGAGCGCGCCGGCCTGAACAAGGGCGGCGACACTTCGGAGGAGGGCGGCTAGACAGAACGCAGAACACCCGTATTGTGTTCTGCATGAGTTCGACTTCCCAGACGCGCGAGATTGGACCGCTGTCGATGCGAGCCGAGATTGTCCCCGGCTCGCTGAACGACCAAGACCGCACCGTCGAGGTCATCTGGACGACTGGGGCACGAGTGCTCCGCTCGACGTGGTGGGACGGTGATTTTTACGAGGAGCTGAGTCTCGACCCGAAGCATGTCCGAATGGAGCGCTTCCAGTCCGGTCGCGCCCCTCATCTCATCGGTCACAATGGATGGGACCCGGACGCGCACGTCGGTGTCCTTGAGTCAGCCGCGCTCGAGAAGAAGCGCGGCGTCGGCAAGCTGCGCGTATTGAAGGACGACGAGCAGGCCGACAAGGAGTGGAACAAGATCCGCCAGGGTATTCGAACGAGTTTCTCGGTCGGATACCGGGTCTACAAGTACGAGAAGACGGAGGCGGGCGAGGGAACCATCCCGGTTTATCGCGCGGTCGACTGGGAGCCGTACGAGGTGAGCTCAGTCCCCATGCCGGCGGACATCGGTGCCCACACGCGCAGCGCCACCGACCGTGGGGCCCTGAACCCCTGCCAGGTCATCAACGTCACCCGCGGCGAGCCGCCGCAGAAGGAGCAGCACACCATGTCGAAGGAGAACCCCCAGGCGGCGCCGACCGATCAGGCCGCCACGGCGCGCGCGGCGACCGAGGCCCACGGCGCCCAGGTGAACGAGGACCAGGTCCGCGCCGCCGAGCGCGAGCGCATCTCGACCATCCAGGCGCTCGTGCGCAAGCACGGCGTGGACGAGGCTGTCGCCGCCAAGCTCGTGGCGGACAACGCCACCGTCGAACAAGCTCGCAAGGCCGTGCTCGACGCGCTCGCCACGCGCAGCGACGAAGCGGGCATCAGCTCTCACCAGCGTGTCACCGGCGGGGAGGACGAGAAGGACAAGCGGCTCCGTGGAATGTCGGGGTGGCTGTTCGAGCGGGCCAACGCCACCGAGACCATCGAGGGCGCGAAGAAGAACGCGCGGCTCAGCCGCCACTTCAAGGACGCCGCCACGGACGGCGGCGAGTTCCGTGGCATGTCGCTCGCCGACCTGGCGCGCGAGTGCCTCGAGCGTGACGGCGTCAAGACCCGCGGCATGTCCCGGATGGACATGATCGGGCGCGCCTTCACCCACCGCTCGGGCGGCTACCAGACGACCAGCGACTTCGGTCTGCTGTTCGAGAACGTCATGCACAAGCTCCTGCTCGGGGCCTACGCGACGGCCCCGGACACGTGGCGTCGCATCGCGAAGACGGACACCGTGCCGGACTTCCGCACGAGCAACCGCTACCGCAACGGTTCGTTCGGCGTGCTCGACTCCAAGACGGAGGCGGGCGAGTTCAAGAACAAGGCGATTCCGGACGGCGCGAAGTCGACGATCTCCACCGGGACGAAGGGCAACATCATCGCCCTCACCCGTGAGGCGATCATCAACGACGATATGGGCGCCCTGGCGGACGTCGCGTCGCGGTTCGGCCGCGCAGCAGGGCTCAGCGTCGAGACGGACGTGTACGCGCTGCTGACCGCGAACAGCGGCCTGGGCCCGACGATGTCCGACGGCAACACGTTCTTCCACGCAACCCGCGGCAATATCGGCGCGGCCGGCGCGCTGTCCGTGGACTCTCTCGACGCCGACCGCGTCACCATGGCGTCGCTCAAGGACCAGTCGAACAACGATTTCCTGGATCTGCGCCCGCGGACCCTGGTCGTGCCCATCGGTCTCGGCGGACGGGCGCGCATCTACAACCAGGCGCAGTACGACCCCGACGTCACATCGAAGTTCCAGGTGCCGAACAAGGTCGTCGGTCTCTTCGGCGACGTGCTCGACAGCCCCCGCCTCTCGGGCACGCGCCGCTACATGCTCGTCGACCCGGCCATCGCGGCGGCCTTCGTGGTGGTGTTCCTCGAGGGTTCGGGCGAGGCGCCGGTCATGGAGACCCAGGACGGCTGGCGCGTGGACGGCACGGAATGGAAGCTCCGCATCGACTACAAGGCGCAGGCGTTCGACCCCAAGGGCGCGCTCACCAACGCCGGGGCGTGATGTAGCCGGGCGCCGGGGAGCGCCCCGCCTTTCGAGGCGGAAGGGACTCAGTCCCCTCCCTGCGTAGCACCTGGATCCGCACGCCGTTCGGGGCGGCGCGCGGGTCCTTCTGGTTGTGACGGGTGTGGCCTGGGTGTGCTGTCACGCTGGGCTGGCGGGTTCGACTCCCGTCCGCGACCTTCACCAACGCAGGAGCAAGGTATGAACAACTACAGTCAGCTGGGCGAAACTGTCACTCTCACCGCGCCCTACGCCGTTTCGTCCGGCGAAGGCGCCCTCGTTGGCAGCCTCTTCGGCGTGGCGACTGGCAACGTCGCCAGCGGCGCCGAGGGCGAGTTCCTCACGTGCGGTGTCGTCGTGCTCAAGAAGACGTCCGCCCAGGCTTGGACGCAGGGGGCGAAGGTCTACTGGGACAACGCCGCCCGCGAGTGCACCACGACCGCGTCGACGAACGCGCTGATCGGTTGCGCCCTGTCCGCCGCCGCGAACCCGAGCGCGACGGGCGCCGTCCGGCTCAACGGGGCGGTGGCGTGAGCTTCGCCGCGCAGCTCGCCATCGCTGACGTCGCCGTCCTCGAGCATCTCGGGGAGGAGCAGGACGTCAGGTATGTCGCCAGCAACGGCGCGGTGGCGGACGTGCGCGGCATCTTCGACGAGGCGTACGTCAAGGTCGAGGCTGGCGAGGTGGGGTATTCGAGCAGCGGCCCCGCCGTCTTCCTCCGCACGGCGGGCCTTTCGAGCGACCCTCGCACCGACGACTTCCGCGTCGTGGCGAGAGGCAAGACGTACAAGCTCCGCGAGGCAATGCCCGACGGGATGGGCGGGATCCTCCTGCTCCTGCACTGGGTGGTGTGATGCATCCGCGCCAGCGAATCCGAGAAGCCGTCGTCGCCACGCTCGCCAACCGGACTGCCGCTGGGCCGCGTGTGGTAAAGATGCTGTCGGTTCCGCATCGGCAGTCAGCCCTTCCTGCGCTGGCTGTCTACATCAAGACGGACACCATCGACGACACGGACTCGACGGCGCCGAGAGAGCTCAAGCGCGGCATCTCCCTGGTCATCCAGGGAATGGTCGACCTGTCCGAGAACGTCGACGATCTCCTCGATGACCTGGCCCTTGAGGTCGAGGCACGCATGGGCGCTGACGACACGTTGGGCGGCGCGGTGGATGACTGCGTCCTCAGTCAAACTGAGCTCGAAGTGCTGCCTGACGGAGAGCGCCCAGTCGGCATGTTCAACATGGAGTTCAACGTGACGGTCTACACGTCCGTCGGCGCTGAGGCTGTGGATCCGTTCCGCACGGGTGATACTCAATACAAGCTGAGCGGTGCGGGCGCGCGAGACATCATCCCTATCCCGGAGTGACGCAATGTTTGTCAAGCCGAAGCCCGGCGCGCTTGTGCGCGATCCAGTGACGAGGCAGCCACTTCCCGTCGAGGGCCGCGAGGTGCCAGAGAATTCGTTCTGGTTGCGTAGACTCGCTGTTGGCGACGTGCTACCGAACCAGAACACGGACCGCGTTCTGGCCGAGCCCGAGGAGGGCGAGCAATGACTTTCAATACCATTCCTGCGGCCGTCCGGGCTCCGTGGGTTGCCGTTGAGTTCGACAGCTCGCGCTCCTCTCAGGGCTCCACTGAGATGCCCTATGCGGCTCTGATCGCGGGCCAGAAGACGACGGGCACCTGGGCGGCCAACACCTACCACCGCGTTTCGAACGCCGATCAGGTCGCGGTCGGCGCGGGCCGAGGATCGCAGCTCCACCGACAGGCACGCGCGTGGTTTCGGAACAACACCACCACGGAGCTGTGGGTCGGTGTCCTCGAGGACAACGCATCCGGCGTCGCGGCAACGTGCACTGTGACGGTGACGGGCACCGCGACAGAGAACGGAGCCCTGTCGTTCCGGGTGGGCGGGCAGCTCGTCCAGGTGCCGGTGGCGGCGGGCGACGCGCAGAACGCCGTCGCGGCGAACACCGCCGCAGCGTTTCCCTCCGTGTCGGACTTGCCAGTGACGGGCGTGGCGGCGACGAATGTCGTGACACTCACGAGCCGGGGCAAGGGCACCTGGGCGAATGACATCGACGTCCGGCTGAACTACAGCGACGGCGAGAAGACGCCGGCCGGGCTGACTGTCGTCATCACGCCGATGGCATCGGGCGCGACGAATCCGCTCCTCACGTCGCTCATCGCGGCGCTGGGCGACAAGTGGTTCAACATCATCGTCCATCCGTACACCGACGCCACGTCGCTGACGGCCATCGAGACGGAGCTCGCACGCCGCTTCGGACCCATGACGATGATCGATGGCATGGCGTTCACCAGCGCCGCCGGCACCGTGGCGGACCTGACGACGCTGGGGAACAGCCGGAACTCGCCGCACTCCTGCGTCGTCGCCCAGCCCGGCGACAATCCCCTGACGCCGCCGGACGAGTTCGCCGCGGCGGTCGCGGCGGTGGCCGCCTTCCACGGCGCCATTGACCCGGCGCGTCCGTTCCAGACGCTTCCCGTGGTGGGCACGCTGCAGCCGGCTGAGGCCGATCTCTTCACCTTCGAGGAGCGCAACGGCCTGCTGTATGATGGCATTGCGACGACACGCACTGCAGCCGGCGGCATCGTGCAGCTCGAGCGCCTCATCACCACGTACCAGACGAACGCGTCTGGCGGGCCGGACCGTTCCTACCTCGACGTCACGCGCCTGTTGACGCTGATGTATCTGCGATACGACTTCCGCACGACGATTCAGGGCAAGTATGCGCGCCACAAGCTGGGCAACGACGGCGGGCGGTATGCCTCCGGGCAGCCCATCATCACGCCCAGCACCGGCCGTGCCGAAGCAGTGGCCTGGTTCCGTCGGCACGAGGCAGCTGGTCTGGTCGAGGACTTCGACCAATTCCTGGCGGATCTGGTGTGCGAACGAGACACCAACGACCCGAGCCGACTCAACTGGTATCTGGCGCCCAACATGATCAACCAGTTCATCTTCGGCGCCGCCAAGATCAGCTTCATCGACTGACCCACGCGAGCGCGTGAGAGGAGCAAGACATGTCAACGCGACGCGGTGGCATCATCAGTCTCAACATCAACGGCGTGTTGTACGACTGCAAGGGGAACTTCACGTACAGCCTTGGTCTTGGCTTGCGTGAGGGAATCGTCGGAGCAGACCGCCCCCACGGGTTCAAGGAGACGCCCCAGATCCCCTACATCGAAGGGGAGATCACGGACCGCAAGGACTTGAAGCTCAAGGACTTGCTGTCGCTGACCGAGGCCACCGCGACGCTGTCGCTGGCGAACGGCAAGACGGTGGTGCTCAGCCGCGCCTACTACGCTGGGGACGGAGTCGGGAACACGGAGGAAGGAAACATCCAACTGCGTCTCGAGGGTGAGACGGCCGAGGAGATCTGATGTCAACCACCGTCGACGTTACGCTGGACTACCCCGTGCCGCTTGGAAAGGAGACCTACTCCAAGCTCACGCTCACCCCCGTCACGCGCTACTTCCGCCAGCAGAAGATCTCCACGCGCCCTGATGGTGGCGTGGAGTTCGACTTGCACGGCATGGCCGTGGTCGGCGCGAAGATGGCGGGCCTCACCATGGCCGAGGCGCTCGTTGACGCCATGCACCCCTCGGACGCGATGAAGCTGGCTACCGAGGTGATGAGTTTTTTCGAGCCGCCCCAGAAGACTGGGAACACGCCGTCGCCGTAATCGCGGCTACGTTCCATTTTCCCCCGGAGTCCATCTGGGGGATGGACGTCGACGAGCTGGCGTTCTGGGTGAAACAAGCCGCGTGGGTAAACAGTCCGCGCAAGAGCGGGTGATGCCATGGGAGAGATGAAATACCCACTCGCGCTCGTCGTCCGTGCTGTCGACAAGGCGACGGCGCCATTCACGGCAATGGCTGACAAGATGACCAAGGCGACCCGTCCATTGAACGTGGGCATGGAGCGCCTTGGGAGTCGCATCAGCGTCATCGGCAAGCGCTTCTCGACGATGGGCAAGGCGGTTGGTCTGCCCAAGGTGGCCGAGAACATCCGCGGCATGGGCGAAGCCGCGGGCAATTTCAGCGGCGCGCTGGGCACCCTGGTGGGGCAGCTCACGGCGATTGGGCTCGCGAGCGGCTTGGCGTTCTACGGATTCGTCCGCGGCGCCGAAGCCGCTGGCTCGCGGCTCGAAGACCTCAGCACGAAGACGGGATTCGCGGTCAACGCGTTCGCCGAGCTCGAGTACGCGGCGAAGCGAGGCGGCGTAGAGAACGAGCAGTTCGCCGCGGGCATGGGGAAGTTCAACAAGTCGTTGTCGGAGGCGCGCCGCAAGGCGGGGCCGCTCTACGCACTGCTCTCCAAGGTCGCGCCGCTGTACGCCCAGCAACTCAAGGGCGTGTCCTCAAACGAGGAGGCGTTCAACCTCGTCGCCAAAGCCATGGCGAAGTTGCCCGATTCCGGGCGGCGCGCGGAGCTCGCCGCGGCCGCCTTCGGCGAGGCCGGTGCTGGGATGGCCCTGGCCCTCAAGGACGGGCCGGACGCCGTCAACGCTCTACGTGAGGAGTACCGCCGCCTCGTGGGAGACCAGTCAGCGTTCGCCGCCGGCGCGGGCGCATTGGGCGACAGCTTCGACATGCTCGAGCTCGCGCTGCTCGGTGCGCGAAACGCGCTCGCGGGCGCGTTGTTTCCTGCGGTGACGAAGCTGTCGGCCGCTGTAACGGCGTTCGCCGTTAAGAACCGAGAGGGCTTGCGCCAGTGGGCCGAGCGCACCGGCACAGCAATCCAGGCGTGGGTCGACGGCGGTGGGCTTGATCGGCTCTCGGAATCATTGCGGTCCCTCGCCTCGACAGTGTCGGGAGCGGTCGACAAACTCGGCGGACTCGAGAACGCGGCGAAGATGGCGGCAGTGGTGTTGGGTGCTCCACTGATCGGCGCATCGGTACAGTTGGGAGTTTCCGTAGGTCAGCTCGCCGTGTCACTTGGCGGCCTCGTGGCGCGACTCTGGGCCGTCGTCGCCGCGTCCAAGGCGGGGACTGTTGCGCTTGGAGGACTGAAGGCGGCGGCTCTCACCGCGGTTGTCGGCCCGTTGAAGACTGCAGGTGCTGCGACAGTGGCGTTCTCGAGCAAGCTCACGACAACGCTTGTCGGAGCATGCACGACAGCGGTCGCCGCCATTCGCGCGTTCTCCTTCACGTCGCTCATCGCTGGGTTGACATCAGCGGCGACGGCTGTCTGGGGATTCACCGTGGCACTTCTCGCGAATCCCATCACTTGGATTGTTGCGGGAATCGCCCTGCTCGCGGGCGCGGTGTATCTCATCTACCGAAACTGGGGTCCGATATCCGAGTGGTTCAGCGAGCTTTGGGTCGGAATCAAGCTCGTCGCCGCCGTGGCATGGATCCAGTTCAAATCGTGGCTCGCGACGAATGTGGCACCAATCGTTGCGCAACTTATGGGGTATTGGGAGCCACTGGAGGCGTTCTTCGTCGGCCTCTGGGACACCATCGTCGCCGCGTTCGACAGCGCCATGTCGAAGATTGCTCCTGTCCTTGAGGTCCTCAAGGCGCTGAATCCAATGCGGCTGTTTGAGGACTCGGCGAGCGGGCCGAACCTGCTCGCGCCGCGTGGGGCGCCACTGCTCCCACCTGGTCCGGCACCGCTCGCGACGCAGACTGGGAGTGAGGCGTTCGTCCAGGTTGACTTCAATAACCTCCCGGCCGGAACCCGCGTTCAGCCGGCCCGCGGTAACACGGCCCCGCTCGCGCTCAATCTCGGGTACTCCATGGGGCCGCTATGAGTTGGCGTGACCGGATGGGTCCGGCGTCATTCCGTGGCGCTGCGTTTCATGTCGAGTCGTCGGAGCATTCCGGTGGGCGCCGAGGGGTGACGCACGAGTACCCGTTCAAAGACCGCGCATATCGCGAGGACCTGGGGGGGTCGGCTCGAGCGTTCGGTGTCGACGGGTTCGTCATCGGTGCCGAATACATGGCGGCGCGTGACGCGTTGCGCGCGGAGCTCGAGAAGGCGGGGCCTGGGAGGCTCGTTCATCCATACTACGGCGAGCTCACTGTCTCGGTGGATTCGTTCAAGATCAGCGAACGCACCTCAGACGGCGGCATGGCGCGGTTCTCGATTGAGTTCGTCGAGAGTGAGTCGAAGCCGGTGCAGCCCGTTGCGCGAGTCGATGCGCCCGAACAGGTTCGAGCATCGGCAGTCGCCGCAAGGGAGGCTGTCACCGCCGCGTTTCTGTCCGCGTACCAGCCCGGATCGACGCCTTACACACCATCGTTGAGCAACATGCTTGGGAGCGCCACGACGGCGGTTGAATCGGCACTCTCTCGGGTGCAGCTCGACACACAGTCCGCCGCGATTCAGCGGTTGCGCCTCGTACGCAACCGGGATGACTTGGCGGGCCTGGCTCGTGCGCCGGGAGAGATTGTCGACACCGTCGCTGCGTTGCTCGGTGGGTTCGTTGGCGCTGGCATGTCTCGTGCGGTGGCGTCCGTCTACAGCTTCGCGCCGGGTGTGCGCCCGCCTTCGACCACGCCGAGCAGGCGTCAGGAGCAGGTGAACTTCGACACGCTGAAGGCGTTCGTCCAGCGCTCCGTCGCGGTCCGCGTCGCGGAACTTGCGCTCGAGGAGAACTTCGCGAGCTACACGGACGCTGTCACCGCACGCGACCATGTGACGACCATGGTCGACGAGCAGGCCGAGGCCGTAACGGACGACGCCTTCCCGGCGCTGTACCAGCTTCGCGCGGACGTTGTCCGTGCACTGCCGCCCCCCGACGCGGACTTGCCGCGCCTTCTGCCGATGTCGCCCGTGGAGACGACGCCTTCGCTCGTGTTGGTGTACCAGATCTACGGAAGCCTCACCTTGGAAGCGGACCTGGTCGAGCGCAATAGCGTGCGCAATCCGTGTTTCGTGCTGGCCGGACGGCAGCTTGAGGTGCTCTCCGATGCCTGAGATTACTCTGCACATCAACGGCAAGGCGTTCGGCGGCTGGAAGTCAGGCCAGGTCACTCGCGGAATAGAGGCAATCTCGGGGGGCTTCGACCTCAGTGTCTCAGATCGTTGGGAGTCGGGGCGCGAGCCGTGGGCGATTCACGAGGAAGACCGGTGCGCGGTTCGCATCGGTAACGAGACACTCATCACCGGCTATGTCGACAAGCGCCGACTCTCGTTTGACGCGGGCTCGCGTTCCATTGAGGTGGCAGGTCGGGACAGGACTGGCGATCTCGTCGACTGCAGCGCCGTGTTGGACAAGTGGGAGTATCTGGACGTGCCGGTGCTCGAACTGGCTCAGAAGGCGGCCGCTCCGTTCGGCGTCACCGTGAAGCTGGGCGCCGGAATCGCCGAGCCCCCGCCCGCGCGTAAGATCTCCGTCGACCCTGGCGATTCCGCATTCACCGTCCTCGAGCGCCTGTGCCGGGCAGCGAGTCTTCTCCCCGTGTCCGACGGCTTGGGGGGCCTGGCGTTGCTGCGCCCCGGCTCAAGGCGCGCTGACGATGCGCTCGTCGAGGGTGAGAACGTCCTCGCGTTCAGTGGCGAATTCGACGCGACCGGGCGTTACCGTCGGTATGTGCTGATGGGTCAGCACGCGGGCAGCGACAAGTGGTTCGGCGAGGCGACCACGTCGATCACCGCGGAAGCGTATGACTCCGCCGTGAGGCGCGCGGCCCGCGTGCTCGTGGTGCGGCCCGAAGGCAACCTCAGCGGCGCTCAGGCGAAGACTCGCGCCGAGTGGGAAGCGACAGTGCGCGCGGCCCGAGCGACGTCGCTCACCGTGCGCGTGCAAGGCTGGACGCAATCCACGGGCAAGGTGTGGCCCGTCAACGCGCTCGTCGCCGTGCGCGCGCCGCACGCGGGCGTCAAGGGCACCATGTTGATTTCGCAGGCGACCTACCGGTTGAGCGAGAGCAGTACGGAGACGGAGCTCACCTTGAGACCGCCAAGCGCATTCAAGCCGGAACCGCTCCTGGAACCCGAAGGTCTTTGGAAAGAGATCGCGAAGGGTGTATGAGCAACCCACTGACGGCCCTCCGAAACCTGATCGCCAACGTGGTGGCCCGCGGTTTTCTCCGCCGGGCTAACGACACCGGTCGACTCCAGACGCTTCAGGTCGACGTCGGAGCCGGCGAGACGCGCGAGGTAGAACGGTTTCAGAATTACGGTTTCACAAGCGTTCCACCGGCAGGCGCCGAGGCCGCTGTCGTGTTCGTCGGCGGTCGGCGAGACCACGGCATCGCCGTGGCGGTGGATGACAGGCGATGCCGTTTGGCCGGTCTGGAACAGGGCGAGGTGGCTGTCTACACGGACCAGGGTGACAAGGTCGTCATCAAACGGGGAGGGGTCATCGAGATCTCGGCAACGACCAAGGTCGTCATCAACGCTCCGTTGGTTGAGCTGACGGGCGCGACCAACCCTGTCGCGAAGGGGGATGCGCTCAATAAGGCGGTCAAGGACCTCGGGACAGCGGTCGCCGCCGCGCTAACGGCTGCTAGCGCGGGCGGAGCGTCGTTGCCGGTGCTGGGGGCGGCTATGACGACAGCGGGCACCGCGGTCACGAACGCCGTCAACGCGTTCAACACGGCGGCTGAAGCGGCGCTATCAACGAAAGTGAAAGTGTCATGAGCGACATCGCGCTTTTCTACGATCCGAAGCGCGGCTCCGCCGACGTCACAGTAGCGAGCGGCGACCTCGCTTCCGACTTGGGATTCGAAACCGCGGTAATGCTTTCGTTGTTCACCGACCGGAGAGCGGACGATACCCGCGGGTGGTGGGGAGACTCTGTGGCATCCGTCGCCGGTGATCTCCATGGCTCGCGGCTCTGGCTCTTGTCGCGGGAGAAGGACCAGCCACGCGTACTGCGTCAGGCAGAAGAGTACACGCGCGAGGCGCTCGCATGGATGGTTGAGGACCAGGTGGCGGCGCGGATTGATGTCGTGGCGGAGTCTGTCCCGGCGGCTAGCCAAAGCGAGCTTTTGCTGTCAGTGGTGATTCAACGCCCTGACGGGACGTCGGCGTCGTATCGGTACGCCTACAATTGGGAATCGCAGGCCGCAAGGAGAGCGTGACATGGCGTTCAGCCGCCCTACCCTGCCTCAGCTCGTCGAACGAATTCACCAAGACTTCGTATCGCGCCTGCCCCTCCCTGGCGCGGTTCTGCGCCGCAGCGTTGTGAGCGCGCTGTCGCGCGCCCTCGCGGGCGCGGCGCACATGCTGCACGGGCATATCGCCTACCTGGCAAAACAACTGTTTCCCGACCTCTCCGACAGAGAGAGCCTCTTGCGGCAGGCGGCCTTGTACGGCTACTCGCTCGGGGAGGCGAAGTTCGCCCAGGGCTTCGTGGTTGCTATCGGTAGCATAGGAGCCACTATTCCCGCAGGCACAGCGCTGCGACGTGCCGACGGGGTACAATACGAGACTCTCGAAGAGGCGACCATCGACGGGAGCGGGTCCGCTACCATCGAGGTGCGGGCGGCATTGGCCAGCGAAGCGGGCAACACTGACGCGGGGGCGGGCCTCGTCTTTGAGAGTCCTGTCGCAGACGTGGATGCGGTCGCGCCGGTTGATGTTGGTGGACTTGTGGGAGGGGCCAACGAAGAGGACATCGAGGGCCTCCGCGTTCGCCTGCTGGCGCGTCTTCGGAATCCACCCCAAGGTGGAGCGCGGGGCGACTACATCGTCTGGGCGCTTGCTGTGCCGGGCGTCACTCGTGTCTGGGTCTATCCGATGGAACTCGGCGCGGGCACAGTCACCGTGCGATTCGTGCGCGATGGTGACGCGAATCTGATTCCGTCGGTCGGCGAAGTGGCCGAAGTGCAGGCATACATCAACGACAGACGCCCCGTGACTTCTAATGTAACCGTTGCGGCCCCCATCGCCAAGGCGTGGCCCTTCACGATTTCATTGCTCCCGGATTCATCGTCTGGGCGAGTAGCTGTAGAGGCTGAGATTCGGGATCTCTTCCAACGCCTCGGAGAGCCCGGTGGGACAGTGTCTCTCAGCGATGTTCGGACCGCCGTTGGCACGGGCGCGCGGAGTGTTGGCGCGACGTACACCATGTCCTCGCCGAGCGCGGACCTGACGCACGCGACGGGCGAACTGCCTGTGCTTGGCGTCGTCACCTGGTGAGTCAATGGACGCGCCTTCTTACGCTCGCGTTATCAAGAAGCTTCTCCCCCCTGGGTCCGTCTGGGATCTGCTCACGGACGGGAAGCTGTCCGCGTTGTGCCTCGCGTTGGCGCAAGAGCTGACGCGCGTGGATGGTCGGGCCGGCGCGGTGCTGAATGAGGCCGATCCGCGGACGGCTACGGAAACGCTCGAGGACTGGGAACGAGTCCTCGGGCTTCCGGACGCGGACGTTCCCGTGATTCCGTCGACCGTCGCGGAACGACGACTCGCCATTACCCAGAAGCTCGTACGGGTCGGTGGGCAGTCGAAGCCGTACTACGTCGCCCTCGCCGCTGCATGCGGCTACACAGTGACGATTGATGACTCATACGGAGCGACGATTCTGCGTGCAGGCTTCCGCGCCGGGGCTCGCGTGTTCGGCGTCCAGTGGGCTCATGTGTGGCGCGTAGACGTGCAGCCGCCAACGGGTGACGCACTTTCGCATGCCGAGCTCGAGGCAATCATTCGACGGGCCGCCGCGGCGCACACCGTCGTGTTCTTTCGCTACCTGTGAGGTAAGTCATGCACAAGATCGATGGGGACGGCAACGTCGCAGGGGAGTTCACCGAGGGAAACCCGGGCGCGGGGCAGGTGGCGACGCAAGTCACCGACGACTGGCTCAACACGATTCAGCGAGAGCTTGTCAACGTTGCGACCGCGAACGGCGCGGCGCTGAACAAAGCCAATGACGGCCAAGTTCTTGGCGCGATGGACGCGCGGTTCGGGCGACTCACCACGGCGAACACGTGGACGGGCGGCGGCGCTGTCCACGTGCTCAAGGCCGGGGCGTCGATGGACCACGTCTATGTCTCGTTCTACGCGCGCTCGGCGGCACAGGGGACACGGTCCGCGTTCTTCGGTTTCGGTGGTGCCGCGTCAACCTCGCTTGAGATTGTGAACGAACTCGCGAATGGCGACGTGCGAATCGCGCCGGGCCCCGGGGTAGGCAGTCGGGTGCGGATTGACGGCCCGCTGGCGGTGGCGAGATTCACCGACATCGGGGAGACACTCGTCACAGGACTGGAAGCGTCGCTCAACAACGTCGGGACTTTCGGGCAGGCTCTCGTGCTGAAACCCGGGAGCTCGAACCACGCGTTCATCGGGTTCTACGCGCGAAGCTCCACCCCTGCGGCGATCTCCGCGACACTCGGCTACGCCACGGCGGGGGCAACTTCATTTGACATCAAGAACGAGATCGCCAGCGGCGACATTCGGGTGCTGCCTGGCGCAGGCGGCAAGGTTCAGGTCGGCGGGAATCTCGCGTTCACCGGTGTGGCGAACCCGGCACAATCTACGGCGATCACGAACACGATCACGCCGTTGAGCGTCGCAAAAGTTTGGGCACGCATTCGGACGGACGGAAGTGGAGGAGTGTTTATTGACGACGCGTACAACCTCTCGAGCGTGTCGATCATCGCCGTGTCTGTGCCCTTCGTTGGCAATGTTGTCCGGGTGACTTTCGCGTCATCCTTTTCCAACACGACATTCTCCGCAGCGGTCACGTCGTGCGACGTCGCATCTCTCGACCTCACGTATCGCGCAGGGCACACGGCAACGACGCACCTCAACGTCGTGTATTCAAACGGCAACAACACGACGCACAAGGACCCGGCCACGACAAGCGGGAGCTTTATGTTGCAGGTGTTCGGCCGCCAGTGACTACGGCTCACCGGGCCAACACGAGAGAGATGCCACTGGCTCGCCGTCCGGCGGATACGCGTACCGCATAAGGCACGAAAGGGAACGTCCGTTGAGCCGGACGGTGGACGTCTCCCCCGCGCGCTCGAGCTCCGCGCTGTCCGGATGCCAGCATGCGTAGTTGATGCGGACCTGGCCTGCGTCCGGCGCGTCGATAGCGACCCACCGCTCGGCGCGCGGAGCGGTGATGGCGCCGGGGTCAAACACCAGGCCACCCGCATCCCCGTCGAGGACGTAGGTCACCGCGCAGCGGCGCGCCGCGTCCGTCAGGTTCTGGACGCCGACATACACCTGAGTTGGCCCGACCTGCGGCGGCATCGGCGGGTACTCGGTCGCGCATCGCGGTACGGCTGAGGCGGTGACGGCGAGGATGGCGGCGATCTTGAACATGTTGTGGTCCCCCTGACGAGCGCGATCTAAGCGCACGTTGGGCAGGGTGCAAATCCCCCCGGAGTAGGAGGTGGTCTGGCGGCTTGTGCAGAACGCGAAAAGTGCTATCCGTGTTCTGCATGGACAACATCCCCTCCCTCGCATCGGCTATCAAGGACAGTCCCGCCGGGGCGATGCTGGCGGTGTGCGTGCTGGCCCTCGGCTGGCTGGGGCGCGCCTACATCGCTCAGATGCAGGCGCATACCGCAGCCATGCAAGCCCAGCACGACGCACATCTCCAGACAGCCATGCTGGTGGCGCCGCTCGCGACCAAGCTCGTGGACGCCTTGGGGTTGATGGAGCGCGCCGTCCTCAACCGACACGGAGGCCCGTCGTGATGGGTCTCTTTCGTCGCAAGCCAAAGTCCCCGACACCGGAGCAAGTCGCCCTCGCGCGTTTCGTTGAGGGCATGAGAGTGACGCTCGAGGCGGCTGAGGCTCGCGTTGACGCCATCGTGTCGCGCCTCCGCGCTGATGAAAGTCAATCACCTCCAGAGGTGAAGCCATGAAGACAAACGCGAAGGGTGTCGCACTCATCAAGCGCCACGAAGGGATGCGTCTCAACGCGTACCGGTGCCCGGCCGGCGTCTGGACTATCGGCTACGGGCACACCGGGGACGTGCGCGAGGGGCAGCGCATCACTGAGCACCAGGCGGAAGCGATTCTGTCCGTTGATCTGGATCGGTTCGAGCGTGGGGTGGAGTTCGCCCTACCAGGCGTGGTCGCTCTCATGACGGAGAACCAGTTCTCCGCCTGTGTCTCTCTGACGTTCAACATCGGTGTGGAGGCGTTCACGCAAAGCACCTTGCGCAAGAAGCTTCTCGCGCAAGATTGGGACGCGGCTGCCACCGAGTTCGCGAAGTGGGTCCACGCGAAGGGCGTGAAGCTGCCCGGCCTCGTGAAGCGCCGAGCCGAAGAGGCCGCGCTGTTCCTGGAGCCGGCGTGAACTCGCTCGTCGGCCACGTGGCGCTCGTGCGCCAGTCGCGGCCCACCACCTGCGTGCAGGCGTGCGTGTCGATGCTCACGGGCGTGAGCGAGCGCAAGGTGTGCGAGGCGCTGGGGAAGTGGGGCGCGTCCTCGGTAGGTGACGCGATTCGGATTCTCCGCGCGCTCGGCGCCGGCCGCGTGCGCGTGGGCAATCTGACGCCCATCGCGGAGGTCGAAGGGTTCGTGCCGTGCGGCCTTGTGTACGTGTGGCCCTGGGCGGATGCCGAGCACGGACACCTCGCCGTCTGGGTTGGTGACGGCTACCTGTGCCCGACCAACGGGGAGATGGACGCCGAAGAGGCGTGGCACCTCTGGGCGGCCTGCGAGTCGACGCCCGACGCAATCGTGCCTGTGGAGATTCTCGAAGCGGAGGGGTGCCAGTGAACTGCGGTTTCTGCGGAAGCGGTCTGCATACGCGGGCCACCTGCCCGAGCACTTGGAGCGGCTCCGCGGCCCGAGCGCGAATGCGGTGCACGTACTGCGGCGGGAACGACCACAACATCAAGGCGTGCCCGAAGACGTTCGGCGGGAATGCCGCGCGGGCATGGAACCCCAGTTCCGTCGCCGATGACTTCGTGAAGGACGGTGGACGATGAGCGCCGACCGGATGCCGTGCGGGTGTGACGGCCATTTCGACCTGATTGACCAGTGCAACTTCCCGCCCCTTGCCTCCGCGGCGCGCTTCCTCGCATCGCGACTCCAGGCGCGCGTTTGGGAGTGCACTCATGGTGGCCGCCCGCGTGCGCAGTGTGAGGCATGCATCGCGGACAGCGACGCCATCAACACGGTGCTGGAACGTGCGCCCGTTGGTTTGTGCAAGTGCGGCCACCTCCAAGCGGAGCACGGCCCGGGGCACAGCCCCCAGTGCTGGGAGTGCTCGACCTGCGAACGTTTCGAGGAGACGCGCCAATGAACCGCCGCATCCTCATCACGGCGGCGCTCACCGTCCCGTGCGCCGTGCTTGGCTACGGCCTCGGTCGACTCACCGCGACGACGCCCGAGCCCGAGGTCGTCGTCCAGGAGGAAGTCGTCTACCAGGACCGTGTCCGCGTCGTCACCGTGCGCGAGGCCGCGGAGGTCCAGACGCGGGTGGTCTACCGCGACCGCTTGGAGACGCCGGACGGCACCGTGCGCGTGCGCGAGGTCGAGCGCGCGGACACGGCGCGCGTTGAGCGCGCGGAGGTGGCCACCGCCGCCGAGCGCACCGTTGACGTCCACCGGGTGGAGACACCCGCGCCCGCGCCGGCCTGGCGCGCGTCGCTGCTCGTGGGCGTCCCGGTGCGGCTGAATCCCAGCCCTGTCCTGGTGGGCGGTCATATCCAGCGCCGGCTGTGGGGGCCCGTGTCGGCCGGCGCCTGGACCCTCATTCCCACGGGCCCCGGGGCGCCGGCTACGGCCGGCGTCTCGCTTTCGGTGGAGTGGTGACGCGATGACCGTCTACGTTGACCAGCTCGTTCCACATCCGCCTCCGAAGGATCCGGCGACCCGTCGGGCAGGTGCGCGCCACGGCCACCGTTGGTGTCACCTCCTTTGCGACCCAGACGGCGAAGCTGAGTTGCATGCCATGGCCGCACGCATCGGCCTGAAGCGCGAGTGGTTCCAAGCCCCGCCCAATGCGAGCAAGCCACATTACGACTTGACGCCACCCGTGCGTGCCGATGCGCTCGCGTGGGGCGCTGTCGAGCTGGAGCGCGATGGGTTGCGCGCATACTTCGCCCGCTGGAATGAGCACCTCGCGCAACGGAGCGCCCAGCGATGAGCCCCAATCCCACGCGCGTATGCACCAGGTGTTGCGCTCCCAAGCCGCTGACGGCCTACGACAAGTCGCCGCGGTGCAAGGGTGGCCGTCGGCCCGTGTGTCGCGCCTGCCGTGAGGGAGTGGCTCCAGTCGCCCTCGAGGCGCCGCAGCGGTTCGACCGCAAGCTCACCGCCCGCCGGCTGCTCATCACCAGCGCGCAGAACGCGACACCCGTGCACGCCGGCCTCTGGGCCGCGCTTCGCGTCGCCGCGAAGCACCTGCGCGCGGAGCTCGTGGTCGTGCCCCTCCGCTACCGCAACCCCACATCCCAGTGGACCCAGTCCCAGGACACTGACGAGTGGTGGGCGCCCGAGGTGGTGCCGTACTTGTGCAACACGCGCCAGCGGCTCGGTCCGCACCTGGTGCTGGCCGCCGACGTCAAGACGCAACCGACGGCGCGGGACCCGCTCGCCGGGTTCGAGTCGCTGACGGGTGGCGAGTCCTGTCTCATCGGCCATACCAAGATGGCGCTCCGGTCGGTGCCGGTGCCGAGCGGCCGGACGCCGAAGATTCTGAGCACCACGGGCGCGTGCACCGTCCCCAACTTCACCGACACCAAAGCCGGCGCCATCGGCGCGTTCCACCACTACCTGGGGGCTGTCGTCGTCGAGCTCGACGGCTCGCGCTTCCACCTGCGCCAGCTCAACGCGGACCGGGAGACCGGCGAGTTCATCGACCTGGCCACGCTCTACACCTCTGCTGGCGTGCGCAAGGCCCCGCCCGCGCTCGGCCTGGTGATGGGTGACACGCACGCGCGCTTCGCCTGCCCGGCGGTGGACCGTGCCACGTTCGGCCCCGCCGGCATCGTCGACGTGCTCAATCCACGCACGCTGGTGTGGCACGACATCTTGGACGGATACAGCGTCAACCCTCACCACCACGGGGACCCGTTCATCGCCGCGGCGAAGTCGCGCGCGGGCCTGGGCGACGTGCGCGCGGAGGTGGAGCACGCCGTCAGATTCGTCGCTGACCGCACGCGCGGACGTCAGTCTGTCCTGGTGGACAGCAACCACGGCGACTTTTTGGCGCGGTGGGTCCGGTCAACGGACTGGCGCCACGACACGCGCAATGCAGCGTTCTACCTCGAGACAGCGCGTGTGCTGCTTGAGTCCGCGACGATGACCGGTGGCGGAGCGGAGTACGCCGACGCGTGGGCGTACTGGGTGGCGCAGCTCCGCGGCGACGCGAACATCCGGTGCCTGGGCCGCAATGAGTCGCTTGTTCTCGGCGAGAGCGAAGTCGGGATGCACGGCCACCGGGGCCCGAATGGTGCGCGAGGAAGCTTGCGAAACCTGTCCCGGTTGGGCTCGCGTGTCATCAGCGGACACAGCCACACTCCCGGAGTTTGCGACGGACACTACCAGTGTGGAACCAGCACTCCATTGAGGCTTGAGTACACCGCCGGGCCGGGCGGTTGGCTCAACACACACTGCGCCGTCTACGCGACTGGCGCTCGAGCGCTCCTAACCGTCATTGATGGAGCGTGGCGTCTGGACTGAGCGAGGGCAGGATCAGCCGGACCTGTCCAAAGTCGCAATCGCAGATTAGTCCGGACCGCTCCCACTTTACAGTGTAGCAGTCGCGATGCACCTCCAGTACAATCCCCCGGTCACCCGCGGAGGCAACGGGCCGGGTCGGATTACCTTTGGAGTCGCATTCTGTGATTTCTTCGACAGCGCTCACAAGGTTTGGCGAATTCATCGTTTTAATTCCCGTGCATGGTTTCCTGGGTTTTTTCAATCAGAACTCAGAACATGGATGTGTTGACCCGGCGGATCCCCGCCGCTAAGCAGTAGCCGCTCGCCCCAACCCCGATGGGAGCTGCAAAAAGATGACAGGCAGGAATAAGGAGGATCTCGCACGAGAGATCGCGGTCGGACTCGTGCGAGGGGTGTCGGGACCAAAGTATGAGGACTGGCAGGACGCCCTCATCACTGGGATCGCGGAGACGTGGAGTCGCGACGACCTCTACGCCCTGCTCGAGGCAGTCCGGAAGCGCGTTGAAGTCATCGACTGGACGCAGGTTCGTCGGACCTGCACCAACTGCGACCACGAAGGGCCAGTCGACCCGGACTTCGGGCTGCGCAGCAGCCGCGGCAAACCCCTCCCCCAATCCTGGTGCGTCAACTGTCGCGCGAACACGAACTACCGGGCCAAGCCGCGGAAGTACAAGGTCGTGCAGAAAGACTGAGGTGGTGTGGTGGCGTCCATCTGATCCCCCTGGTGTGCCTGAACCCCGGCCGATATCGGGACGTGGACTCAGGATACCGAGGCCCCTGACGTGCGGGCAACCGGCTGAGTCACGAAAAGGACTCAGCAACGGCCAGGCCACTCTGCCAGTCCCAGGGCGAGAGATCTGGGCATCTGCCCAACCTCTGCCTGATTGACCTCCCAATTCGCCCGATTCCAGAACACGGACACGGCGTTCTGCCGATGGCTCTCCTCGACAGAACGCCTCCAGTCCGCGTTCTGCGGACACCAGAGGACACATGCGGCATATCGAGATGTTCTGGCGCTGTTCCAGTTGCAGCCACCGCAACCTTGGTCGGCACCAGGTGTGCCAGCAGTGCAAGAACGCCAAGGACGGCAGCGAAGAGTACGAGATGCCAGAGGACCCGTCCTCGGCGGTCTCGGTGACCGACGAAGCGCTCCTTCGGATGGCCACGGCGGGACCGAACTGGCGCTGTGCCTACTGCGAGAGCGACCAGCGAGCCTTCGATGGCAGCTGCAAGAACTGCGGAGCCGCGTTGCCGGGCCCCTCCGAGGAGCCCTCGCCGCCGCCCCCCGAGCTTCCGCCCGAGACGAAGAAGCGCAAGCGACTGCCGTGGTACGTCTGGGCGCTCATCATCGGCGTCTTCGTGTGTTGCCCGTGCTTCGTCTGCGCCTCTCAGCAGGAGAAGCCGCAGGCGCTCCACGTCAAGGGCGTGACGTGGGAGCACACGGTGAGCGTGGAGCGCTACCGGCTGACCGACAAGGAAGGCTTCGCCGAGGACCGGCCCGACGGGGCGCTCCAGGTGAAGACCCTGGGCGCGCGCCACCACCACGACGAGAAGATCCTGACGGGCTACGAGACGGTCTACTACACGGAGAAGCGCCAGGACGGCTACACGACCGAGTCCTACAAGGACAAGGAAGCCTGCGGCGAGGACTGCTCCAGGACGCCCAAGAAGTGCAAGGAGACCTGCACGAGCAACAAGAACGGCTTCGCCACGTGCAAGGAGACCTGCACGGGAGGAGAGGAGCGCTGCACCACGCGCTACTGCACCGTGAAGAAGACGCGCAAGGTGCCGCGCTACGTGGATGAGCGGCGCTCGCGCAAGGAGCCGCGCTACCGGAGCGAGCCGCGTGAGGCGCCTTGGTTCGCGTGGAAGGAGTGGACGTGGAGCCACGACCGGGACGTGAAAGCCCGGGGGAACACGCTCACGACGCACTGGCCCTCGGAGGCCGAGCTGAAGCCCGCCCAGGCGCTGCTGAATGGCGAGAAGGAACGCGACACACGCAAGGGCACGTACAGCGTGGTCTTCCAGGGCGCGGAAGCGAAGCCGGACGTCACGTACACGCCGAAGAGCCTCGAGGAGTTCCAGCGCTTCGGCATCGGCAGCACGCACAACGTCCAGGAGAAGGACGGCGAGGTCTCCGTCGTGGTCGAGGAGAAGCCGTCCACGTCCGGGAAGTAGTCCGGCCATGAGCTGCCCGGTGGTGACACCGGGCAGCTCATCCGGCCGCCGCGGGCTATGGCAGAAGCCGCCGCCGGAAGAACGCCAGGACCTCGTCCCTGGCCGCCGCCGTGGGCGAGCCCGCTTCGTCCACCAGGTGCACCGTCAACACGCTGTGTGGTGTCGGGATGTAGCGGAAGAAGTCATCGGGGCGCGGCGACTTCGGACCCGCCGCGCTGTCGGGCAGGACTCGCCCGTGGAACCGCTCACCGAGCCCCTTCTGATAGGCGGCGAAGCGCTCCGCCTTGCAGTAGGCGTCTCCCTCGAACCGGTAGGCGAGCACCGACAGGTCCTCCTTCTCCAGGCGCTGCCTCACGACCTCCATTTCCTCCGTCGAGATGTTGACGCCTCCAGGCTCATCGAGCGGCAGTGACGGCTGCGCCAGCACCGGCGCCAGCACGGACTTCTCCAGCATCATCGACAGCGCGAAGTTGCCGGTGGTGCACATGCCGATGGCTCCCACCCCGGGGCCCCCACATTCCGCGTGAGCGTGGGCCGCGAGTGCCCTCAACCACACGGTGATGGGACTCGACGCGTTTCCGCCCAGCGCCCGGAACTCCTTGCTGATGCACAGGCGGTCAATGACCGCCTTGCCCTCCTTCGCGGTGGGCACCGCGCCGTCCTTGCCAAAGAGGCTGGGCATCCAGACGGTGAACCCCGCCTCCCTCACCCAGCGGGCGAAGCGGGCGACGCGCGGGCTGATGCCCGGGGTCTCCGCCATGACGATGACGGCGGGTCCACTCCCCGAGACATGGACCTTGCGTGTCTCACCCGACAGCGTGACTTCGCGGGGCTGGAAGTCGTCCAGTGAATCGTCCTCTTCGATGTTTCGTCGCGGCGTGAGGGTGTGGCTCGTCATGTGTGTGATTGCGTCTCCTGTCCCGCAAGACACCATCGACCGCCCCAAGGCACCAGTGTCCGAAACGACATCTTTCGGGCATGATTCGACACCATGTCATTCACCCTCGTCGTCCTGGAGGACGCCTTCGCCGCGAGCGTCGCGGCGACCCTCGACATGCTCCGCGCGGCGCGCACGCTCGGCGCTCGCTCGCTGCGCTTCCAGGCGTGCTCGGTCAACGGAGGCTTCGTGCGGCTCTCCTCGGGCGTGGGGGTCGAGACCTCGCGACTGCCCGCGCGCTCCCGCGCGGATGCGACAACCTGGGTCATCCCGGGCTTGGGAATGAACGACGCGGCGGCCGTACGTGAGCGGCTCGCGCGGCCGGATGCCCTGACGCTGTCGAAGCTCATTGCCCGTCACGTCTCGCGAGGGGGCCGCGTCGCAGCCGCCTGCACCTCCGTCTTCCTGTTGCAGCAAGCCGGAGTGCTCCCACGCCGACGGGTCACCACCACGTGGTGGCTCGCGGGCCTGCTCGCCGAGATGGAGACGGAGTGCGTCGTCGACGCGAACGCGATGGTGTGCGCGGATGGCCCCATCCTCACGGCGGGCGCGGCCTTCGCGCAGACCGACCTCATGCTGCACCTGCTCCGGGAGCACTGCGGCGCCCGCCTGGTGGACATGCTCGCGCGCACGCTGCTCCTCGACGGCAGACAAGCCCAGGCGCGGTTCATCGCCCCCGAGCTCCTCGCGAACGGAGACACGCTGATTGCCCGTATCTCCGCGGAGGTGGAAGCGCACTTCCCGAATCCCCCCAGCGTCGCCACCCTGGCCTCACGACTGGGGATGACGGAGCGGACCCTGTCCCGCCATGTGCGGCGCGTGACGGGACAAAGCCCGCTGGCGCTGGTGCACAGCCTCAAGTCACGACGCGCCCAGGCGCTGCTTCAAGCCACGCACCTGAGCGTCGACGACGTCGCCGCGGCGGTGGGCTATCAGGACGCAGGCACGCTTCGCCGCCTCCTCAAGAAGCTGGGGGTCGCCCCGCCGCGGGCGCTGCGTTCGGCAGCGAGTCCTCCTCCCCCCCCGGGCCGCAAGCGCGCATAGAGCACCTGGTCATGCGCGGCGCCGCATCAAGCCCTCGCGCTGGAAGCCCGCCTGCTCCTCGCGAACAGCTGGATGGAGTCGGGGGGCTCGAGGGCCCCATCACAGGGGCGGGGCGCGGCTCACGGCAAGAGCCGCCGCCGGAAGAACGCCAGGACCTCGTCCCTGGCCGCCGCCGTGGGCGAGCCCGCCTCGTCCACCAGGTGGACCGTCATCACGCTGTGCGGCGTCGGGATGAAGCGGAAGAAGTCATCCGGGCGCGAGGACTTCGGGCCCGCCGCGCTGTCGGGCAGGACTCGCCCGTGGAACCGCTCACCGAGCCCCTTCTGATAGGCGGCGAAGCGCTCCGCCTTGCAGAAGGCGTCTCCCTCGAACCGGTAGGCGAGCACCGACAGGTCCTCCCTCTCCAGCCGCTGCTTCACCGCTTCGAGTTCCTCCGTCGAGATGTTGACCGCCTCGGGCTCATCCAGCGGCAGCGACGGCTGCGACAGCACCGGCGCCAGCACGGACTTCTCCAGCATCATCGACAGCGCGAAGTTGCCGGTGAGGCACATCCCGATGGCCCCCACCCCCGGGCCCCCACATTCCGCGTGAGCGTGGGCCGCGAGCGCCCTCAACCACACGGTGATGGGGCTCGACGCGTTCCCGCCCAGCGCCCGGAACTCCTTGCTGATGCATACCCGCTCGAAGACGGCCTTGCCTTCCTTCGCCGTGGGCACCCCGCCGTCGCGGCCGAAGAGGCTGGGCATCCAGACGGTGAAGCCCGCCTCCCTCACCCACCGGGCGAAGCGCGCGACACGAGGACTGATGCCCGGCATCTCCGCCATGACGATGACGGCGGGCCCGCTTCCCGAGACGTAGACCCTCCGGGCCTCCCCTGACAACGCGACGTCACGGGGCTGGAAGTCCTCGAGCGGGTCATCCTGCTCGACATCACGCTGCATCTTGGGGGCTGGGGACGTCATGGGTGCGGTGTTCCTCCGGCCCTGCAACACAGCACCGCCACGCCGGGGGTCGCCAGTGTCCGAAAAGACATCTTTCGGGCGAAATCAGACACCCTGTCCCCCACTGTCTTCGCCCTGGAAGGCGCCGTCGCGGAGCCCGGTCGCGAAGCGTCCAGGGAGGCTTCGCGACCCGCGCTCGGCTCAGATTCCGGTGCGCAGGCGCGCGTAGAGCGCCTGGTCATGCACGACGCCGTCCTTCACGGCGTTGCGCCGCATCAGCCCCTCCCGCTGGAAGCCCGACTTCTCCAGCACGCGGCAGGACGCCACGTTGTCCGCGAAGGGCAGCGCGAACAGCCGGAGGAGGTCGTACCGCTCGAAGGCCCAGTGGCAGAAGCCCTTGAGCGCCGAGGCGGCGATGCCCTGGCCCCAGAAGTCCTGCCCCAGCCAGTAGCCCACCTCCGCCGAGCGGCGCTCGATGTCCGTGCCGGGAATCAATCCGATGGAGCCGACGGCCTCCCCCGCCACCTCGATGGCGAGGTTCGTCGGAGCCTCCTCCCCACCTGCGTGAGACACCCACCACGCCGCGTCCGCGGGCGTATAGGGGTGGGGGAACCGGTCGCGGAGGTTGAGCCAGATGGCGCGGTTGTTCGCGTTCCGGACCAGCGACTCCTCATCGCCCTTCCGCCAGGGACGCAGGACACACGGACCACACTCGATTCGAAGGGACGAGTCCATCCGCCGCATCTTGGCACGGAGCCCTACTTCGTCGTGTAGCCGCCGTTGACCAACACGGTCTGCCCCGTCATCCACCACCCCTCCGAGACGAGGAACCGGATGAACGGGACGATGTCCGCGATGTCCGTGAGGCCCGTCTTGGTGAACTGGGAGAGCGCCGCCGCCGTCTTGTGGTAGGCGACCGCGTCCGCGCCCTCCGCCGGGTAGAAGAACGGCGTGTCCATGGGCCCCGGGCCGATGGCCGTCACGGAGATGCCTCGCGCGCCCAGCTCCTTCGAGGCCGCGCGGGTGAAGTGCTCCACCGGCGCCTTCATGCCCGCGTACGAGGCGTAGAAGGGCGTGAAGGCGCCCAGGAGCGACGTCACCAGGGTGCAGATCTTCCCGTGGTCGTTGACGTGGCGCCCCGCCTCCTTGAGGAAGAAGAAGGCGGCCTTGGCATTCACCGCGCTCATCTCGTCGAACTCGGCCTCGGTCGTCTCCGCCAGCGGCTTCTTCAACACCTTGCCCACCGTGTTGATGGCGATGTCGGGCCGGCCCACGGCGGCCACCGCGTCCTTGAACATCTTCTCGACAGCCCCCGCCGTGCGCAGGTCCGCCTGGAGCGCGATGGCCTTCGCCCCCGCGGCGGACACCGCAGCGACCGTCTCGTCCGCGGCCTTCTTCGTCTGGGGGCTGTTGTAGTGAATCACCACGGCCTTCGCCCCCTGCGCCGCGAGGTCGCGCGCCAGGAGGCCGCCCAGGTTCTTGGCGCCTCCCGCGATGAGGACCGTCTTGCCTCGGATGCCGTGGTCAGCCATGGCTCTGTCCTTTCGGTGGGTTCTCCTCGTCGTTTAGGAGGCTCGACGCTGAATTGAAATCAGCGCCCCAGACATCTGTTGGAGGGCCTGTGTTGGAGAGGCCACTCCGTCAGCCAGCCAACGCGGCTCGTACCGGACTGTCGACACCTCCGCACGCCGGGCCCACACATGACAGCCGTCGATGTCATCCTGAGCCACGTCTCCGAACCCAAGGAGCCTCCGTGGAGCCCCTGAACCCTCCGCACCCCTCGCTGGACGTGGCACACGATGATGCCGCCGGGTGGAGCCTCCCCCGCGACATCCTCCTCCCCGGCGTCATCACGGGCCTGTCCGGCGCGCTGTTCATGCTGGCGCTGGCCCTGCCCATGGGTGCGCTCCTCCAGGGAGACGTCTGGCACGCGCTGCGGCTGGTGGGCGGAGTCTTCTTCCGCGAGGTCCCCGCGAGCCCCTGGGCGGTGGTGCTGGGCCTGGGGATACACCTGACGACCGCGAGCGGGCTGGCCATCCTCTTCGCCCTGCTCCTGCCTCGCGGCGGCAGCGCGATGGATGCGCTGGTGCTGGGGCTCTTGATGGGCTTGATGCTCCAGGCCGTCATTCCGCCGCTCGTCGTCCCCTTCGCGTCTCCGCCGCTGGCGAGGGAGGCACCCGACTCAGCGCTGTTCCTGCTGCACCTCGTCTTCGGTGCCTCGCTCGCCCTCATCGTCCCGCTGCGGCGGCTGCCGGCGGTTCAGAAGGCGAATCCCACCCCGACGCGGTAGCCCGCGGAGAAGCCCTGTGGCAGCCCTCGGCCCTCGCACTGGACCGAGCTCGCACGGCGAACCTTGGCGCCCCGGGACGCCCCACGGACAACACGTCGTAACTTCCGGGGCGCCCAGGCGCACCTACTCCTTCAGGAACTCGCGCATGACCTCCGGCGCCCAGCGGAACACCGTCTTCTCGCCCGAGGTAGCGCCCAACCGTTTGTAGAAGGCCCGCGCCGAGTCGTTGTCCGGATACATCTCCCAGCGCACGGACACCCCCTCGGCGGAGCCCACCTCCGCCAGATGCCGCATCAGCGCGAGGCCCAGCCCCAAGCCTCGTGCGCTCTGACGCACGTAGAGGTCATCCAGACGCAGCACCCGCGAGTCGACCCACGGCATGAAGTCCACGGTGTAGCTCGCGAAGCCGACGACTCCGTCCGGCCCCTCCACCAGCGCGCCCCGCAGCATGGGCGGCTGAGCCGCCAGCGCCTCACGCAACCGGGGCTCCGTCGCGCGCATGTATTGACCAAGCCCCTGGTACTCCGCGAACTCGCGCAGCAGGGACAGGAGCAAGGGCGCATCCTCCGCGGTGGCCACTCGAACACGATACGAATCAGGATGTTTCACGAAGCGCATACGTCTGGATTCCAAGACCTCAGGGGGAACAATCGATACCGCCACGCCCGTCAACGCGCCTCCAGCATCGGGCGCGGGTCAAACGTGACGCGAATGTGCGTGATGAGTCCGTCTTCGACATGGCTCCAGTTCGCCACCTGCACGGGCCCCTTGTCGAAGGGGTGGATTTCAAACCACGTCAGCACGTCGTCGCCGTCCACGAAGCGGTGCAGCACCGTCATACGCGGCGACACCTTCCACATCCCGTGGACCAGCCCCTTCACGCAGGCCTCGACTCCCTCCGCCGACGCCAGCACCCCTTCGAAGCGCACACCCGGTGCGAGCGTGCCACGCACCTTCGCCTCATCCTTCGCGCTCCACGCGTCGAAGTACGCCTTCACCACGTCCGAGGGATTCCTCATGTCCAACCTCCCGTGAAAGTGAACGGACCCTCCCTCCAGGCGGTGACAGCGGAGTGTCAGGTTTGTTTGCCCCCGGAGCTCGCGAAGCCTCCGCTGCGCACCTTGTCGGGCGTCGTGCCCGTCAACCGCCTGAACATCGCGATGAAGGCCGACGCGCTGCTGTACCCCAGGTCGAGCGCGATGGCCTCCACCGAGCGCCCCGCCTCCAACATGGCCAGCGCCTTGACGACCCGCAACCTCTGGCGCCAGTCGCTCAGCGACAACCCCAGGTGCTGCTGACAGCGCCGCTCCAGCGTGCGCTCCGTGGTGTGCATCTTCTTCGCCCACAGGGCCACCGAGCTGCCGTCCGCGGGGTCCTTCTCCAGCGCCGTCAGCACGGGGCCCAGCAGCGGGTCGTCCGACATGGGCAGATAACTGCCCTGCGGTGGAGCCAGCGCGAGCTGGTCGATGAGCACGCGAAAGAGGCGGCGCTCATGACTCGTCCGGGGATGGGCCACGCGGTGGGTCCGCAGGTGCTCGAGCATCGCCTTGACCAGCGGGCTCACCGCCAACGCACACGTCGCCTTCGGCAACGTCCGGCACAGCTCGCGCGAGATGTAGAGCGAGCAATGACTGGCCTCCGAGCGGTTCAGCCCCCGGTGCTCCACGTCCGGCGGCAACCAGATGCCGTACTGCGGCGGCGACAGGTAGTGACTGCCCGACAGCTTGAGCTCCATCACCCCGCTGAAGGCGTAGACGAACTCTCCCCACGGATGGTGATGGCGCGGATACGTCGCCGCCGAAGGCAGGCTCGCCGTCCGGAAATACACGGGGTGTGGAAGCTTTGAGGTGAAGGGAACTTGCAGCTGCTTCGCCATGGCGGCTTCTCGGGATGGGTTGTCGGATTCTCGCTATATCAATCAGGCCCGCCATCCGCAGGATGACGGCATGAGCTCCTCCCGGAAACCCACCGACGGCTTCGCGCTCGCGATGATGTTCCTGCTGTGCGCGACGTGGGGCACGCAGCAGGTGGCCATCAAGCTGGCCGCGCCCCACATCCCTCCCCTGGTGCAGGTGGCCCTGCGCTCGGGCCTCAGCGCGGTGCTCGTGGGGCTGCTGTGCTGGGTGCGCGGCGAGCGCTTCTCCTGGACGGACGGCACCTGGCGCCCCGGCCTGCTGGCGGGCGTGCTCTTCGCGGGAGAGTTCCTCTTCGTCGCCGAAGGGCTCCGTCACACCCACGCGTCGCACATGGCCGTCTTCCTCTACACCGCGCCCATCTTCTCCGCGCTGGGCCTGCACTGGCTCGTGCCCGCGGAGCGCCTGCGCCCCACGCAGTGGATGGGGATTGGCGTGGCGTTCACCGGAATCATGGTGGCCTTTGGCGGCGGCTGGTTCCAGGGAGGGCTGAGCCCGAGTGTGCTGTGGGGCGATGCGCTGGGCGTGCTCGCCGCGCTGGCGTGGGGCGCGACCATCGTCGTGGTGCGGGTCTCCTCGCTCGCAGACGCGCGGCCGACGCAGACGCTGCTCTACCAATTGGTGGGCGCCTTCGCGCTGCTCTTCCCCGTCGCGCTCTTCACCGGGCAGGTGGGGCAGGTCACCTCGGAAGGGGTGGCGTGGCTGAACCTGCTCTTCCAGGCCGTGGGGGTGTGTTTCATCAGCTACCTGGCCTGGTTCTGGTTGCTGCGCCGCTACGTGGCCTCTGGCCTGTCGGTGTTCTCGTTCATGACGCCCTTGTTCGGCGTCACCGCGGGCGTGCTCGTGCTGCATGAGCGCGCGGATGCCTTCTTCGCGGGCGGCGCCGTGCTGGTGCTCACCGGAATCATCATCGTCAGCGCGTCGAGCCTCTTGAAGCCCAGCCTCCGCCGAGAGCCCGAGTCCGTCTGAGAAACATCTCCAGGCGATGTAACCTGGCCCTCCACAATCCCTCTCATTTCCCACGAAACCACATGGAGGTGTTCCACCTTCATGCGGCTTCCCCGTATGTCAGCCCCCTGCGATAATTCAATTCTGGACATCGCCTTGACGCACGGCGCGAAGCGCGTTTAGCCTTTACACACTAAACGCAGTATCCGCAGTTAGGGAACCCAAGCAGCATCCACCTACGCTCACGTCACCACTGCTCGAACGCTGCAACGCTTGAGTCCCGGGTCTCAAGGACCTCCCTGGTGAGGTCCACCCCACCTCTCAAATGCCGCGTCGACAGCGCACCGCGCCACGCCCTTCGCGTGCTCGCGACGCGCCGCAACACAGTTACAGCATCATCTGTATCAACGTAATTTACAAATTTACAGACTCTAAGTCCAGAACGGCTGGGGCCTTGTACCCGGCAGGGGGGAGCCATGTCTTTGTTTGATGCCCTTGAACAGCATGCGGCGATTCGGCCGGACGCGGTTGCATATGTCTTCCTGGATGGGGAGGGGGGACAGCGGACGCTGACGTTCTCGCAGCTGTCGAGCCGGGTGCGAGCCATTGCAGCCAGGCTCCAGGCGGCGGGCGCGCGGGGAGAGCGAGCCATTCTCCTCTATCAACCCAGCCTCGACTTCATCGAAGCCATCCTGGCCTGCTTCGCGGCGCAGGTCATCGCGGTGCCCGTCGTGCCGCTGCGCAACGCCACGGAGTTGAAGCGGCTGGCGGGCATCCTGGGGGACTCCCAGAGCAGCGTCCTGCTCACGAGCTCCGTGGTCCAGGCTCAAATCGAGCGAATCATCCCCCAGGCCGCGTCCATGACGCCGGGGATGACGTGGCTGTGCACGGACACGGTCGAGGATGCCGAGGCGAAGGACTTCCAGCGTCAGGTGCTGGAGCCGTCGAGCCTGGCCTTCCTCCAGTACACGTCAGGGTCGACGGGCACTCCCAAGGGGGTGATGGTCACCCACGGAAACCTCATCCACAACGAGCAGACCGTCCAGCAGGCGTTCGGCCATGACTCGAGCACCATCTTCGTGGGGTGGCTGCCGCTGTACCACGACATGGGGCTCATCGGTAACGTGTTCCAGCCGCTGTTCCTGGGCATCAAGGCCGTGCTCTTCGCGCCCACGACCTTCCTGTCCTCGCCGGGGACGTGGCTGCGCGCCATCTCCGACTGGCGGGCCACGACCAGCGGGGCGCCCAGCTTCGCGTATGAGCTGTGCGTCAACCGCGTGAGCGCCGAGGAGATGAAGGGCCTGGACCTGTCCTCGTGGAAGGTGGCCTACAACGGCGCGGAGCCGGTGAAGGCGCGCGTCATCAACGCGTTCGTCCGCAAGTTCGCGTCCGTGGGCATGCGCGAGGAGGCCTTCTACCCCTGCTACGGCATGGCGGAGTCCACCCTCTTCGTGAGCGGAGGGCTGCACACGGCCAAGACGGTGCAGGTCGCCGTGGACACGGAGTCCCTGGCCCGACATGCGCTGGTCCGCAAGGAGGACTCGGCCACGGTGCTGGTGGGCTGCGGGACGACCTACGGCGGGATGGAGGTCCGCGTGGTGGAGCCGGAGTCGCGGGCGGTGCTCCCCGAGGGTCGCATCGGCGAGCTGTGGATTCGAGGCGACTCGGTGGCCTCCGGCTACTGGGGACGGGCGGAGCTCACGGAGGCGACGTTCCAGGCGCGCACGGCGGAGGGCGACGGGCCCTTCCTGCGCACCGGAGACCTGGGCTGCTGGCAGGACGGAGAGCTGTTCATCACCGGGCGGCTCAAGGACCTGCTCATCATCCGGGGCCGCAACCACTACCCGGACGACATCGAGAACACCGTCTACTACAGCCACGAGGCGCTGCGGGTGGGCGGCGCGGCGGCGTTCACCGTGGACGGCGCGGAGGGCGAGGAGCCCCGGCTCGTCGTCGTCTGCGAGGTCCACCGCAACGCCCTGCCCCTGCTCACCGCGGCGACCCAGGAGGCCCTCCTCACCCAGGCGCGCAAGGCCGTGGCGGACATGCACGGCCTGCGGCTGGCGGAGCTCGTCCTCATCAAGCCCTCCACCTTGCCCAAGACGACCAGCGGCAAGGTGCGGCGCAGCCACTGCCGGGACCTGTACCTGGCCAAGAAGTTCGACCGCGCGGAGCTCGTGGGTGACGCGGCGACCGGGAGCGCCGCCGCGGGCGCGCCTCCCGGCCGAGGCAAGGAGGTCGCATGAGCACCCGGGAGGTCGAAGGGGTGTTGCAGCGCCACCTCGCCCGCATCCTCCAGGAGCCCGCCGAGAACATCGACCTCGCGCGCTCCCTGAGCGAGCTGGGCCTGGACTCCGTCGGCTATGTCGACCTCGCCAGGTTCATCCGCGAGACGCTGGGTGTCCCGCTGTCGGTCGAGACGCTCTACGAGTTCAACTCGCTGCGAGAGACCGCCGCGCACCTCGCCTCGCTCATGCCCTCCGCCGCCGCTCCGAGCGGCGCGGAGGCAAGTCCCCTGCCCGCGGCCGAGCCCGTGCGCGAGACCCCGCCCGAGCCGTCCGTGGATGAGCACGATGTGGCGATTGTCGGCGTCGGGCTGAGGGTGCCTGGAGCGAAGAACCTGGAGGAGCTCTGGTCGCTGGTGTCCCGGGGTGACTCCATGCTGCGGGAGTTCCCCCTGGAGCGCGTCGCGGTGCCCGAGGCGCCGAGCCCCATGCCGGGCTACCTGCGCGGAGGCTTCGCCGAGGACGTGGACGCCTTCGATGCCGCCTTCTTCGGCATCTCTCCTCGCGAGGCGCTCGCGATGGACCCGCAGCAGCGCCTGCTGATGGAGTGCGCCTGGCATACCTTCGAGGATGGAGGCTATGGGCCCGAGCGGCTCTCCGGCACGAACACCGCCGTCTACGTGGGCGCCTCCAGCTTCGACTACTACGAGCTGCTGCTCCAGACGCAGGCGGCGCGCACCACGCACATCGGGACGGGCATCAGCCACGCCATCCTGGCCAACCGCATCTCCCAGTACTTCAACCTCAAGGGCGCCAGCGACTCCGTCGACACGGCCTGCTCCAGCTCGCTCGTGGCCCTGCACCGTGGCGTGCAGGCCCTGCGGAGCCAGGAGTGTGACCTGGCGCTCGTGGGCGGGGTCAACGTGCTCGCGTCGCGCACCCCCTTCCAGGTGTTCGCCGACGCGGGGATGCTCAGCCCGCAGGGCCTCTGCCGGCCGTTCGACGACTCGGCGGCGGGTTATGTCCGGGGCGAGGGCGTCGCGTGCGTGGTGCTCAAGCGCGCCAGCGCCGCGCTCCGGGACTCGGACCGCATCCTGGCCATCATCAAGGGCGGCGCCGTGCGGCACAGCGGGCGGACGCACTCGCTCACCGCGCCCAACCCGGATGCACAGGCGGAGGTCATCGGCGCGGCCCTGAAGGACGCCCGGGTGGACGCCTCCAGCATCGGCTACGTGGAGGCGCATGGCACCGGCACCGCCCTGGGAGACCCCGTCGAGGTGCGCGGCCTGAAGAAGGCCTTCGCCCGTCCCCAGGCCGCGCCGGACGCGGCGCCCCACTTCTACATCGGGAGCGTGAAGGCCCAGGTGGGCCACCTGGAGGCGGCCGCGGGGCTCGCGGGCCTGCTCAAGGTGGTGGCCGCGCTGGCGCATCAAGCCATCCCCGGCAGCCCCTACCTCACCCAGCTCAACCGCCATGTCGACTTGAGCGACGCCCGCTTCCGCATCCCCTCCCACGTCCTCCCTTGGGACGGCTCACGGGGCGAGGTGACGCCGCCGGTGTCCCCGCGCCGCGCGGGCGTGAGCTCGTTCGGCTTTGGCGGCGTCAACGCCCACGTGGTGCTCGAGGAGGCCCCCGCCCTGCCCGTGCGGACGGCGACGGCGCGGCCTCGGCTGTTCCTGCTCTCGGCGCGCACCTCGGAGGCGCTCGAGGCGCAGGGCCTCCAGCTCGCACGGCATCTGTCCGAGAGGACCTTCGCGGACATGGGCACGGAGCAGTCCTTCCTGGAAGACGTCGCGTTCACCCTGCGCCACGGTCGTCATGCCCTCGCGCACCGGGCCGCCCTCGTGGCCCGGTCCGTGGGGGAGCTGGTGGAGCGGCTCGGCCGCCTCACGCGCGACGCGGGTGGCACCAGCCCGGAGGTCCTCACGGGCGTGGCCCAGGGCGAGCCCCAGAGCATCCAGGAGCTGTTCGCGAGCGAGCAGGCGCTCCAGGCGCACCTGGGTGAGATGGCGGCGCGCGGGGAGCTGCACAAGCTCGCGCGGCTCTGGACCCAGGGGCTCGGCATCGACTGGGCCCAGGTCCTCCCTCGCGACGGCGCCGCGCTCGTGGCCCTGCCTGGGTATCCGTTCGCGCGAGAGCGCTTCTGGGTGCGACGTGCCCAGGGAGAGACCACGGCGGCGCCGCTCGCGCCCCGTGCCCCGGCGGTCGCCTTCTACACGCCGCGCTGGGTGCCCAGGCCGCTGCCCGCACCGCAGGGAAACGTGAGCGGCTCGCTCGTGGCCCTGGTCGACGGGGAGCGAGGCCGGAGCACCGCGAGCATGCTCGCGCGCCTGTTGCCCCTGTGCACCGTCAAGATCACGCCGTGTCCGTCGGCGCAGACGAGCGCGCAGACCGCCGCGACGGAGCTGCTCCAGCGCATCGGCTCACCGGGCGCGGTGGTGGACCTCACGCCGCTCGATGAGAACCTCTACCAGGACAGCGGGCGAGTGCTCCGCAAGCTGGAGTTCCTGCGCCATGTGACGGGCGGGGCCCTGCGACGAGGCGAGCCGCTGAGCCTGGTGCAGGCGACGCTCGGGTTGCAGAGGGCCTCCGCTTCGTCCCTGGCGGGCGCGCAGGACGCCGGCTCCGCGGGGTTGCACAAGGCTTCCGCTTCGTCCCTGGCGGGCGCGCAGGATGCCGGCTTCTTCAAGCACTTCTCCGCGGAGTACCGGCGCTGTCGCAGCAAGACGGTGGACGTTCCCGCCGAGGACTTCAGCGCCGAGGTGCTGGCGGCGCAGCTGGCGCACGAGCTGGAGCACCATGACGGCGAAGGCGAGGTGGCCTACTTCGGCGGCCAGCGCCTCACCCGCGAGCTGGAGCGCGCGAGCGTCCCGACGGACCTGGCCACCCCGGAGCGCGGCGAAAACGACGTCGCGCTCATCACCGGAGGCCTGGGTGACATCGGCCTGCGCGTGGCCCAGGACCTCGCGGAGCGAGGCTTCCGCGCGCTCCTGCTGACCGGCCGCCGTGAGCCGTCCGCGGACAAGCGCGCCGTGCTCGAGGCGCTCGAGCGACAGGGCACGACGGTGGTCCTGTACCGGGGCGCGCTGGAGGACGAGCACGCGCTCGGACAGGCACTGGCGGCCTTCCGCGCCCGCCACGGCGCCATCACCCATGTCTTCCACTGCGCCGGCGCCGTGGACCGCAAGTCTCCCGCCTTCTTCCAGAAGACGGCGGAGTCCATGGCGGAGGTGATGTCTCCCAAGGTCGACGCGCTCCACGTGCTGCATCGCCTGTTCGAGAGCCAACCGCCGCGCGCCTTCGTGCTCTTCTCTTCGCTGTCCTCGGTGGCGTCACGCGTCGCCGCGGGTGTGCTGGACTACGCGGCCGCGAACCGCTTCATGGACCACTTCGCCCAGCACCAGCATGCGCTGGGGCGCCGCTACTACCACTCCATCCAGTGGACACGCTGGCAGGAGCTGGGCATGGCGCGCGGCGCGCACGAGTCCCAGGGCGGTGGACAGCCGCTCGCGGTGGACCTGTGCCTGGCGGCGCTGCGCCATGTCCTCGCCACCGGACAGACGTGGGGCCCCACGGTCTGCGTCCTCGCGGAGGGTGACACCGTCCTCCAGGCCGCCCCCGCGCCCGAGCCGCGCCGGGCCTCGACTGTCGCCACACCCGCGCCTCGCGAGGCCGCACCTCGAGCAGGGCTGGACGCCATCCGCTCGCGGCTGCGCGCCATCGCGGCGAAGGAGCTGGAGACGGACGAGTCCAAGCTGGACGACCATGTCCCCTTCGAGGAGATGGGCATCGACTCCATCGTGATGATGGGGCTGGTGAGCCAGCTCGAGACGTGGCTCGGCCGCACGGTGGACCCCGAGGCCGTCATCCGCGCGGGGACGCTGGCGGAGGTCACGCGCTATCTCGCGACGCTGGCCCCCGCGGAAGCCCTCGCCGCGCCGCCACCTCCCGCACCGGAGCCCGCCGCGCCCCTCGCCGCCGCCCCGCTCGCGACGAGCAAGGGCGACGGGCCCTTCCGGGTCGCCATCATCGGCATGGCGTGTCACTTCCCCGAGGCGCCGGACAAGGAGACCTTCTGGCGCAACCTGGTCTCGGGCAAGGACTGCGTGAGCCAGGTCCCCAGCTCGCGCTGGGACACCCGCGCGCTCTACTCAGCCCAGCATCAGCCGGGCAAGTCCATCAGCCAGTGGGGCGGCTTCATCCAAGGCATCGAGTGGCTGGACCCCACCCTCTTCAGCGTCAGCGCCGAGGAGGCCGCGAGCATCGACCCGCTCATCCGCCTGTTCACCGAGTGCAGCCTGGCGGCGGTGCTGGACTCGCCCTATGAGCGCGAGGGCCTCAAGGGCAAGCGCGTGGGCGTCTTCGCCGGAGCACGCTCCGGCAGCTACGCCGAGCGCATCGCCGTCCCCGGCAAGCACAGCGTCTCCGGCATCGGGCAGAACTTCATCTCCGCGTATGTCTCCCACCTGCTGGACCTGCGCGGGCCCAGCCTCGTGCTGGACTCGGCGTGCTCCTCTTCGCTCGCGGCCGTGCATCTGGCGTGTCAGAGCCTGCGCAGCGGCGACTCGGAGCTCGCCATCGCGGGCGGCGTGGAGGTGCTGCTCGAGGAGAAGGTGTACCAGTTCCTGAGCGCGGCCCACGCGCTGTCTCCCGACGGGAGATGCCGCACGTTCGACGCACGCGCCAACGGCTTCGTCCCTGGCGAGGGCGTGGGCTGCGTGCTGCTCAAGCCCCTGGACCGGGCATTGGCGGATGGAGACCCCATCTACGCCGTGCTGGACGGCGGCGCGATGAACAACGACGGCAGCACCCTGGGCGTCACCACGCCTGGAGTGGAGGGCCAGGTGGACGTCATCAGCCGCGCCCTGGGCAACGCGGGCCTGTCGCCTCGGAGCATCTCCTACGTGGAGGCGCACGGCACGGGGACGATGATCGGCGACCCCATCGAGCTTCGCGCCCTGGCCCGCGCCTTCGCGCACGAGCCTCCGGAGCGATGCGCCATCGGCAGCGTGAAGACGAACTTCGGGCACCTGCTGTCGGCCGCGGGCGTGGCCAGCCTCATCAAGGTGGCGCTCTGCCTGCACCACCGCACGCTCGTCCCCACGCTGCACTGCGAGCAGGTCAACCCGCGCTTCGAGTTCGACCGCACGCCCTTCCGCCCGCAGCGCGAAGCCCAGAGCTGGGAGGTGTCCTCCGGTCCGCGGCGCGCCGGCATCAGCTCGTTCGGGTTCGGCAAGACGAACGTCCACCTCATCCTGGGTGAGCGCCCCGAGCAGGCCGCGCGACCCCAGGACCTGGAGGCGGCGCGCCGCCCCATCCCCGACGACGCCAGGGTCTTCGCCTGGCACCCCACGCGGCCCACGCCCCCTCCCCTCTCCATTCCCTCATCCACCGGGGACGGCCTGCTGGAGCTCGAGGGCGTGAGCATCGAGGAGTTCGAGCAGGTCGACAGGAGCATGCAATGAGGCCGGTACGAATCAGCAGCAAGCTGTTGGTGCGCGACACCGACCCCTTGGTCTCCGAGCACCGGGTGCAGGACATCCACATCCTCCCCGGGGTGTCCATGCTCGACGCCACCTACAAGGTGCTGGCGGCGGCGCGCATCGACACCGACGCGCTGGTCCTGCGCGACATCCTCTTCCACGAGCCGGTGGTCACCAACGCGGAGATGGACCGCAAGCTCACCGTGACGGTGGAGCACCAAGGAGAGCACGGGCGCGTCACCGTCACCAGCGTCCCCTGGAAGGGCGACCAGCCCCTGTCCGACAAGGTGACGTCCCACATGACGTGCGTCTACCGGAACGCGGGCCCCATGGACCTGCCGCCGCTGCCGTCGGACCTGCACCGCTTCCTGGGTGAGCCCGTCGACCTGGACGCCTGCTACTCCGTCACGCGCCACATCGGCATCTTCCACGAGAGCTTCATGAAGTGCCTGGGAGAGGTGGCGCCGCTGCTCCCGGGTGGCTTCGTGGGCACGGTGTCGCTGGGAGAGCGGGCCGCCGCGCGCGCCGCGGACTTCATGCTGCACCCCGTCTTCCTCGACTGCTCCACCATCGTCCCGCTGTTCCACCTGCGCGAGCGGCTCGACGAGGCCGCGCTCTTCATCCCCTTCGCCATCGATGAGTTCCGCGCCCGCTCGCTCAAGGGACACCGTCAGGTGCGCGTGCTCGTGGAGCGCCCCGACGCCGACATCGCCGGGCGGGAGGTGCTCTCGCACTCCTTCTCCCTCTACGGCATGGATGGCCAGCCGCTGGTGCGCGTGGGCAAGTTCGGCGTCAAGCGCGTGCGCTCGCTCGAGAGCATCCGGCGGCTGCTCGCCCGCGCGGGCGCGGTCCCCTCGCCGGTCCTCCAATTGGTGCCCGCCGCGCCTCGCGCCGAGGCCCCCACCAGCGCGCCCGCCGAGCCCCAGGGCGACTCGCTCGTGTCGCTCATCGCCTCGCTGGTGACGCGCCATGGACAGGTGGAGTGGTCCGACGCGGACGTGGACAAGTCCTTCTTCGACCTGGGCCTGGACTCCGTGGCGCTGCTGGAGATCTCCGAGGCCATGGAGAAGGAGCTGAAGGTCCAGCTCTACCCCACGCTGCTCTTCGAGCGCTCCACCGCCACGGCGCTCGCGGGCTACCTGCGTGAGAAGTACCCGCACCTGGCCGGGACGGGTGAGACGGCGCCCGCGCCTCAGCGCGCCGAGCCCGCAGCCCCCGTCGCCGCGCAGCTCTCCGCGACCACGCCCCAGGTCTGGGTGCCCCGCTGGCTGCCCGTGAACGAGGGCGAGCGAGCGCGCGCGGGGCAGACCCTTGCGCTGGTGGGTGACACCCAGGACAGCGGCCTGTCCGCGAAGCTGGCGGAGCACCTGGGCACCCGCCTCTGCTTCAACGCGGCCTCCGAGGGAGGCACGCAGGCCGTGGCGAGCTTCATCGCCGCGCTCGAGCAGGGGCTGCGCTGTGATGAGGTCTGGCTGGTGGGGTTGGGACACGCCGCGGCGATTGCCCTGGTCCGCGCGCTGGTGGCGAGTGGCCGACTCCAGTCGCCGCTGGTGCTCAAGGCCCTGAGCGTCCGTGGCTTCTCCATCCACCGGGAGGCCCCCGCCGAGGAGGCGAGCCACGGCCTGTGGGGACTGCTCCAGTCCCTCTCGCGCGAGTACCCGGCGGTGCGCGTGTCCCAGGTGGACGTGGAGCGCGAGGACCTGGAGCGCGGAGAGCTCCAGTGCGTGGATCAGGTGGGCTCACGGCCGAGGGAGCTGCGCGCGCTGCGCGCGGGGAGGCTGTACGAGCGGCGCCTGTTGAGCACGCGGCCCACCGCGTCCGCGCCGGTGCCCCTGCGCCAGGACGGGGTGTACTTCATCGTCGGCGGAGCGGGCGGCGTGGGCATGGAGTTCCTGCGCCACCTGCGGCGCACCTACAACGCGCGCGTCGCCGTATCGGGGCGTCGCGCGCTCACGGATGACTTGCGCCGCCAGCTCTCCGAGGAGGGCGTGTACGGCGAGCAGGTCCTCTACGTGCAGGCCGCCGTGGAGGACGCGTCCGCCATGGCGGAGGCGCTCCAGCAGGTGCGCGCGCGGTGGGGCGCGCTGCATGGCGTGGTGCACTCGGCCATGGTGCTCGAGGACAAGCGCTTGGTGGACCTCGACGAGGCGGCCTTCGCGCGAGTGCTGGCGCCCAAGGTGGCCGGCACCCAGGCGCTGGCGCGCGCCACCGAGGGGCTCGAGCTGGACTTCCTGCTGTTCTTCTCGTCCATCCAGTCCTTCGTCGGCAACGTCTCGCAGGGCAACTACGCCACCGCCAGCACCTTCCTGGACGGCTACGCCTCCGCGTTGAGGGCCCGGCGGAGCCACCGCGTGGTGGTCATCAACTGGGGCTACTGGAGCGAAGTGGGCGCGGTGGCCAACGACATCTACCGCACGCTCCTCGCGCGCCAGGGCATCCACGGCCTGCGCGCGGCGGAGGCCTTCGCCACGCTGGAGCAGGTGCTCGCGGCCGGCTGGGACCAGGCCGCCATCCTCGCCGCCGAGGACACGGTGCTGGAGGAGCTGGGCGCGAGCTGGGAGTGGGAGCTGGGCCGGAGCGCCCAGCCGAGCGCGGTGGAGCCCCCTCCGCGAGCCCTCACCACCGAGGTCACCGCCGAGTTCCGTCCCGCGTTCGCCCAGATGCAGCAGGCCATGGACGCGCTGCTGCCCCTGGCCCGCCGCCGCGTCGCGCAGGTGCTGCGCGAGCTGGGGCTGCTGGGAGACCGGGCCCTCCTGGTGGACGAAGCGGTCCGCGCGGGAAGCCTCGCACGCGAACACGCGCGGCTGGCGCAGGCCCTGCTGAAGCTGCCCGGCCTGGCGGAGGCCGAGGGGCTGGGCGCACAGCCCTTCAACGAAGCCGCCACCGCGCTGGCCCAGGCGCACCCGCCCCTGCGGCACATGCTGCCGCTGTTGCAGGCGTGCCTCGATGCCTACCCGCTCATCCTCGCCGGCAAGCGGCCCGCGGCCCACGTGGTCTTCCCCGGGGGCAGCGTGGAGCTGGTGCGCTCCGTGTACGGCGAGAGCGAGCTGTCGCGCTTCTACAACCAGGCGGTGTCCAAGGCCGTGCTGGGACTCGCGGCGTCGCGAGGCGAGCGCCCCTTGCGCATCCTCGAGGTGGGCGCGGGGACGGGCTCCACCACGGTGGAGATTCTCCGAGCGCTCGCGGGCGCGGGCATGCCGTGCGAGTACCGCTACACGGACGTCTGGGACAAGCTCCTGGCCGAGGCCAAGAGCCGGCTGGGGCCCCAGCATCCGTCGCTGCGCTTCAGCCTGCTGGACGTCAACACGGCGCCCCAGGCCCAGGGCCTGGACGAGGAGTTCGACGTGGTGGTGGCCACCAACGTCCTCCACGCCACGCGCGACTTGCACACCACCCTGCGGCACGTGAAGAAGCTGCTGCGGCCCGGAGGCGCGCTGGTGCTCAACGAGAGCGTCGACGTGCAGGAGTTCTCGACCTGCACCTTCGGTCTGCTCCCGGGCTGGTGGGGCGCGGTGGATGCGCATGAGCGGCTCCCGGACTCGCCGCTGGTCTCCAGCGCGGGGTGGACAGCGCTCATGAAGGACGAGGGCTTCGAGGTGGCCTCGCCCCTCATCCCCGCGGACCCGACGCTGCCCTCCCTGGGAAGCCAGCAGGTCTTCGTGGCGTGGAGCGACGGCGAGGTGAAGGTGGCCTCCGCGCGCCGTCCGGCGAGGCAGGAGGAGGCCCACCGGCGCCAGCTCCCACGCGCCCTGGAAGGACACCTGCGCCCGCTGGACCTCCACACCACGGCGGGCGGGGCCCTGCCGCGCTCACGCCAGCTCGCGCTCTACCAGGACACGCGCGACAACCTCTGGCTCTTCTTCGACAACCCGCCCGCCAACGTCCTCACCGACGAGCTGCTGGGCGACCTGTGCACCACCTTCCAACGGCTGAGCGAGCTGGCGCCGGAGGTGATTCACAAGCGCATCGTCTACCTGGCGCACTTCGGCGAGTACTTCTCCATTGGCGGAGACCGCAACGAAATCCTCCGCCGGTTGGCGATGGGGGAGAAGGAAGCGTTGAGGGGCTTCGCCGACAAGGCCCGGACGATGCTGCGCCTGCTGGCGACGATGGACGCGCTGGTGGTGGCGGTGGTCAACGGCACCGCGCAAGGCGGCGGCCTGGAGACCCTGTTCGCCACGGACCTCCAGTTGGTGCGCCAGGGCGTGAAGGTGGGCCTGCCTGAAATCAAGTCCGGGCTCATCCCCGGCATGGGTGGCCTCTCCTATCTCAAGGGACTGGCGGGCATGACGGTCACCAAGCGACTGGTGCTGAGCGGAGAGCTGCTCACCGCCCAGGAGGCGCAGCAATTGGGACTCATCACCCACGTGGTGGAAGACCCCTTCACCAGCGCGCTGGAGCTGCCCCAGACGCTGCAGCAGTTGGACACCGCCCTCTACATGAAGCGAGTGCTCGGCGAGGACACCGCGGAGCGACTCACGGCGGATATCGACGAGTGGCTCACCTACACCCTCGGACGCACCGAGCTGATTGACGCGCAGCGCATCCTCGACTCGCAGCTCATCCTCAACAGCCGGGCAGCGACCGCGCAAGCCAATGGGAGGACCCATGCTGAAGGAAACCGTCGTTGAAACCATGGACGTCGTACAGGATGCGAAGGACGCATCCGTCGCCAAGAAGCGCCCCGAGCCCCAGAAGTGGCTGCTCTGTCCGCAGCGGGACGCGGACATCAAGGCGCTGTGCCGCCCCAATGGCGTCAAGCACCTGCTCTTCGCCAGCCCCTTCATCCTGACCTACGCCGCCGCCATGTATGGGCAGTTCGCGCTGGACAACGTCTGGGCGAACGTCGCCCTGTCGGTGCTCCTGGGCCACTGTCTCTACACGCTGTTCGTGCTGCACCACGACTGCATGCACGGCACGGGGTTCCGCAACGACTTCTTCAACCGGCTGATGGGGCGGCTGTACGCCACCACCTTCACCATGACCTTCACGGTGAACCGCGAGACACACATGCGGCACCACTCCCACATCGCGGACCCGGAGCGGGACCCGGACGAGTACTACTTCGCCGCGGAGCTGAAGGACATCTGGTTGCGGCTGTGGCGCTACTACCAGTGGTACACGACCATCGCCCTCACGCGCTATGGCCTGCGGGTGCGCGCCACCGTGGTGACGGAGCAGGTCATCAACCTGGCCATCTGGGCCGCCATCCATGTGGTGCTCATCCAGATGGGCCTGGCCATGAAGCTGCTCTACATCTTCTGGCTGCCCTTGGCCGTGGTGGTGCTCATCATCAATCCCATCACCCGAGGCTACGAGCACGCCCCCATCACCCTCTATCCCCGCGGAGACTCACGCCGCCGGGACATGAGCAAGAACAGCATCACCGTGGCCAACCCCATGCTGGGCTGGCTGTGCGCGAACATCACCTACCACGTGGAGCACCACTCCTACCCGCGCTGCCCCTTCTACAATCTCCAAAAGCTCTACAAAATCTTCCAGGAGGAGAAGTTGCAGTACCTCACGGCGCCCTATCCGCTCTACCGTGTCTGGAAAGGCCAGAAGATGCTGGAGGGAATGACGTGCAATGCGGACTGACGTGGAAGAAGGCGCGCGCATGAAGACCCAACAGGAGCAGCTCCCAGACCAGACCCAGACGGTCATCGAGTGGTTTGGAGAGCAGACCCCCGGCGAGAAGGGCGTCATCGCCTTCCTGCCGGCGCTCGGCGTGGGGGTGGAGTTCTACCGGGGCCTCGCCGAGTCCTGGGCAAAGCTGGGCTATCGCGTGGCGACGGTGGAGCTGCGAGGGATGAAGCAGAGCTCCGTCCAGGACGTGAAGCGGCAGAACTTCGGCTACAAGGAAGTCCTCAACGTCGACCTCGCCACCCTGCTGCCCCGAATCAAGGCGCAGGCGGCGGGCAAGCCCTTCATCGTGGCCGGGCACAGCCTGGGCGGCCAGTTCGCGCTGCTCCACGCCAGTCAGAACCCCGGCCAGGTGGATGGTGTCATCGTCCTGGCGGGCGGCTCCAACTACCACGGCTCCATGCCCTCCGGGATGAAGTTCAAGCGCCACATGGGCATCCGCCTGGTGCGCGCCATCGACCAGACGCTGGGCTACTTCCCGGGCCACAAGGTGGGCTTTGGCGGCCGGCAGCCGCTGAACATGATTCTCGACTGGACCCATGAGGCCCTCACGGGCCGCTACAAGGTCGTCGGGGACACGGCGGACTACGACGCGGCCCTGACCCGGCTCCAGGTGCCCGTGCTGATTGTCTCCCTGTCCGGAGACCCGCTGGTGCCCAGGACGTGCGCGGACTTCCTCGCGGGCAAGCTGCCGCAGGCGAGGGTGACCCAGGTGGAACTGCAAGCCCGCGACCACGGGATGAAGGCGTTCCATCACTTCCGCTGGGTGCGCAAGCCCGAGCCTGTCCTCGAGCAGGTGGAGCAGTGGGTCCAGGGCCTGGGCGCGCCGCGAGGCGCGGTCGCCTCCGCGTAGCAGCCCTCTCACCGGGCCCCGCCTCCCACACGAGGCGGGGGCCCGGGTGCTCCGAAGCCTCAGCCCATCGTCTGGTCGACCTTGGGCTTCTCTTCGTCCAGCAGTCCTCCCTGACGCATGATCTCCGCGGGGACGGGGCGCAGCTCCCAGACCAGCCGCAAGGCGGCGAGTGATTTCAGCCACAGATAGCTCAGGTCCACTTCGTACCAGGTGAACCCCGCGCGCGAGCTGGCGCTGAAGCGATGATGATTGTTGTGCCACCCGGCGCCCACGCTGGGCAGCGCCAGCCAGATGCTGTTCAACGACAAGTCTCGCGTGGCGAAGCGCCGGTAGCTGGCCCAGCGCCCGTTGCCATGTGCCAGGGAGTTCACCGCCAGGATGGAGTGGAGCGCCAGCACGGTGGGCAGGAAGAACCCCCAGGCCACGGCCTGCCAGGCATTGATATCGGGCCCCAGCCATCCCTGGGCTCCCGCCACCCCCAGCCCCACGAGCAACAGGAGCGCGGGCACGTAGTAATACTTGTTGATGAGCCGCAGCTCCGGGAAGCACGCGAAGTCAGCCACATGGTCCAGGTGGGTGTCCGCGTTCTTCTCCTCGAGCAGCCAGCCCAGGTGCGACTTCCAGAAGCCATGCACCGGGGAGTGCACATCCTCTTCCGTGTCCGTGTGCCGATGATGTGCCCGGTGGTGCGCGGCCCACCACAACACGCCCCGCTGCCCGGACGAGGAGCCCAGCACCGCCATCAAGAACTGAAACACCCGGCTCGTCTTGTAGGACCGATGTGAGAAATAGCGGTGATAGCCCGCCTCCACCCCGAGGATGCGAGGGAAGTAGCTGACGGCCGCCAGCGCGACGAGCTCCCACTGGAAGGGAACGAAGAACACGGCGAGAGCGCCGAGATGTAAGAGAATGAGGCGAACCCGAATCACCCACATCGGCTCGGCCTTCTGCACGCCATATTTGGACATACACGCTCCAGGAATGAGCTCCTCACGATGAGCTGAGAGGGCCGCAAAGAATAACAAACATCAACACACCCCCTCGATGAATTTCGCGTCGGAGCCTCGCCGCTCCACACCGGGAAGCTCCGGCAACGTGCGTTCACCGCGCGATGACGTCTCACGCCCTTCGTTCCTGGATGCTGGCCGCCTGAGCGGTGCCTGCCGCCTGCTCCAGGTGTAACCCACTCCTCCCGACTGTAACGGCGCCCATCACGGTTCCGCGCGACACACCTCCCTGGTTCCGCGGGCTTGCGCGTTCCCGTGCGTGGCCTCGCGGTTGCTTCCTGCCCATGCGCGGAGGTTCTCCGTGAAGGCATTCAGGCAGCCTCGGGCCAGGTGTCGCCGCCCGAGCTGTAAGAGGCGATGGGCTGCTGCGTGAACCCCGGTGAACACCAGCGCTCGGAGCCGACTCAACGGACTCTGGAGGAGACGTCGTCGTGAGCTTGCGCCGTGATGTGGTGGGAGGACTGGCCGTGGTGGGCGCGCTGACGCTCATCCTCGCCGTGGGAGGGGGGCTGTACGGACTGAACCTGTTGAATCGCGGGTTCTCCGCCCTGGAGGCCCCCTCCGCGCTCGAGGCCCGCGTGGCTCGCGCGGCGCGTGCTTTCAGCATGCCCTCCGGGGCGCGGGAGCAGAAGAATCCCCTGGAGCCGCTCCCTCCCAAGCTGCTGTCCGAAGCAAGAGCCCACTGGGCGGACCACTGCGCCGTCTGCCACGCGGCGGACGGCAGCGGGCAGACGCCCATCGGACAAGGGCTCTATCCCCCCGCGCCCGACATGCGCGCCGCCGCGACGCAGTCACTGAGTGATGGCGAGCTGTATTGGGTCATCCAGAACGGCATCCGGCTGACGGGCATGCCCGCGTGGGGACAGCTCCATGACGGCACGCGCAACCGCGACAGCTGGGCCCTCGTCTCACTCATCCGCACGCTGCCCGGGCTCAGCCCGGAGGCGCTCGATGAAATCAAGGCAGGACTCCCTCTCTCGCAGCACGCGCTTCAAGAACAACGCGCCGAGGACGCCTTCCTCGAAGGACCGTAGTCACTTCCCTGGAGAACACTCATGAAGACCTCATCCCGCTTCACCTCCGCCGCCCTGCTCGCCCTCACCCTCCTCTCTCCGGCCATGGCGCTTTCCCACGGCAAGGACGGTGTCCACGTCATGGGCACGGTGAAGGAGGTGAAGCAAGGCACGCTCGTGGTAGAGACCTCCGAGATGAAGCAGGAGGACGTGATGACGGACGCGAGCACGCGCTACGAGAAGAGCGGCGCGGACGTCACGGCGGCGGACCTCAAGGCCGGAGAGCGCGTGGTCGTCCACGGCATGAAGATGAAGAACGGTCAGGTGCATGCGCAGTTGGTGAAGTTCGGCAAGCCGAAGGCGGACGCGAAGGCCGCACAGCCCGCGCCGGCCGCGAGCGGACATGACCATGGGCACTCCGGGCACTGAGCCCACGAGCTGGAATGGCCGCTTGTTCATGGGCACCGGGACCCTGCTCTACGGGGGCCCGGTGCGCGCCACCGCGCTCCACGCGCACCATGCCTTCCAGGTCATGGTGAGCCTGGGCTCGCCGCTCCACCTCCGAGGACCGCGGCAAGACAGCGCGGTGCAGTGCCAGGCCGCGGTGATTCCTCCCGATGCCCTGCACGAAGTCACGGCGCCGAGCCCCTCGGTGCTGCTGCTCTACCTGGACCCGGATGGACTCGTGGGGCGGCGACTGCGCCGCGAGCTGGGGCCTTTGGTCGAGACCTCGGACTGGCTGCGTGCGGGCAGGACGTTGTGGACGCGGACACCGCGAGCCGTACCCGAGACCTGGGCCCAGGCGAGACCGCTCGCCCAGTCCTTCGTCGACGCGCTCGCCAGTCCCGAGTCACGTCCGCAGGTCATCCACCCCGCCGTGCAGCGAGCGGTTCGCTTCGTGGCGGCGAACCTGGAGGGAGACATCCGGCTGGGCGCGGTGGCGGAGCACGCGGAGATCTCCCCCGGGCGGCTCACGCACCTGCTCCCCCAGCACGTGGGACTCCCGCTGCGCCCCTATGTCGCGTGGCTCCGGCTCCAGCGCGCCGTCGCCCGGCTCCGCGAAGGCGCGACGCTGACGGAGTCCGCGCACCACGCGGGCTTCACGGATGGCGCGCACCTCACGCGCATCTTCCGCCGCATGTTCGGCATCCGGCCTTCCGACGTCATGGGCCGCGCGGAGTGGGTGCTGCCCACGCCCACGGACGACGACGCCCTCGCGAAGTAGCCAGTTCGTCCAATCCGGGAGGCCCGCTGGGAGGTGACGCTCCGGGGCATGAGCACACACCCCGTCTCGTATCTCCCCTACCCCGTCATCTTCTTCGGAGGCACGGCCGCACTGGTGGCCGGCGTGAGCCAGGGGCTCCCCTACTGGCATGTGGGGCCGCCCATCCTGCTGCTCGCGGCGCTGCTCGTCCTCGCGCTCGAGCGCGTGTTCCCCCACGCGGAGGTCTGGCGGAGGGACCACGACGGGGACACCCTGACGGACGTCTTCCACGTGACGGGCAACCTGGCGCTCAGTCACGTCTCACTCCTGCTCTACACCTTGGCCATGGAGCTCACGGGAGGCGCGCTGTCCTGGTGGCCTCGCGACTGGCCGTTCTGGGCGCAGTTCCTCGTGGGGACAGTGCTCCTCGACCTGGGGCTCTATGGCATCCACCGTGCGAGCCACCATGTTCCCGCGCTGTGGCGACTGCATGCCATCCATCACAGCCCTCGCCGCGTGTACTGGCTCAATGGACAACGCAGGCACTTGCTTCATGAGGCGCTGGAAGGCGCACCGGGGCTGCTGGTGATGGGACTGCTCGGGGCGCCTCCCACCGTCGTCGCCTGTGCGCTTGCCGCGGTGACATTGCACCTGATGTTCCAGCACGGGAACATCGCCTATCGCGCGGGTGTCTTGCGCCATGTCTTCGCCGTGGCCGAGCTGCACCGCTGGCACCACCAGCGGCTGTACGCGGACGTGCAAGGCAACTACGGCGCCATCCTGTCCGTGTGGGACCGACTCTTCGGCACCGCGCTTCCACAGAAGGGCGAGGCGCCACTCGATGTAGGGATGGATGACGAGCCCACGCTCCCCACCGACTACCTGGGTCAGCTCGCCTGGCCCTTCCGGGGACGGCGCGGGGCACGCGGGGGCATCGGGGCCAGCCCCTCGGGGCAAGACGCCTGAGCGCCATTTCGTGGGACAGTCGCTCGTGCATCCGCTTCGACGGGGATGATTCGAAGCAAGTCCACCTGGAGACGTTCCGTTGACGAACCGCCTCGACCCTCGCCGACTCGAGACCTTCCGCGTGGTGGCGACGACGGGGCAGGTGTCCGCGGCGTCCCGGTTGCTGCACCTGTCCCAGCCCGCCGTCACCGCGCAGATCCGCCAGCTCGAGCGGGAATGCGGTCAGCCCTTGTTGGTGCGGACGGCTCGCGGGGTGCGACTCAATGAGGCCGGTCAGCGGCTGCTGGCGTATGCGCAGCGGCATCATCAGCTCTTGGAGGAGGCCGCGCTCGCGGTGACGGGTGAGGAGGTCCTGACGGGGGAGCTCGTGCTGGCCGCGAGCACCACGCTGGCGAGCTACGTCGTCCCGGACTTGCTGGCGTCCTTCCTGCGCCTGCACCGGGGACTCCAGGTGCGCCTGGAAGTGGGCAACTCCGAGCAGGTGCTCGGCTGGGTCGGCGAGGGACGCGCGCCGCTGGGATTGGTGGAGGGACATGCTCGCGCCGCGGGGCTCCGGTTGGAGCACTATCTGGATGACGAGTTGCTGCCGGTCGTCGCCACGCAGGCGCCGAAGGAGATCCTCCAGGTGCGGACCCTCGACATGCTCCAGACGGTGCCGCTGCTCTGGCGCGAGCTGGGGTCGGGCACTCGCGCGGTGCTGGAGCGGGCGCTGAAGCGCGCGGGGGTGCGCCGGGGGCCGCGGGCGGGAGACCTCCAGCTCGGCGGCACCGAGACCATCAAGGGCGCGGTGGCCGCGGGGCTCGGAGTGGGGTTCCTCTCGCGCTGGAGCATCCAGGCGGAGCTGAGCTCGGGGCGCTTCCGGGTGCTGCCCCTGCCCGACCTGAAGGTGCGGCGGACGTTCTCCTGGGTGCTGCCCGTGGATGCTCCGGGGGGAATCGCGGGCCACTTCCTGCGCCATGCCCGTGCGGCGCCCCCTGCGTTGGCGCATTCCTGAGGACACGCGCCCTCACGAGATGACGTGGAGGAGGATGGCGCCCAGGCTCAGGCTCGCCATGCAGAGCCACAGGGTGATGCCCTGGGCCAGCGGCTTGAGGCCCACGGAGCGCAGGGCCTGACGCGAGAAGCCCGCGCCGATGAGGAACAGCGTCAGCACGAGGACACGCTGGGACACGTGCGTCACCATCTGCCCCGCGGGCCGGAGTGACGGCACCCACGTCACCAGGGCCGCCATGGCGAGGAAGCCGAGGATGAACCAGGGGCGGCGCGCGGGCCCCTGCCCTTGGGTGGACGCCTGGCCGGTCCGTCGAAGCCAGAAGCCCAGGGACACCGTCAGCGGGACAATCCAGAGCGCGCGCGCCAGCTTCACGGTGGTCGCCACCTCCAGCGCCTGCGGTCCGTACCGCATGGCCGCGCCGACCACGGAGCTGGTGTCATGGATGGCCAGTGCGCTCCACAGTCCGAACTGGCGCGCGTCCAGGCCCACGGCGTGCCCCACGACGGGGAAGACGAAGAGGGCCACGGCGTTGAGCAAGAACACGGTCCCCAGTGCGATGGACACGTCCTCTTCTCGAGGCCGCAGCACGGGAACCACCGCCGCGATGGCACTGCCTCCACAGATGGCCGTGCCGATACTGATGAGCAGCCCCGCGCCACGCGAGACGCGCAGCCACCGCGCCAGGAGGGCCCCGAGCGCAAGACACGCGGTGATGCCCACCACGGTGTAGAGAAAGCCGCGCGCGCCTTCCTCGGCCACCACGCGCAAGTCCATGCCCGCGCCCAGGCCCACCACCGAGAGAGAGAGGAGGAGGTGCGTGGCACGGCGGGTGAGCGCCGCATGGGGATTGCCGACGCTCAGGGCCACCAGCATTCCAGCCACCAGGGCGACCGCCGTGGACACACCCGGCCAGAGACTCAACAGCGCGCCCAGGGGAACAAGCAGCCGCCCGAGGGCCAGCGTGGTGTCGCGCAAGGAGCGAGGAGCATCGGGTCGTGAGGAGGTTGCGGACATGCCTCTTCAGTGCCCGCCGAGACATCCATGGACCAGTCGCAAGAACTGATGAGCCATCCGTGGATTTGATGGCTGGGGCAGGTCTCACGAACCGCTGAGCCCGCCGTGGATTCGATGGCCAGGACAGCCCGCGCGCGCCACTCCCGGCTCGTGACCTGCCAGGCCCTCCGTGGATTCTCTGGCCGGGACAGTAAGCTCGGGCGATGGCCGGCAATCACGAAGCACTCTGGACGCTGTGGGAAGTGAGCCGCGCGGGGACCCACGCCGCCGCCGCGGCTCGGCTGGGCATCACCGCCTCCGCCGTCGGCCAGCAACTCAAGGCACTGGAGCAGCGCGTCGGCGCCGCCCTGTTCGAGCGCGTCGGTCGAGGCACCCGCCTCACCACCGCTGGCGCAGCCCTGGTCGCGAAGCTGGGCGCGCACCTGCCCGCCCTGGATGCCGCGCTCGAGGAAGCCGCCGAGGCCCAGCGCGCCGTGCGCGGCGAGGTGAGCCTCGCGGGCCCCTGGCCCTTCTTCCGATACTGGCTGCGTCCTCGCCTCCCCACCCTCCTGGAGCGCTACCCCGAGCTTCACCTGGAGGTCCGCTTCGATGTGCCCAGCCGCGTCTCCCGACGCCTCGTCGAGGGAGAGCTGGACCTGGGCATCGTGGGCCTCCTCCCCGACGCTCCGGGCCTGGAGGTCCATCCCGTCGCGCAGGAACGCTTCGTGGCCGTGGCCTCACGCGCCTACCTCAAGCGCTGGGGCACCCCCAAGAGCGCGCGCGACTTCGCGGCCCATCGCTTCATCGCCTTCGACTCCGACCTCGCGATGCTGAGCCCCTGGTGGCGCTCCGCCTTCGGTCCCAAGGAGCCACTCCCCTCCCGCGTGGTGTGCCGCATCGCCAACCTGGACGAGATGCTCTCCCTCGCCGAGGCCGGCGTGGGCATGACGGTACTGCCGGACTATCTCGTCGAGCCCGCCTTGAGCGAGGGCCGCGTGGAGAGCGTCACCCCCGAGCCGAACCGGCGCTCGGCGCGACGCCCCTTCGGCACCTTGTATGTCGCATGGCGCCGGACAGCGGCCCCCACCGCACGCTTCCTCGCGGTTCGCGACTGGCTGCTCGAGAAGCCCTGAATCAAGAACCCGCGCGAGGACACCTCTCCCCGCGCGGGCTCACGCCCCCAAGGTCCCGACCCGGCCTACTTGTCAGACGTGTCGCACTCGTCGTTTCCGCAAGCCGACTCGCAATCACACAGCTTCTTGTTGCAGCTCTCGGTGCAAGCCAGGAAGCCCGGCTCGTTCCCGCCGCCGCACGCGTTGACACACGTGCTGTGCTTGCTCGAACAGGTGGTCGACTCCTCCGCGGTGCACTTATCCTTTCCGCAGGCAGGGGTCAGCAGCAGGAGCGAAAGCGATGCACACACGAAAGCCAGCGTCTTCATGACGAAGCAACTCCCTTGAGACAGAGCACCATGAGTGGTGAGGCACTCACGTGAGGCTGCGCGCCCCAGCGAGTGATGCCCCGCCCTCAGTGCACGCCCCATGCCCCCATCGGCGACCATGACCCAGGAGAGTCCTACTCACCTCTTCTCGCGGACTTGGTGCACGCCCCCCACTCGCGGTTGTCTCCTGCCAGGGGACAACTGTCCTGCCCCAAGACACCCGGCCCAGGTCCGTCAGGGCGCGGCGAAGTCCACCCGCACGGTGGCGACCTTCCCCGACTCGACCTGGACGGTGCGCTGCTCCGTCAACCCCAGCGTGGGATTGTGGAACACGACGAGATGCCGGCCCGCTGGCAGCGGGTAGCGAGCCAAGGGCGTCCGGTCCACCTCACGCCCGTTCACGGACACCACCGCCCAGGGCCGCGCGTCCACGGTCAGGAACCCGATGGCCTCCACGGCCTTCGGCGCCGGGACCGCCGCGCGTGCCTCCACGGCCTTCACCGCGACAGGCACACGAGGAGCCACCTCGGGAGGAGCCGACTCCTCGGGCCTGGCAGGCGACACCTCCGCCAACCGAGGAGCCTCCTGGACCGCCCGCGTCTCGGGCGAAGACACAGGCACCGGAGCGGGCGCCTCACCTCGCGGGAGAAAGAGCCACCCGCCCCCAGCGAGCACAGCCAGTCCGCCCAGCACCCCGGGCCATCGAGCACCACCGAGCCACCGCGCTGTCACGCCCCCCGTGCCACCCGCGGACACGGGCCGCAGCGTCCGCGTGACGGGAACATCACCGCCCACCGGCTCGGACCGCCGGAAGACCGCCAGCTCCGCCGCGCACAACCTCTCGACCAGCGCCCCCAGCTCGGAGGGACGGGCCACGGGGCCCTCCAGCACTCCATCCAGCAGGTCGCTGGCGGAGCCGAGCCGCAATCCTCGCTCCCGAGCAGCCCCGCGACGCAGCATCTCCGCGACGCGAGGGCTCACGTCGGGCCGCAGGAGCGTGACGTCCGGAAGCTCCGTGCCTCGAATGGCTTGAATCGTCGCTTCATCGGTCTCGCGCAGAAATGGCGAAACACCCGTCAGGGCCTCATACAGCGTCACCGAGGCCGCGAAGACATCCACTCGCGCATCCAGCGGCCGCACGCCGTCCAGTTGCTCCGGAGGCATGTATGGGTATTTGCCCCAAGCCCGCCCTCCGTGTGTCGTGTCGCTCGTGGCCGGGCGCGCGATGCCGAAGTCTCCCAGCAGCACCGCGCCCTGCGCGGACACCAGGATGTTGGCGGGATTCACGTCGCGATGAACAAGCCCCATGGCCTCGCCGGAGGGACTCCGGAGCTGATGGGCATACTGAAGCGCCTCGCACAGCCCCGTGGCCAACAACCGCACCAGCGGCATCGACAGCAGGTGCCCTTCGCGGCGGCACGCCCTCAGCAACCGCGCCAGGCTCACCCCTTCGACGAGCGCCATCGCCATGAACAAGCGCCCATCCTCCCAGCCCAACTCGGAGACAGGGACGATGTGGGGATGGCTCAGCATCGCCGCGAAGCGCATCTCCTCGAGGAAGCGGTCGCGCCAGCGCGGGTCATCGGCCAGATGGGGGAGAACGGTCTTCAGCGCCACGCGCTGCTCAATCCCCGCGGGCCCTCGCCGTCGGGCGATGAAGACCTCTCCCATTCCACCCGCCGCGATGCGCGCGAGCAGTTCGTAGTCCCCCAGGCGCGCGCCCCGAGTCGTGGCTCCGTCCTTCACCATGCGAACAGGACCCCTCCGCCCAGCGCCGCCGCGCCGCCGACGGCGAAGAGCCCCGTGGCCCACCCCGCCTGGGAGCGGGCCCGGTCGGAGTGACGCCGCGCATCCCGGGCCCACTCCGCGCGCTCCGCGGCCTCCCGCGACTCATGGGAGCGGACTTGCAGCACCGCGCCGCTGACGCCAGCGACGACCGCGGCCCCCATCGCCACCCAGCCCAGCGTTGCCCGAAGACGGCTCGAGGCCGCGACCTCCACGGGGGCCTTCGACGTGTCCCCAGGTCGCGGTGCCGGAGCGAGGAGGGGCGCCACGACGGCGCGCGGGACTTCCGCCTCCCCCAGCCGCGCCACCTCCTTCCCCTCCGCGTCGCGCGCCACCACATGCCAAGGCACCGGAGCAGACCGGTCCCTGGGGAGCTCGAACAGCCACCGCCCGTCGTCCGGCATCGCCCGCGCCTCCCTCCAGTCCTCGCCGAGCCCCGCGCTCCAGCGCAGCACCACCTCCGAGACCCGGTGCCAGGGGTCCACCACCTCCACCCGCACCAGCCCTTCCGTCGAGGGGAGCTGCTTCAAGGCCAGATAGCCCGAGGGAAACAGCCCGCGCTTCACCGCCTGGAAGGCCTCGAGAATCTTGGGGGAGAGGTCTCCCGGAGGCTCGGCGCGAGGCTCCAGCGTGAGCATGCGCGTGTAGCTCTCCTCCGCCTCCGCGCGCCGCCCCTCCGCCAGCTCGCAGCGGGCTCTCAGCTCCAGGATTCCAACCCGCTGGGCTCGCGTGCTCGTGGGGACCTGCTCGGCGAGCCGCAGCAACTCCACCGCCTCCGCGAAGTGCAGCGATTCGTACTTCCCCCACGCTTGTTCCAGATAGGGGTTCGCGGGGGAGGTCTGCCCCAGGAACACCGTCATCACCACGGCAAGCCACATGCGCACGGACGTTATCCCAAGCGCCTCGCGTCAGCCCTTCCCTCCTCTGGGGACGAGCCCATGCGTCTTGAGCAGGCGATAGAAGTAGGAGCGGGCCAGCCCCGCCGCGCGTGCGGCCGCGGCGGCGGACCCCTTGTGCCGGGCAAGCTGCGCCTCCAGGTAGCTTCGCTCGAAGGCCTGGAGGACCCGCTCGCGCGTCGCATGGAAGTCCTCCGGCTGCGAGGCCTCGCTCGTCGCGAGCCGAGGCAACGCGGCCTCCGCGCCCAGCGACACGACGCGCTCCACCGCGTTGCGCAGCTCCCTCACATTGCCGGGCCAGTGATAGGCCGTCAGCGTGGCGAGGCTCGCGGGCGACAGGGGGAGCGAGGTCCCCAGGCTCCGCGCGAAGTGCTCGGCCAGGAGGGGGATGTCCTCCAGTCGCTCCCTCAACGCGGGCGCCCGGAGCACGACGCTCGCGAGGCGATGGTAGAGGTCCTCACGAAAGGTCCCCCTCTTCACCGCGGCCTGGAGGTCCTGGTGCGTGGCGGCGATGACGCGGAAGCGGACGCGCCGCTCCACGTTCTCCCCCAAGCGGAAGAAGCCGCCCGTCTCCAGCACCCGCAGGAAGGCCGGCTGGGCCTCCAGCGGAAGCTCCGCCACCTCATCCAGGAAGAGCGTGCCCTCGTGAGCGGCCTCGAGCGCGCCAGGAGCCTCCGCCACCGCCCCCGTGAAGGCGCCCCGCGCGTGGCCGAACAACGCTCCGGGCAACAAGCTGGGGAGCACGGCGCCGCAATCGAAGACCCGCAGCGCGCCCGCCTTTCCGGAGAGCTGATGCAGGGCCCTCGCGAGGCCCTCCTTCCCCGTCCCCGTCTCCCCCTGGAGCAGCACCGGCAGCCCCGTGGGAGCCACGCGCTCGATGTCCGTGAACAGCCGCCGCATCGCCAACGAGCGGCCCAGCAGTCCCGCCAGTTCCGTGCGCGCGCTGACCCGCTCGGTCGACGAGGTCTCCGGGAGCAGCGCGAGCTGCGTCCTTCCCAGGCACACCAGCGCGCCCAGGGGCACCTCCACCACCTCCACCCGCGCCCCCAGGTAGCGCGTGCCATTGCGGCTCCCCAAGTCCCGCACGCGCAAGGAGGACCCCAACAGCTCGATGCTCAGATGCTGGCGCGACACCGTGTCGTCCGTGAGGACAAGCTCGCACGACGGCAGCGTCCCCACCACCGCCGTGCCTCGCTCCAACACCGCGGAGCGTCCCAGGTCCTTGCCCTCCAGGACGAGCAGCCGCACCGGCGAGAGCGGGCCCTCCGGGTCCGTCTTCTCGGTGAGGGGCGCGGTGCTCGGCGCCGAGTCGCTCACGGTCCGTCCTCACAGAAGATGGAGCCCGCGCGCCAGAGCCGGACCTCATCCACGCTCAGCGCGGCGCCCGGCACGGCGACGAAGGTCAGTCGCACCGAGCCCACCTCTTCCCCCACGAACAGCGTGGAGGTCTTCACCTCCTGCCACGTGTCATTCAACGAAACGGACACCGGGTCCTGGGGCTCGGAGTCACTCAGCAACGCGAGCGTCGCCGAACCTCCGGAAGGTCCTCGCACCCACGCCGAGGCGCAGTAGTAGCTGTCCTGTGCCTCGAGCAGCGGGGGTGAGAGGGGCTGGAGCGTCACCCGCTCCTGCGCGAGCGGCACCTCGAGCCGCCCCGCGGACTCGCCCCGGAAGCCCGGACGCACCGCGGTCAGCGAGCCCGTGGACACCCAGCCGTCGACGCCTTGCTCGAAGCCCGCGTTGCCCACCAGGTTGTCCGGCCCGGCACCGTCCGTGGCGCAGCGCCCGGCCTGGCAGACAAAGCCCGCGCCGCACTCCTCCCGCGAGTCACAGCGCTTCCCCGCGACGTCGACAGGGTCCGGAAGACATCCCAGCCCGCAAGCCAGTCCAAGCGCCAGCACCACACCCTGTCGACACGTCCGCACAGCAGCGCTCCTGGCCCGGGCCTCGCGGGCACGACACTAGCGACTCCAGCGTCGCGCGGCCAGCGAGGCGCTCGGGCCAGGGGCCCACGCGTCAGTGCATGCTCGCGCCCGCTCCGGCCTCGACGCTCGCGGCCGCCTCCTGGATGAGCTTGGAGACCTCCGCCGGCTGCGAGACGAGCGAGGCGTGGCTCGCCGCGAGCGAGCGCGTGGTCGCCCGCATCCGCTGCGCCATGAACCGCTCCGTGTCGGGAGGAATCATCCGGTCCTGCTCGGAGACCTGGTACCAGCAGGGCTTCACCTTCCACGCGGGCCGCGTGACCTTGTCGCTGAAGCACCGCCCCGCGATGGGCCGCTGGGCGACGCCGAGCACCCGCGCCTCCATCTCGCCCAGGTCCTGCGCGAAGCTCTCTCGGAAGCCCTCCTGTCTTATCCACAGGAAGCCATCGGGGTCCGGATAGATGTTGGCACCGCCCGGAGGTGGCTGGCCCCGGCCCAGCAAGTCCCCCAGCCCCTCGCCCGCGTCCGGAGCGAAGGCCGCGATGTAGACCAGCCCCGTGACGAGGTCCGAGTCATTGCCCGCCTCGGTGATGACGGCGCCCCCATAGGAATGACCGACGAGCAGCGTCGGCCCCTTCTGAAGGCCCAGGATGCGCCGGGTGTTCGCCACATCGTCGGCGAGCGACGTCAACGGGTTCTGGACCGCCGTGACATGGAAGCCCTGTGACACCAACAAGGGAATGACACGACTCCAGTTGGAGCCATCTCCCCACGCCCCATGCACCAGCAGGATGTTCATGGACATCGTCGCGCCCCTTCCCGCGGACAGGAATGAATGGCTCAAAAGTCGCCATCGCGAAGAGGGGGCGCAATCCACCACGGGCAAGCAAGCCCGCGGGGACAGGAGGCTCACTCGGCTGACGCGGACGCCTGCTTCGCCTTTCCGAGCGAGTGGACGGTGAAGCGGCCGTCGCTGTACTCGACCGTCCCCAGCTTCTTCCCATGCAGGTGGGCCGGCTCATCGACAGCGGCCTTGAGCACGATGCTCCGCCCCTTGCGCGGCAAGGCGAACTGCACCAGGGAGCCCGCCCAGTCCTGGAGGTGCTGCGCCGTCAGCCCCTTCTTCCCGATGAGCCCCGCATCCCCATAGAGCTTGAGCGCGTCCTCCCGGGAGAAGCTCAACGCCTGCGCATCCGGCACCAGTCCCCGCGCATCGCAGCGAAAGACTCCCAGGCGACTCACCGAGCCTCCCGTGGACACGATGACCAGGTGATAGCCGCTGGAGTTCTTGAACAGCGCCGCCTCGTATTGCTCCACCAGGTCCGCATGCTCGAGCGTCGCGTAACCATTCCGCACGTCGCGAACCTTGAACGCGGTGGACAGGAACGCGGGCGTGACGGGCTCCCCGGAGTCACGCATCAAGTCCAACTCCCCCGCGTTCGGATAGCGCTCGAACACCGCCTTGAGCGCTGTCTCGATATTCGCCGTCGCGCAGCTTCCCTCCGAGCCCTGGGGCGCGGCGGAGGACACGGCCAGGATGACCACGACTCCTAGGAGATTCACGGTAACTCCTTTCGGCCTTCAACCATCCGGTCCAGCACAACCCAGATGCTCTGACATTGGAAGGACGCAGCCGCGTTCATGTTGGACGCAGACACTTCCACTCCCCCAGGGCGTCACGGAGCGTGCCCGCTGGGACAAATCCCACCACGGTGGATGGCGCCGTAATTGCAATTGTAATCAGGGAGCACCCCCACGTCGTCATCCGCCACGAAATGGAACCCCCGTGTCCAGCTCCGCCGCCGCCGCCACCACGCCGCCGCCGCTCCCGACGCCTCCCTCCACCACCGATATCATCGGCATCCCTGTCGCCGGCGCCCTCGACGTCGACGGTGACAACGGCGAATTCCGTCTCATCCAGATGGGCGGCTCGATGGCCCTGGTCGGCGTCAATGATGACGACAACATCCAGGGCTACTTCAGCTCCGCCACCGCCGCCTACAACAGCCGCCCCCAGGGCAATCCGAAGCGCCTGGACCCGTGGACGTCGTTCAGCCTCCAGAAGGACTCCCTCCAGTCCTCCATCAACTTCCAGACCACGAAGCGCCTGGGCGTGGTCGCACGGCAAGACGCCCTCTACGTCTTCTGGATTGACTCCAAGAACAGCTATCTCTACGCGGCCCGCTTCGCGCCCGGCGTCCACCGCGCCACGACGGACTGGTGTCAGGTCTGCCTGCCGGCTTCCGCGGCGGGAGGCAATCCCGCCGGCGTGAAGATCTCCTCCAACGGCGTGTCGGCCGGCGTTGGCCAGGGTGAGTCGGAGATCCTCCTCAACTACGTGGCCTGGGACTCCACGCACAACACGGTGCAGGTCTACCACCTCGTCCTGGACACGAACTTCTACAACCCGTTCACCAACAACTGGGTCTCCCAGGTCCCGACCTGGTCCCTGACGGCCCCCGTCACCAGCCCCGCGCAGTCGTCGGGGAACATCTCGCACCTCGACATCCGCACCATCCTCGTCTCCCAGCCGGGCGCCACGACCACGGCTCCTTCCGTCAACTGCGTCATCGCGGCGCTGTGGGATGACCACAACGTCACCGCGACCACCTTCTCCTGGACGCTGGACGCGACCTGCCATGCCCGCCCGAGCAACGCCCCGGCACCGATGCTCATCGCCTGGCCCAACTCCGTGAAGAGCCGCAAGGCGAAGGGCCCGGCGCTGGCCGTGGACCCCGCGGGCAGGCTCGTCGCGCTGTTCGCCGACCACAACAAGGCCGACGCCATCAGCATCGCCGTGGTTCAAGACATCCGGCCCTTGCGGCAACTCGACACGACGGCCGCGCCCGTCTGGAAGGAGTACGGCAAGCTCTTCCCGAGCACGAACGAGGACACCGAGGGCCCCATCTCGATGTGTTTCTCCTTCGGAAACACACCGGAGTCGTCGAGCCAGGGCACCACCCTGCTCCCCATCATCCTGGGGCTCGCGTGGGTGCGCCTCGCGTCGTCATCGGTCGGCTCGCCCATCCAGATGACGTCCTTGAAGTATGGCGACTTCAAGGTGCAGACCGCCCTGCACCCGCCCAAGCAGGAGAACGCGGGCAAGCGCCTGCTCACGGCCATCTGCGACCCGTTCCCCATGCCGGTCCCCGCGCCGGAGGTCTGGGACAACACCAGCCCCGACGGCATGGCCGACTGGAACATGTTTGATTACGAGATGAACACGACCCAGGAGGATGTCGTCCTGAACGACATCAACTTCTCCGCGAGCCTGGGGTTCCAGTACACCACGAAGGCGACGGCCGCCGCGGGCGTCGACATGTTCGCGGGATTCCAGACGGGCATCAGCGGGGGCATCACCGTGAAGGCGGGAGCCTCCGGGCACTTCGCCTGGCAGGACGGCAAGTTCACGGCCCAGAGCATCAAGGTGCAGACGAAGTCCTACCGGCATCCATACTTCCCGCTCGGGGACCCGTCGCCCTACCTGGTCCGCCCCTACGGGTGCTACTTCGGCCGGTCCATGTTCTGGCTTCGCTCCCAATACGGGACGGCGGCGAACCTCGCATTCAACCAGGACTCCACCTTCAACCCGGCGCCGCTGCTCGTGGCCCACTGGCCCGTCGCCTCGGAGGACGCGGATGAGACCGCCGCGGGCGACTACTTCACCTACGCGTGTACCCCCGGCGTGGTCGACTCCTACACCGAGGCGGCCATCAACGCCCGGATGTTCAGCTTGTATACCGAGTGCGTGAACCGGCTGGCCTCCCAAGGCAAGACGCCGCAGCAGATCCAGCAGATCTTCACCGCGCCGGACGGCACCGACCTGAGCACCTTCTACACGGGCCAGAACTACGTGGCGGCCGTCATCGCGAAGTACGGCACGCCCACCAACCTCAACGGCCAGAAGTACCTCAAGTTCGCCATGAGCGGCGGGTCGGTCTGCGACGGCCAGTACCGGGTGACGAACAGCGAGACGTCGGGCTTTGGCGTCCACCTGGACATCAACCTCTACGCGGGCTTCCTGGAGACAGCGAAGATTGGCCCCAACGACAACATGGGCGTGTCCGCCACCGAGGAGATCTACACCGGCGGAACGTTCGACTTCTCGTTCTCCTTCAAGCGCGACTCGACGAGCACCACCTCCAGCGGGGTCGGCGTCTACACGTATCTGAATACGCTGGCGCCGACGCAATCCATGTCCGCCCGGCTGTACATCCTCAAGGAGGCCTACCTGTGGGCGCTGGAGTTGAAGTACTTCCCGGCCATCGCCAGGGATTGGTACCTCCAGGCGCTGGCCAACGCCAAGGCCCAGGGCGAGTTCACCTCTCCGCTGGATGAGCCCAACATGGACATGCTCGCCGGCACCACGTCGGCGGACAACCTCCTGCTCTATGAGCAGTCCTTGCCCACGCGGTTCATGTTCGTCGTCACGGGCTGGGACCAGGGGCCGCTGGCGCTGGCGCCGGTCAACGTGCCCAAGGACCTGCCCGGGGGTTACGACATCACCACCTTCAACTCGGGCGTCGGGGACTCCGCGCCGTTCAACCTGCCAGGGCCTTGCGACGTGGCTTACGGCGCGAATGGAAAGTTCCGCTTCATTCCAGGCGTCACGGGCAGCATCACCTTCAACGCGGCGACGTTTGGAGACCCGCAGTCGGGTGGCGCGAACAAGGGCTACTACCGACAGGTCGGTTATCCCAACCGCTCGACATACAATGTCACGCAGGACTTCACCCAGGTCTGCGACGAGGGCAGCAGCTACAACGTGGGGGATGAGCCGACCACGGTGGCGTTCGGAACCGGCACCCAATGGAACGTGGTGGGCGGGCTGACAGGGAATGTCAACGCCTCCGACAACGTGTTTGGAGACCCGGCGTACCAGCAGGGCAAGCAATTGCGCATCCTGCCGAAGTAGCGGCGGCGGGCTCTAGGCACTCAGGCCAATATCCATGCCCCGACACTTGGTGTATGGATGATGGTCGCTTGAGGGGGGCAATCAAGGCCATGAATGGCGGCTCACGAGACAGCACCTGCCTGGTGGGACCCAGACAGGCGCCAGTGAGCCGCACCTTCTCCTTGCATTGCAAACGAACTTCATCCGCCCCCATCAACAGTCGCGACCTCAGCCTGGAGCCACACCATGCCCATCGAAGTTCGCATCCTCGACGCCAAACCCGACCAGACCGTGGAGTTCAAGTTCGGAGGTCCCGTCCAAGACTCCGCCGTCGGCATCGCGTACTGGAAGTTCGGCTACAACAACGACAACCACGTCCGCACCATCGAGCTCTCCGTCAGCACCAACAAGTCGGGCGATTCCATCGTCACGGCCATGGTCATCGCCAAGCTCCATGACGACAGCGGGCACCACATCGACCCCAGCGTCAGCACCGTGAAGCTCTGCTGCATTGCGGTCGTTGGCCCCAAGAACCCCGCCATCGCGCTCGACAACGCGAACAACATCGCCAATGGTGAGCAGAGTACCAGGTTCACGCTCCCAAGCTCCTCGTGTGCGATCGGCACCACCTTCCTGTCCGGGTGGAAGCTGTCGTACAACGATGACCATCAGCTGGCGACCATGCAGCTCGGGACGGGCATCTCCGTCCACGGCAACGAGGCCGCCATCACGGCCGTCGCGTCGATGCGTGACAACTCGAACAACCACGCCTCGACAGCCCAGGTCAACGGAGGCCTCGTCGCCGCCATCTCCACAGGGGATGGGCTGTTGCAGACGACCGGGCTCAACCTGCAGATGGACGGCGAATACCGCGCGGATTTCAATCAGCCGATCCAGGACACGGCCGCGGTGTTCATCCAGAGCTACCAGGTGACGTTCCACAAGAGTCAGGACAATCACGTCAGGACCATCGGCGGTGGCTGTTCGAGTTGGACTGCCGGGGGTTCTACCGTCTGGTTGAAGGCGCCGAAGGCCTTCGTCACGGATGACAGCGGCAACGTCCAGACGAACGACAGCTCCAAGGTGACGTTCGTGATCATCGCCATCCCGAAGCCCTAGGCCGTCCCCGGATTCCCGCTGGCAGGACCCCACGGGTGCCCCACGACACGAGGGGCACCCGTATTCCCGTTTCCCGTGCCCTTCGCGCGGACCCCACCCCCATTCGCAACCGCTCGAGGTCTCCCATGTCGTCTTCCAATCCCTCATCACAAAGCCAGCCCCCCGCCATCCGCACGTTCCAGATGGATGACAGCTCCGTGGGAAACCTCTCGAGCTCCGTCAACCTGTTCCGGGGAGATGTGAATCTCAACCAGAGCCTGTTCACCCTCCCCGGGCGCACCGAGGACAGCGGCCTGGAGGTGTCCCTGTCCTTGCAGTACCAGTCCAACGTGTTCCGTGAGGCGATGACGTGGAACCGCGAGGCGCCCACGGGGGTGGTCGGCCTGGGCTGGAGCCTTCCCCTGACCTGGATTGAGGCCACGGCCTCCGGCTCGCCGGTGCCCGGGACGCGGCAGTACGAACTCTTCGAGAACGGCGTGCCCAACACGCTGGTCCGTCAGCCCTGGGCCCCCCGCCTCTTCTCCGCGGACGCGGCGCTCGCGAGCGGCCTGGCGGATGGAAAGCCTGTCCCCGCCCCGCTCGTCGCGGAGTTCCACGCGCACGGCCTCCTCCTGTCCGCGAGCGCCATCGCACGCGGCGGCCAGGGGGTCTGGGAGCTCGTCGACGACACCCACGAATTGCTCTACACGCTCGAGGTCGGCGCGCGGCTGCTCGCCCGCGACGGCGGCGAGGCGTACCAGCTCCAGAACTACCAGTTCTGGAAGGCGCAGTACTACCCCCGCTACGAGCGCTGGGTCATCACGAGTGAATCGGCGGTGCGGCGCTCCTTCGGCGGCGGCGTCACGAGGGACGCGGCGGGCGCGGCGCGCGGCGTGAACAACACGGTGTCATGGTCGGTGTGGTGGAAGGGCAGCAACGGCGCGCCGCTCTGGAGTGGTGCCTCGATGCGCACCCAGGGACAGGTCCAGGTGGCGCGCGCCTGGTATCTGGGCCGCGTCACCGACCGCTTCGGCGGCACCGTCTCCTACAGCTACAACGACTTCGAGCGGACCAGCGATGGGCTGATTCGCGGCTGCGAGCAACGCGTCGGCACCGGCGGGCTGCCCTACACCAAGGCCGTCTACCTGACCCGCGTCACCGACGTGTTCGGACGCACCGTCACCCTCGACTATGGCGACAAGCTGTGGAGCGCCGATCCGCAGGCCCCGCGCGAATACGCGGACCCGCACCGCGCCGTCCCCAGCGACGCGCCCGGCGCCTGGCAGGACACCTACGAGACACGCTTCCTCGACAAGGTCACCCTCCGGGCGACCGACGGCGCCACCCTCTTCACCTTCCGCTTCGGCTACGACCCCAGGCCCGAGGCGCCCGGCCGGGAGCGCGAGGTGGCCAACGTCACCTCGAACACGGGCGCCCTCCGGGGCGACACGTTCAAGCGGTTCCTCACCCGCGTCACCCAGTTCGACCAGGACGGCGTGGAGAGCCCCGGCATCGTGCTCGGCTACTCCCTGGACACCTCGGTGCAGGGAGGCCAGCCCGGAGCGCTCGCGTCCATCACCTCTCCCGAGGGCGCCACCGCCACCTATACCTATACCCACCAGAGCCTCGCGCTGTGCGAGCGGCGCGCGGAGGTGAAGCGGCCGGACGCCGTTGGCGGTGGCTCGCCGCGCGTCTACTACGGGCCGGACTACGCGGTCGTCACGTACTACAACGCGTCCAACGGTCGGCTCTCGCTCCAGGTCTGGACGTGGTCGGGGGCATGGCTCACCTGGCAGTTGGACCCGAACGACGCCCTCCTCGACACGCGGGGCCTGGACCTCGACACCCTCCAGGTCGTCGCCAACCAGGACTTCTTCGCGCTCACCTTCCTGCGCAACAGCCCCGCGGAGCGCGCCGTCTACGTCTTCGACCGTGACGTGGCGCGGCCCGGCCAGTGGCGCAGCGCCGCCGTCGGCGGTGTCACCACCGCGAAGAACACCCCCACCCTCACGCTGCCAGCGGCGGGCATCACCACGACCTTCGTGGGCGGCACCACGTGGCTCGCCGTGGCGCAGATGAGCAACCAGACCTTCTCGGGCAGCTGCGAGGTGCTCACCTGGCGCTGGACCACGCGGACCTGGACGCGTGAGACAATCGCGGCACCTCGCTACACGTGGTTCACGGGCGGCGACGAGTACCTGGCCACCCTGGATGTCGACGGCAAGCTGACGCTGCGCTGGCTGGACAGCCTGCTCGTGTGGCGGTCGGGACCTCCCGTCACGGTTCCCCAGTTCTCGACGATGGACCCGGAGAGTGTCGCCCTCGTGCCGGGCACCTCGCTCGTGGCGGTGGCCCACCTGTTCGCGAACAACTCCCAGGAGAACAACTACCGCGTCTGGGTGGCGCAGTGGACGGCGGACTACGCGCTCCAACTCCACACGCTCGGCGACTTCAACGACATCTTCGGGCGGGACAACGCGCCCACACCCTGGACTCCGGAGGTGGTCGACGACACGCTCGTCGCCACCAACGGCAACCTCGCGCGCTTCGATGGCACGGCGTGGGTGGTGAGCACGAAGCTCAACCCGGGCACGCCCGATGCGAACCAGGGCCAGCGTTACGCGTTCGGGCCCGACTACGCCCTCCAGGTCATGGTGCCCACCAGCGGGGTCGGCGCGGCCGTCGGACAGGTGATGGCGTATGACCCGACGACGGGTTGGAAGCCGGCGCCCACGGCGCTGGGACAGTCGCTGCCATCACAGGACACCCCCGCGGACAACTGGCCCTCGAGTGGCGGTGAGGACTGGGCGGTCGTCGGTCCGTATGTGTACTTCCGAGGCACCGCGTCGGACTGGAGCGCCGTCACCTCCGCGCCCGCGTCCGCCAACCTGGCGGCCCTGGTGAGCGCGCAGGGCTCCTATTTCAACTCCGAGTCCCTCGTCGACGGGGGGCCGACGTTCCTCGCGTTCACCTCGATGAAGGGGAGCGCCTCCCAGCGGGCCGAGGCGCTCGTGCTGCGCAACGGCCAGGTGGCCCAACCCGAGCCGTTCTCCCAGGAGAAGCTGGTCGGCGGCCAGGGACCAGGCACCTCGGCCCAGGGACCGCAGCTCTTCGCCACCTACCCCCAGGACGCCAACGACTTCGACGTGGCGGCGACGGTGTATCTCCACCAGTTCGCCGGGGACACCTTCGCGGGCCCCCTCCAGCACTATGCCGTCACCGGTCTGGACGTGACGGACGGCTATCGGAACGCGATTCCCACGCGCTACGTCTTCGACACGAAGACCGCGGGCTGCGACCCCACGGGCCACATCGTGAAGTTCTTCTCCGCGCGCACGTGCTCGGGGACGTCGGATGCCGCGAACCCGGTGAACGGGTGGGTGGACAGCTTCTACCTCAACGGCATGGCGGATGAGACGGGCGCCAACTACTACGACATGCTCGACGGCCTCCTGCTGCGCACCCGGACGTGCGACCGCGAGGGCGTGCTGCTCGAGAGCACCGAGACCACCTGGGTCGTCTACCAGCAGGTCGCCTCCGACGTCCTCGAACCCGAGGCCCTCGTGCTGCGCGGCGGGTGGGTGGCGCAGACGGTGGACACGCAGGTCAGCAACGGCGTGCCCACCACGAAGACCCTCACCTACATCCGGGAGGGAGCCCCGGGCCCCGCCACCGGGCAGCCGGTGACGGCGTCGCTCCAGCAGTGCGGAGGCAACGGACAGGCCCAGACGTTCGTGCAGACCTGGGTCCCGGGCGTCGCGGTCGACGCGGGCCTGGCGGCCATCCACGCGCTCACCGACTCCGCGCAGGAAACGAACAGCGTCACGACCGACACGGGCACCGTCCCGGTGAAGGCCATGGCGACGACCTACGCCAGTTGGCCCAGCGCCGAGGGCGTGCTCATCTCGATGGCCGAGGCGAGCTTCGGCCTGCTCGACGCCGTCGAGGTGGCGTTCCCGTTCGCGACCTACACGCCGGGAGACAACCCGGCCGGCTGGGCGCTCGCGGCGCGCACCACGGAGCACACGGACTACGGCCAGGAACAGGAGAGCGTGGATGGCCTCGGCGTGCCGTCCGCCACCCTCTACAGCACCAACCGTGAGTTCGCCGTCGCGCAATCCTCCAACGTGCCCTTCGGCGGGCTCGCCTTCCTCGGCTTCGAGCCCTACGAGGACACCTCGCGCTGGACGCTCACCGGCGTGGAGTACGACGCGGACGACGTGCGCACGGGCATCCGCGCGGCCCGGCTGCCCGGCGGCGCCAACGCCTCCATGGCCGTGATGGTGACCCCCGAGGCCCCCGAGGGCACATACCTCATCGGGGTCTGGGTGCGGACACCGGTGGGCTTCATCACCAACACCAGCACGGGCATCTTCGCGACCGTCACCGTCGACGGTGTGGCCGCTCCGCCGCACTACGTGCCGCTGCCCGCCACGGACGGCGCCTGGCGCTACGTCACGCTGCCCGTCCCGCTCGGAGCGCCCCAGGTGCTCGGAGGCCCCGTCCCCGCGCCGGACCGGCGCTCCGCGGACCGGCGCGCCCGCCTCGCCGCCCGCCCTCGCAGGACGCGAGCCACGGCGACGGGCCCCGCCGCCCCGCTCGCGCTCCGCTCCGAAGCCACGGAGGCGTCGGTGGTGCTCTCCTTGTCGCTGACGAACACCACCGCCAGCCCGGTGACGGTCGACAGCGTGTTGGTGGCCCCGCTGGCCAACACCTTCTTGTGCCGCACCTTCGACGAGCCGAGCCAGCAGGTCACCTCGACCCAGGATGCGAGCGGCCGCACCACGCGCACGTCCTACGACCGCGCCTTCCAGCCGACCGTCTCGGTGGGAGCCTCCGGCCAGGTCAAGGAGGTCACCCAGACCTTCCTCTCGCGCCGGGGCAACGGAGGAGTCTTCTCCCCCATGAGCCCCAACGCGGAGGTCATCGTCCATCCCGCCACGGGTGGACTGCTCGAGACCTTCCGCGACGGTGGCACCTGGCGCGAGCGCTGGGACGCCTCGGTGGGATGGGTGGCCACGGACGGTGCGCTCAGGCACACGGGGGACGCCGGGGGGACCCTCACCTGGCGCGGCACCGCGACGGGAACCCGCGCGCTCTACTTCGAGCTCCAGGCGCACAGCGGGGTCGCCTCCGTGTCCGTGGGCGACGTGGCGATCCACTGGAACCAGGGGTGGAGCGCCTCCCAGGCGGGGGTGTCCTGGACGGCGCTGGCCACGCCGCCGCTCGCGCAGCACTGGCTGCTCGTCGTCGGTGATGGCGTGGTGCTCTTCTTCGCGGACGGACAGCTCCTCTACAGCCAGCCGGTCCGTCCTGTCGGGGACACGCTGTCCATCACCCGCTACGGCGATGGCGCCATTCGCAACCTCGCCCTCGCCGAGGATGTCCGCGTCGGCGCGTCCTACAGCGATGCCGCGGGCCGACAGCGACAGGCGCAGCAGCTCCAGGGGGCGGACAGCAGCGTGATCGGCCTCATCCACGACGCGCTCGACCGACCGCTCGTGACGACGAAGAGCGCCCCCGGCTCGTTCGGTTCCGGCCAACACCAGCCCGTGCTCCAGTACCGGCCTGGCTTCGTGGACGTGGAGGACTTCCTCGCCAACCTCTCCACCACCTGGGAGCTGAAGGGCGACATCGCCGACTACTACCGGGGGCAGAGCGAGGGCGGCATCCTGCGCTCGGACGACCAGGGCTATCCCTACGACGGCACACGCTGCGAGGCCTCGCCGCGTCAGCAGTCGCTCGAGCAGGGCGGCGCTGGCAAGCCCTACGCCATCGACCTCTCGGTCCCCGAGGAGCAGCGCCAGACGACGCGGCTGCGCTTCGGGGCGAACCCCGGAGGAAACCTCCCGGCCGGCCGCTACTTCCAGGACACGCTCACCAGCCCCGTCCAGACGCGGTCCGTGCGCCTGACCGACCCGCTCTCGCAGACGGTGAGGAGCACGTATGTGTCGAACACGGGAGAGGAGGTCTCGCAGACGGCGGGCAATCGGACCTACGCGGTGGGCCCCTCCGGTCCCGTGGCCACGCTCAAGACCTCGCTCCCCAACGCGCTGGTGGGCGGGCCCCAGCAGGTCCCGAGCGACTATTCACAGCGGATGACGGCGGACGCCCTCCAGCGCACCGAGTCCCTGGTCGACCCGGACGCGGGGCAGACGCAGTTCGTGTCCGATGTGACCGGGCAGCTGCGCTTCGTGCAGCCCGCGCTGGACGCGGGTGAGCAGTGGTTCATCTATTACAAGTACGACGCGCTCGGGCGCATGGTGGAGGAAGGCACGGTCGCCTCCGCGTGGGACCCGGTGGCGCTGCGGCTCCTCGCGAACCAGCCCGACTGGCCGACCACCGGAGTCACCGTCGCGGTGTCGATGCGCTACGACGGCGACGGGACCGAGCCCCTGCTCATCGGCATGAAGTGGAGCTCGGTGGCACACAACCCCGAAGACGGCGGGGACGTCACCGTCAGCGAGGTGTTCGGCTACGACGAGACCGGACACCTCACCTCGGTGCGAATGACGCTCGACGGGCCTGTGCCCGCCGATGGCACGGTGGCCTATACGTACGACAACCTCGACGCGGTGGTCCGCGTCGACTTCCCGGAGGGGGCCCCGCTCGCGGCGGTGCACTACGCCTATGACGAGCTCGGACACCTCGTGTCCATCGGCACCGCCGAGGGCCTCGCGGACCTCGCGGCCTACGGCTGGAGCGCGGACGGGTTGATGCAGCGGGAGGTGCTCGGCCAGGGGGCGTGGACCCGGCTCGTCGACTACACCTCTCGCGGCCAGGTGGCGACGATGACAACCACGTCGGCGGCGGGCGACCAGTCCTTCGCGCTGACCTATGGCTACGAGCCGGATGGTGTCATCCACACGCGCGGCGTGCGCTGGCACTTCGGCGGCAAGCAATCCAGCCAGGAGCAGGTCTTCGGCTACGACGGCCAGCGGCGGCTGCGCAGCTCGACAGGCGCCACGCCGATGACCATCCACACCTACGACCCCAGCGGCAACATCTGGGCAGCCGAGGAGGACGGCACCTCCGTGGCCACTCCGTGTGTCAACGGCTCGGACCGGGTCGCGTCGGTCTCGGTCGGGGCGGGCCCCGCCCAGCCGCTCACCTGGAGCGCACGAGGCCAGCTCCTCGGGGGCGCTGGCCGGACGTTCACCTACGAACGCACCACGAACATGACGACGCGTATCGAGTCCACCGGCGGCGCGCTCCGGCTCGCGTACGGTGGGAGCCAGCAGCGTGTGCTCAAGCAGCGCCGCGACGGCACCGACACGGTCTACTTCTTCGGCTCCGGTCTGGCCCCGGTGGCTCGGCGGGATGGAGAGTCCTGGACGGTGCTCGTGCAGGGACCTGCGGGGCTCCTCGCGCTGGTGGGTGCGACGACGCGTTTCACGCTGACCGACCCGGACCAGTCCGTGTGGGCGGTCGTGGAGGGCTCCACCCTCGCGGCCCGCTACGCCTATGCCCCGTTCGGCGCCCTCACGCTCGCGGAGGGCGACACGGCGGCCTCGCCGTACCTCTTCCAGGGGCAGGAGTGGGACGCCGAGGTCGGGCTCTACAACTTCCGCGCCCGCATGTACGACCCCGTCCTTCGCCGCTTCGTGACACCGGACCCGCGGCGGCAGTTCGCGAGTCCCTACGTCTTCGCCGCGAACAATCCGCTCGGCATCACCGACCCCACGGGCGAACTCTCGCTCGGGGAGCAGATTGGCATCGCCATCGCCATGGTGGCACTCGCCGTCATCGGCACCGTCCTTTCGGTTGTCTCGGGCGGCACCACGACCGCGGCGAGGCGCACGGCCAAGGCCGCGACCCGGGTGGCGAAGAAGAGCACCAAGGCGGCGAGGGGGGGCGCGGCCGGCGCGGCGGAGGGCGCGGCGGAGGGTGCGGCGGAAGGAGCCGCGGCGGGTGGCTCCCAGGTGGTGGCCTCGGGGGCCGCGACGCTCGCGGCCCCTGCGGAGAAACCCATGTCTCGCGCCAAGAAGGCCAAGAGGTTCGGCCTCACTGTCGCGGGGAGCACCCTCTCGAAAGCCGGGACCGCGGGGCTGAAATACGACGTGAATCACGGCAGCGACTTCACGGCCCAGGGCTTCTTCGAGGCCATGGGGATTGGCGCCGCCGCGGGCTTCGCGAAGGGAGTCGTGACGGGCGGTGGGGTGCTGGCGATGGGGAAGCTCTCCCCGGGGAGGGGCTCCAAGGAGATTGGCGCGCGCATCGCCGTCAGGTCCGTCGTGGGCAGCGTGGCGAGCATGGTGTCCAACGACGTGTCGACCCTCCTCACCAATGCCCAGCAGCATCAGCCTTGGTATCAGGGGCTCGTCAAGAGCACGCTCACGGGCTTCGTCACGGGCGCGGCCTCGGGCGCCGGCACTCAGAGCTGGGGCGAGTTCAAGCAGTCCGCGCTGTACCGGAAAGCGTCCGGCGACTACGACACCCCACGGCAAAACCTCCTCGCCAAGATCAGGGGAGCCGGGAAGAGGAGGGGGAGCTACGACCTCAACGGCACCGCCTCGTTCTTCGCGATGCCCGGCTACGACATCTACGGCACCGCCGGCCGGTGGGGGAAGCTCGACGACGAATGATGCGCGACCGAAAAGCGCGCGTATAACCAGGGGGCGAGCGCCGGCGTACAGGGACGATCTCCGCAACCCTGGAGGTCGTCCATTGGCAACGGCGTCTCTCATCAACAGTCCCCGTTTGTGCTTCTTTCATCTCCTGATTCCGCACCGCGACGGGAAGTACTCCCTCCAAGGGTGCTTCTGTCGAACCCCGTCGGTTCAAATCCCGTCAAGAACACTGAAATGGAGCTGGGTGCCGGATTCAAGGCAGCCAAGCTGACGAGCTGGCTCTCTCGTCACCGACGTCAGGATGACTTCTCATCGGCATCCGTCGCTAGGCGTGTCATTCTTTTCATGAGTCGGTCTCGGCTGCGCCTGACCACCCGTCGCAGCTCCTCCGGCGGAGCAGCAGGCAATCCCAACGCGTCGGATAGCACTTGAGTTGATCTTTCCCCAGACAGCATCAACCGAAGGAAATGTTTTTCCTGTGCACTAAACATTCCGAATCGATCCTGTAGAAGGGATGCCTCCACCGAGACCTCCATAGGTATTTGTGAATCGCCCACCATCAGATCCGCCCTGCTCGCGAAGTCTTGTTCGCGACGAGCCTGCTTGACCGTCGACCTGATCCGAGCCCGCGCCTGGTGTTTCGCAATAAATGTCAGGTACGTCGACAGACGCCCCGTATTGGGCACATAGCGTTCAGGAACCTTTAGATAAGAAAGCAACGCATCGATGGTAGAATCGTAGGCAATATCGAGGTTGCACTTCATTGACCTAAGCAGCGAGCGCATGATGGGCTCCAGAAATGCCTGCATGACTTCAGTATGACTCACCGGTTCCCCCTGAAGCACTCGCTCATGCAACTTCAGCTCTTCATCTCGGGATTTGAAGCGCTGTTTAGATGAGGACACCTCTCGGGAGGGCTGCATTCTCGCCAATTCCTTTTCTTCCTCCGCGAGGCTACTGGGACGAGTAGATCCCCCCACCTGAGCCTTCTCCATGCGCCAAGCAGCATCGCCATCCTGGATTGCGGCCCGCTGCGACACAGGCACAAGAATTCGCAGCCCCTCGGCCTCAACCGGCGCCTCCGTAACCTCGATATCCTCCAACTCCACTGTGTGCACCGGCATCCCAAATCGGTTCACAAAGCTCAGCGAGATCCCCCCCTTCTGCACATTCTTTTGCGCTGTGAGAAGGAACACCGCCGGGCCGTAGCTCCCACCAAACCGGTGCAGCACGACCTTCTGGTCCCCGAGCGGTTCGTGGGAGAACAGGGCTGTCTCCACTAGGCACGTAAGCACCAACTCCTCACGCCCATACGGCCACTGTTCGGGCGGGTGCTGGTGCCGCACATCCACCGTAAGCGAATACCGCGCCCCGGGACGCGCGCTGCGCGGATACGACACTACGGGCTCGATAAAGATTGGTTCGCTAGGCACCGTCGCCTCCAGTCGTCGCGGGTTCCAATTGCAGCCAGGACTCCGGTGAACCATAGAACACATAGAGGAAGGTGTTCACGTAGTGGGACCGCTTGTCTCCTTCTTTTGGGTTGAGCTGCTGGAATGCCCTTGAGCGTAGCTCGCGCAGCAAGCGCGGAATGCACACACCCTGCTCGCTCCGCGCCTCGTGAAGGATACGCCCCCCAACGGTCGCTGCGAAGTCTTCCGTCACCATCCCCAGCGTCCCCAGGTAGGCCCCTGCGAACTTCGCCAAAAACAACTCAGGAAGCCCGGTCAACCCATAGAGATCGTACTGGAGTCGTGCAGAGTGACAGGCATTGATGAATGCTAGCGGCCGGTTTCCCGCGTAGGAGTTCAGCCCCTCCAAGTCAAGCGTGGTAACCTGTAGCTCAGGGTTCTCTAGCGATCCGAAGGCGCCGGCATGTTCGTTATCTTTCGCCATCACCCCGTGGCTCGCGATGAACAGCAATGCCCGCGAGGCTAAGGGCTGCCCCAGCTTCCCGCGAAACGATTGAGCGTCGGGGCACGGTTCATGGAGGCACAGTTTCAGCGCAGCCAGCTCCTCCTTTGTGTTGTCCAGTTCTTTCTTGTCCACGTACGAGAGCACCTGCCCCACCCACTCCCTACGCCCAGTCTGAAGCCGCATGCGGTGCGCCCCCACCTTCGCCTCCAGCCAGCGCACCACCGTGAGTTGCGCGCCAATCGGCATGTCATTGACCTCCACCATCTCCCACGGCACGCGCGTCTCTGCATGCTCCTGGATGACGAGCGCCATCTCCTTACCGCCCTCGACCAAGGACTTGAGCCAGCGTTGGAGTGGCTCGGTATTTCGTCGCGAGAACTCGCGCACCCTATTGAAGATTGTCTCCGTATTCTGCGGGTCCCCACCTGAGTCGACCAAGCTTTTCGGAGGCTGGATGATGACGCCCTCCACAAGGCCTTCCCTTACGTGGAAGCCGTGCAGCCGCAACTTCTTCTCGCTGGCCTCGACATGGAGGATAGCCGTCGCCTCGAAGTTCTCCGGCGCGCTATCCAGATCCACGAGCGACCGTTTCTGAATCTCTACTGGGAGCGGAACTCCAGCAGCCAGGATCCCTACTTCGACGTCAAGCGTCCGGACCGCCAGCCGTTCCTGTGCGCCCATCAGGCTCAGGATCAACTGTCCCTCGACTCCCTTCGCATCCTCCGCCGTCACCCAACTGAAGTTCTGCGGCACGGACCTGGACAACTGCGACACCTGGATTCGTGCCGAGGTATCCAGCACGGAAATGCCCGCTGGGCCCTTCCAACTCACGGCCACCACCACCGTCTCATCAACCTCCAGCGCTCCCTCCTCACCTTCGGGCGCTGGAATCAACGCCACGCGCAGGGTGTACGACTGCCCCGCCACCACCCGAAAAACACCATCAACAGGCTCCACCGGCGCCGCAGACAGCGGAAGAACCGTCTCCCGCACCAGGACCCTCATAACCGCACCGGCCGCCGGCCTCTTCGCCTCTGCCGTCAGGGGCTCGGAGATGGCTCCCTGGATGAGGCGAGCTCCCGTGCTCACGGTGGGCGAACCTCCACCACATCCGCTCTCAGCACGTCCGCCAGCCGCAACGGCAGCTCAGCAAGTGCATTCAAAGGTGGCTTGAGTAGCACCGCCCGCACCTGCCGCATGCCCCTGAACTGGGAGGCCACATGGAGCGAGTCCTCCACCCCTTCAAGCCCCACCGCCTTCGGCATCATCCCCATCCGGCTCGCCTTCAGGGGAACATTGCCTCGCCCATCGGTGAACACCACGAGCCGTGCCCGATGCGCCGCATTACGTCCCACCTGCAGCATGCGACGCAGGGTCGCCGCCGCCAGGTCGAGCCCATCGGCCAGCGGCGTCGCGCAGCCCGGACTTGCCTCCAGGGCCTGCGCCACGGATGGCGCCAGCAGATTGCGAGCCAGCACTCGCCGCGCCCGCAACTCATCCTCCGCCACGCCCAGCTGAATGATGCATACCTGCGCCCTCTCGATGTACGCCTCGGCCAGATAAGGCCGGAGCGCGGCCTGCCAGTCCGCCGACTCCATGCAGGTGAAGTCCAGCACCAGCATGAGTAGATGCTGCGCCACTGGCGCACGTCGGTAGGACCGCAGGTCCTCACGGCTCAGCAACAACCGATTCTGCACGGAGCCGCCAACCCGATTCTGCCGCATGCGCTGATATGGGGCCGCCGCAAGCAGGGTGCGGAGGATGGACAGGTCGCGCAGCTCCGTCGCGGGTCGCCCCCCCAAGATGACGCCACGCCCGGTGGCGCTCCTACTTCCCGCCCGGAAGGATGGCAGGCGCAGCGGCGCCTGCTCTCGCTGGATGGGGGTGGTCCGCTCCAACTCCAGGGGTGACAGTGCGGCGCCGGCCTGAGGCTCCGCCGGAGACGTCACCGCAGCCTTCATGACCACGGCAGAATGCGATCCCGCCATGATGCGTTCAGCTGGTTCCGGCACAACCGTTCGCTCCGCCGCCGAGCTTGGTGACGCAGGCGCCTCCGCGGCAACAGGCGCCGGAGCATGCGAGTGCTCCGGACAAACCGGAGTCGACTCCGTTATGCGTGCCTCCAGCGCCGTATCCGTCTCACGCCCGGAGAATTGAAGCAGCCGAGCTGCCTCTCTGACGTGTGCCACGAGCACGTCCACCCGTGGCGCTAGCTGCCACTCCTTGGCTACGTGCTGAAGCCGCGCCAGCGCACACGCCATGCGCACCAATGAAATCTGCCCGCGAAGCCCCGCTCCGGGCACCGACGGAAGCCGTGCAACCGCCTCGGTAAGTGCATCTGACGAGACACGTGTCTCCACCCGGGCAGCCATCACCCATCGAAGTGAAGATTCGACCGTGACTTCCTCACTCGAAGCCCCTCCCACCATGCGCCGCAGTACATTCACCCGGTCCAACTCCAGGGCCGGAGCCCGCACTCGAAGCGCGAACCTGTCCAGCACGTGCGGCGACACCTGGCCCACGTCGTCCAGTGCGCACGACGCCAACCACCAACAACGCGGCCGGAAGGTCCGCGACTGCCCTTCCCGCTCGACGGAGGCCACCTCCGCGCCCATCAGCGTTACGCACGCTCGCAGGCCCGCCAACGACAGCGTGGTCATGTCACCGAGGACAACCAGCCGGGGAACCTCATCATCGATGAGTCCAGGCATCCCCCATGGAGAGGGGAGCGAGCCGCTCAGCCCCCACAGGTCCTCCTCCGTTGTCCAGGCCCCCAGCCGCACGACACGAACAGTTTGCCCCAGCACGTCGCTCACCTTGGAGCGCCACGCATCCGCCACCGTCGCCAGCAGCGCCGGAGCGGCGTCATAGAGAAGGAGGCTCCCCAGGTCCTCTCGCAACGACGCGCATGCGAGCAACGTGTCCAGGTCTTCGGTCATGGAGGCTCCCGCGTCCAGCCCGTCACTCGGCGGGGCGAACAAGCGCTAGCGCCTTGGCGACGAGAGATTCATCCACCTCCCCCCATGGAGCCGCCTCGCGCTGTGCCCCCGGCTTGCGCCTGTGTGCGAGCGCCAGCGGAGCCACCCGCTGGACGTCCTTGACCTCAACGACCTCTCTGCCCTCAATGGCCGCCAGCGCCCGCGCAGCCAGAGCCATCACCAAATCGCCCCGATGGCCCTCCACCTGGAGAGCGCGCGCCACGTTGACGCACTCCCGCATCCGCTCGGAGGAGAGCCTCACCTTCGGCAGTGCCGCGCGCGCGGCATGAAGCTGCTTGCGCTTGGCCTCGTCCTCCAGCTCACGCGCGGCCCGACGATGCGGGTCCTCCATGCCCAGCACTTGCTCCAGGATCTTCACACGCGAGGCCACCTCCGACTCCGCCCGGACTGTCACCATCAGTCCGAAGCGGTCCAGGAGCTGAGGGCGTAGCATGCCCTCCTCCGGGTTCATCGTGCCCACCAGGACAAACCGGAGATCCACCTTGCGATCCAACCCCTCACGCTGCACCGCGAGGAAACCGGTGGAAGTGACGTCGAGAATAATGTTGACGATATGGTCGTCCAGCAGATTGACCTCGTCTACGTACAACAGGCCTTTGTCGGCATCCTCCAACAGCCCTGGCTGGTGTCGAGGCTGGTTGTCCTCGAACAAGGATTGGATGCTCCAACCGCCCACGACACGATCTTCGGTGGCATTGATGGGCAGATTGACCAGGGGCCGCTCTAGCGCCATGCGAGCAAAGGCACGCACAGTCGTGGTCTTCCCTGTACCTCGCTCCCCGCTGAGCAACACCCCGCCGATGCTTGGTTCCACGAAGCACAGCTCGAGGGCAAGTCGAACCTGCGCCTGCCCGACGATTGCGCTGTACGGCATGAGAGAGGAAGGTGGCGGCACCAGAGAAGCAGCCTTCCCCTCGCGCTTCTGATTGGACTGAGGTCTCGGGGGCGTCATGTGGGGTCCTTCGCACCAACGATAGTTTCGGCCAGCCCAGAGAGGGCACTGAACGTCGCCTGATGGAGTCCCATTCCCCAGAGGAACGCGGTGACGCATGCCGTCCAGCCGCCCCACGTCAGGTCATGGACCCAGAGCGCCATGACGCCCAGCAACCCCGCGACAACGGCCAGGAAGACGGAGACGACCACGTCGATCCAGTCTCGTCGCCACGCGACCTTTTCCAAGCGAACGGACTGCGTGCTCACAGGAGCGAACGTCGTGCCGGGACTCACCCAAAAGAGTGGTTGCGCGAGTGCCGCCGTGCCACCTACCGCTAGGGGAGACATCTTATTGTTATTCCCCCGGACCTTCACCCTGGAAGTGAGTTCCATGAGAGTGTCACTCATCTCCGCATACTTCGCCGCAGCTTCGCGGAGGTGCCCGGCACGGGCATCCTTCAGCACGTCTTCCAGCCCGGTCTGCTGCGCATTCAGCCTGGCCTTGAGGCTCTCCTTCTGCTGCGTCCCTAGCTCGGTGTCCTTGTCGACATCCTTTGCCAGCCCCGGAAGCGCATCGAGGAGCGCCCGGACCGCGCGGGTGAGGAAGTTTCGGTGTGCCTGCTCGTAGGAGGCGAACGCCACTTCCAGCCCCGAGGCGCGGTCGTGCGCATCCGCTAACATTCCCATCACGCTCTTCTTCAACTCCTCCCAAGCTGGCGGCGTGAAGCCCAAAGGCGGTGTCGCGGAGAGCTGGGCGGCAAGCTGTTGCGCGAGCAGCTCCAGATAAGTCCTTCGCGCTCGCTCAAAAAGGGCACGAGCCTCCCCCGACCCATTCGCGATGTCCCTCTCGAACGCCTTCCGGGCGGCAGCGAGATCCGGAACAACCTCCCTCACGAACTGCTCTCCGAGGAAAGCATGTGAGTCCTCAACCTCTTTCGCCAGCGAGGCGATGGCGTCTTTCAGCTCGTGCTTCATCGCGGCCTCGACATCGCCTGGGATCTTTTCCAGCATCGCCCGGGAAGAAGAGAGGTCTTCCAGAGTCGCCCCAGTGCGCATCAGGAGCGCCTTCGCATCGTCGAGTGGCTTATCGAAGTGCTCGCGAACCTTCGCGGGCTGAAGTTCACGCACCTGCCGACGTCCCATCATCCAGATCTGGAACAGCTCGCGCTTGCGCAGCAGTCGCGTCTGTTCCGCCTGCACGGCAGCTGGCTTGAGGGCACCGGAGCCCACTTGGGCTACCATCCGTTCCACCTCTCCGCGCACAAACTCGAGCACCCTCCGCTCCATCTCGTCCAGCGGCTGCACAGCTTCGGACTCTCGCTCCAACTCCTGGCGAATGAGCAGCAGTGCGTGCTGAGCATCCAGCCGAGGCCGGAAGTGCTGCACCCATTTCCGCAGGAGCAGCGAGGCTGCCACGCCCACGGAAATCCACAGGAGCGCCATACTCCAATGTTCCTTCAGAAATACCCGGAACTCACGATCCACCGGCTGCGCGCCAGGGCCAGATAGGCGCAGCGTCCCCCGATACTCTCCGGCACCATCTAGTCCCGCGAGCACGAGCTGGACCGTCCTCGACTCCCCACCTTTGAGCGTAAACGGTGCTGCATCCTTCAGCGTGAACGGCGCCTGGAACTGGAGCGTATCCTTCGCCACCCGACTCAGTGCCACCACTGTTGCGGGTATGAGCGAGACCTCCTCTCCAGATGTCTCTTGCACCGTGAATCGCAACCGGGCCTCGCTGGTGCCAATGGGCCACGCCGTGTCTGCGACTGGAGCCAGCCCGAGCACCTCCACGGGAAGAGGAGTGGGGCCTCGAGTGACAGCAATGCGCACGCGCTGCGGCGTAGCGCCATGCAACAGGAACAAGTCTCCAGTGTACATACCGATTGCTGGAAGTCGCACGTTCAAGGTCAGGGGTACGCTTCCGAAGGCGGGCACGGGCACCTGTGTCTCCGCTCCCTTTCCATCTAAATCCCACGCCACATCCCACATCTGTCCTGCTCCGTCGCGCAGCGGAGTAACGATGACGCGCAGAGCTCCCACAGGCACGGCAGTGGTGGACTGGAGCCGCAGCACATGCTTCAGCTCCGCCTGCGCCAGGGCTAGCCTCACGCCTTCGGTGGAGTGCGAACCGAGGACCTCCAGCGTGGGCTGCACCACGGTCGCGCCATCGGCGGCTTCCACTTTCAAGGACGCCAGGACCAGTGTCGCCAGAATGACAATCGCGAGTGGTTGCCAGGACTGCATCTATCTCCCCTCCCCGCCTGCGACCATATCGCGTCCGTCACAAACGATAGGCTTCTAATCTTACCGCAACTCCGTGACGCATAACCCGCGTCCTCTCTGGCAATTCACGTCGCGCCGGACCAGTGGAACGTGGGGGCATCCGGCCGCGATGCGGTCCTCAACGACCCACTACTTCAAAGACCGGATGACAAAAGTGACCGCACCGAGGTCTTAGCTCGCGCTCGGACGCTGCGCTCTGGCGTTCACCATCACCACCGCCGCGAATCCCAGAACGGAAATCAGCTCAATGAGCCGCGCCTGCCACTCGCGGACCACCTTACTGCGCCCCGCCAACAAGGTGTTCGTCACCAGTTGCGCCAACCCCACCATAGTGACAGCGACGACCGAGACGTCCCCTCGCCAATAACACAGCCAGGACTGCGTCGGGGATACCCCTCTGGCGAGACCAGCGAGTTTAGGGCGAGCGGACACACTCCTCGAAATACACGAAGGTGTCCGACCAGGCGACGGAGCGAGTGACCAACCTCATCGACAAGGTCAAGGCGGCCACGGTCAACAGGAACAGCTACGAGGTCAACGGCACGGCCTCGTGCATTGAGATGCCCGGCTACGACATCTACGGCACCGCCGGCCGGTGGGGGAAGCTCGACGACGAATGAGGTGCGCCTCGAGACGACGTGTGTAACCGGGGAGCGAGCGCCCGCGTACATGGACCACGACTGCAGTTTCGGAGGCAATCCATGAGCAACAGCGTCTCGTTCCCCAAGTTCAACACCAACATCCTCTCCCTCAACACCACCGGCCCCGGGTTCATCAACGGGAGCGGTCCCAAGCAGGACCCGGCGGTCATGACGAAGCCGTACATCACGACGGGCTTCTCCATGGCAGACATCTTCGAGGGGAGCGCCCCGAAGACGACGAGCACCTCGAAGGCGAAGCCGCCTGCCTCGGGCAGCGACATCGGACAGAAGATCGTCGACATCGCCAACAAGCAGGCGGGCTACAAGGAGGGGGCCAACAACTCCAACAAGTTCACCAAGGAGATGACGGGCAAGAGTGGCCAGGCCTGGTGCGCGGACTTCGTGAGCTGGGCCGCGAAGGAGGCGGGCCTGAAGTCGCCTCGCTCCTCCACTGTGGGAGGCATCGTCAACCAGCTCAAGGAGCAGGGCACCTGGAAGAACAAGAAGAACCCTCAGCCGGGTGATGCCATTGCCTTCAACAGCCCCAGCACCAGCCGCTGGGACGACCACGTCGGCATCATCAGCAAGGTCAACTACAAGACCGTCGAGAAGAACGGCAAGAAGACCAAGGTGCCTGTCAGCGTGGATGTCATTTCCGGCAACTCGGGCAAGAACACCGACGGCGTCTCCACGCGCAAGAAGGTCCCGCTGAACGACCCCTCCATCATCGGATGGGGCTCCATGGCGAAGCCGAAGAAGAAGTGACGCCTCGGGCCCGTCACTTCCGCGGCCCAAGCACGATGATGGCCATCCCAGGATGGCCACGCACGCCCCCACGACATCCCAAATCGTAGGGCGCTCCCCGTCCACCCACCACAGCCACGCCAGCGCCACCGCGATGTACACGCCGCCATACGCGGCATACGTACGCGCGGCCCCGGTGGGATGCAGCGTCAAGAGCCACGCGAACGCGGCCAGGCTCAACGCCGCCGGCACCAGGAGCCAGGCGGACCTGCCCTCACGCAGCCACAGGTAGGGCAGATAGCAGCCCACGATCTCGGCCAGGGCCGTGACGACGAAGAGTCCGAAGGCGCGCGGCAACACGGTGCCCACTCTAACCGTCCACCCCGCGAAGGCGCCCTGCCAAAGCAGTCCCCCGGTTGACAGCCTGGTCCTTCAGGGAAGCGGCCAGCCGCCCGCGACGGCGATGCGCAAGCTTCAGGGGCGGGTGCGCGACACGAAAAGCAGCGGCCCGGTGTAACCCCGGCGAGCGCCGAGCGTCAGCCGGGGCAAATGGCGAACCCCGAGTCCGCCACGCCCGCCTTGCTTCTCGTCCTGGAGGAACCGTCGACCATGTCCGGCTCCCACAATCACGCAGCTCCCACCCACGGCAAGGCCTTCGCCGTGGGCATCGGCCTCAACCTGGCCTTCGTCGCCGTGGAGGCCACCTTCGGCTTCCTCTCCGACTCGCTCGCCCTGCTCGCGGATGCAGGCCACAACCTGAGCGACATCCTCGGGCTGGTGCTCGCCTGGGGCGCCAGCGTCCTGGCCCGCCGCAAGCCGACCGAGCGCCACACCTACGGCCTGCGCAGCTCCTCCATCCTCGCCGCCCTGCTCAATGGCTTGCTGCTCCTGGTCGCCGTGGGAGGCATTGCGTGGGAGGCCATCCGCCGGCTCGGTGAGCCCGCCCCCGTCGCCAGCGGCACCGTCATGTTGGTGGCCGGCGTCGGTATCGTCATCAACACCGCCACCGCGCTCATGTTCTGGAAGGGCCGCAAGAACGACCTCAACATCCGAGGCGCCTTCCTCCACATGGCCGCCGACGCGGGCGTGTCGCTCGCCGTCGTCCTGGCTGGCGCGCTCATCTACTTCACCGGCTGGCTGTGGCTGGACCCCGTGGTGACGCTCCTCATCGCCGCCCTCATCTTCTTCAGCACGTGGGGCCTCTTGAAGGACTCGGTCAACCTGGCGCTGCATGCGGTGCCGGAGAACATCGACATGGGCGCGGTGCGGGAGCGACTCAGCAAGGCGCCCGGAGTCGCGCAGGTGCATGACCTGCACGTGTGGGCCATGAGCACGACCGAGGCCGCGCTCACCGCCCACCTCGTCGTCCGCGATGCCCAGGTGAACGACCAACTGGTGAGCCAGTTGAAGAAGCGGCTGCATGACGAGTTCGGTATCCACCACGTCACGCTGCAACTCGAAGCAGTCACCCTGTCGGACTGCTGCCAGCTCGCTCCCATGTAGCCGTCCACCCGACAACGATGACCTTCCACGGCTTGCACTCCCCCATGAGAACCATTACGAAGGCCCTGTGCTGCGTCTGCTCCTGATGTTGGTGGTGGTGCACGGCCTCGTGCCTTCCTTCGGGGAAGCCATCGAGATGGCCGTCCACTACGCCGTCTCGGGGCACGTCGCGCACTCCGTGGAAGGTGAGTCCGACCTGGGCGACCTGAGCCGTGAGCACGGCTGCGGGCCCACGTCACACCAGTGCGGCTGCTGCCCGAGCCAGCATGTGACGCCCGTCTCGCTCCCCTCCGTGGCCTGGGTCCTCGAATCAGGCGCCCAGGAGATTCCCGGTGAGGAGCAACGCCCCACCGAAGTCGAACAAGCCCGGCTGCTGCGGCCTCCGATAGCGGCTTAGCGGCCGGCTCCCGCCACACCTCTGTCTTCCCTCTCCAGCACCTGACGTCGCGCGTGTCTTCGCACGCGTGGGGCCCCTTCGCGGAGAGAGGAGCCAGTCGTGTCGTGCACCCGCGCATCTGACGCGTGCGGGCCGGACGCCTCACACCTCCCCAACATCTCCAGGTCCCCAATCCCACATCCCCGACAGGTGATGGCGCGGACATGGGCCCTCCTTCATTCCCGCGTCGGCGGAAGGCCGGCGCTGGAGTGCATGTGTGGACACGCGCGGCGCATCGCCGCTCGCCCTCACACGCCCTCCAGCCGCCACGGCTCCCGCTGAGCCTTCCATTCCTGGTGAGCGTCCTGTTCCCATCCCTTCGACTCGGCAGCCTGCTCCTGCTCGTCGCCACGCCGGCCCTCGCGGCCCGCCCGCTGACGATGGAGCAATCCGTTGCACTCGCCCTTGAACGCAGCCCTCGACTCATCGCCCAGAAGGCCGAAGTGGCCTCGGCCCAGGCCCTGCTCTCCGGGGCCTCACTCCTCGCCCAGACGAACCCGGAGCTCCAGGCCGCCGTCGGCCCGCGCTTCCGGGGCGCGGAGAGCACCCTCATCGACGTCAACGTCGGCATCAGCCAGCAGCTGGAGCTCTTCGGTCAGCGAGGTGCCCGCAAGGACGCCGCGACAGCCAGCGTCGCCGCCAGTCGCGCGCGCATGGCGGCCCTCCAGGTGGACCTCGCCGCCGAGGTCCGTGAGGCCTTCGGCAAGGCCCTGGCCGTCGAGCAGGAGCTCCTGCTCGCCCAGGACGCCCTCGCGCTCGCGGAGGAGGGACGCCAGGCCGCCGAGGAGCGGCTGAAGGCCGGCGCCGCCTCGCGCATCGAAGTGAACACCGCGCGGGTGGAGCTGGGCCGCGCCCAGAAGGAGCGGGCCCGCGCCGAGCAGCAGCGCACGCAGACCCTGGCGGAGCTGCGGCTCCTGCTGGGCGTCGAGGCCGACGAGGAGCTCTCCCCCCAGGGCGCGCTCCCCACCGAGGCCGCGGCTCCGCCCGCGCTCGCCGAGCTCCTGCGGCAGGCCACCGCGCAGCGCGCGGACCTGAAGGCAGCCACGGCCGAAGTGGAGGCCGCGGAGGCGGAGGTGCGGCTCGCCCGGAAGGAAGCCCTGCCCCGCCCCAGCCTCGGCATCAGCTACGGCCGGGAGGAAGGCAACGACATCATCCAGGGGACGCTCGGCATCGACCTGCCCCTCTTCAATCGCAACCAGGCCGGCAAGGGCCTCAGCTCCGCCAGGGAGCGCGCGGCACGGGAGACCCTCGCCGCCACCCAGCGCTTCGTCCGCTCCGAGGTGGAGCTGGCCTTCCATCGCTATCGCACCGCGCAGGCCGGCGCGGCCGTCTTCGGAGGCGACGTGCTGGCCGCGCTTCAAGAGAACCTGAAGCTCGTCACCGAGGCGTACCGCGCCGGCAAGGTCGACTTCCTCCAATTGCTCATCATCCGGCGCGAAGCCCTCACCGCACGCCTTGGCTACATCGAAGCGCTCGAGGAGCTGAACACCGCGGAAGCCCAACTCAAGAAGGTCGTGGGAGCCATTCAATGAACGCGTACACGCATCTGTCCGTCCTGTTGGCCACCACCCTGCTGCTGACGGGTTGCTCCGAGAAGAAAGACACCACGCGCCCGGACGCCCCCCCGCCCGCGGCCCGCTCCGGCAAGGATGACCACGACCACGAGGAGGGTGAGTCCCACGGCAAGCCCGAGGGCGACGCCCACGGTGACGAAGGACACGAGGAGGTCATCACCCTCACCCCCGAGGCCGCCCGCTCCGCGGGGCTGGAGTTGGCGCGCGCCGAGTCCAAGCCGCTGGTCAACGGCATCAGCGTCCCGGCTCGCATCACCTTCACGCAAGGCGGCGTCGCCAAGGTCGCCTCGCGCGTCCCTGGGCGCATCGACACGCTCGCCGTGTCGCTGGGCCAGAAGGTGAAGAAGGGCCAGGTGCTGGGACACCTGGACAGTCCGGAGCTGGGCCAGGCCCGCGCGGACTACCTCTCCGCGGCCATCAAGGCGCGCGTGGCGGAGGCCAACTTCCGCCGCGAGTCGGACCTGCTCGCCAAGGGCATCACCAGCGAGCGGGAGATGCGCGAGGCGGAGAGCGCCTTCGTCACCGCGCAGGCGGAGCGCAACGCGGCGGACGGGCGACTGCACGCGCTGGGCATGTCCGACGCGGACATCGCCACGCTGCGCGCCAACGAGCACTACAGCTCGCGCTTCCCCGCCGTCAGCCCCATCGCCGGCACGGTGGTGGAGATTCAAGGCACCGTGGGCCAGGCGGTGGAGCCCACCACCTCGCTCTTCACCGTGGCGGACCTCTCCGAGCTGTGGGTGCTGCTGGACATCAGCGAGAGCCAGCTGTCGCGCGTCCGCACGGGCCAGTCCGTGGAGCTCACCGTGCAGGCGCTCCCCGGCCAGCGCTTCACCGGCCAGGTGAGCCACATCGGCGACCTCGTCGATGAGAAGACGCGCACCATCCCCGTCCGCGTGGTGGTGGCCAACACCGAGGGGGCCCTCAAGCCCGGCATGTTCGCGCAGGCGGAGCTCGCCACCACGTCCACGCTCCCTCAGGCGCCCCAGGAGACCGCGCGGCTGGTGGTCCCCCGCGAAGCGGTGCAGACGGTGGGGGCGAAGCAGGTCGTCTTCATCCCCTCGGGTGAGCACCGGTTCCAGCCGGTGGAGGTCCGCACGGGCGCCAGCTCCTCACGCGAGGTGGAGGTGCTCTCGGGGCTCGAAGCGGGTGCGTCCGTCGTCGCGAAGGGCGCGTTCATCCTCAAGTCCGAGCTCTCCAAGGAGAGCATGGGCGAAGGCCACTCTCACTAGGCGGCCACCATGTTCGACAGACTCATCCACTTCTCCATCAAGAACCGCCTGCTCATCTTCGTCCTGACGCTGGTGCTCGTCGGGTTCGGGCTGAACGCGCTGCGCAAGCTCCCCATCGACGCGGTGCCGGACGTCACCAACGTGCAGGTGCAGATTCTCACCTCGTCACCGGGGCTGGGCCCCGTGGAGGTGGAGCGCTTCATCACCGTCCCCGTCGAGACCTCCATGAGCGGGCTGCCGGACACGGAGGAGATTCGCTCCGTCTCCAAGTTCGGCCTGTCCGTCGTCACCGTCGTCTTCGAGGAGGGCGTCGACATCTACTTCGCGCGCCAGCTCATCCAGGAGCGACTGGCCGCCGCGAAGGAGAGCATCCCCCCGGGCTATGGCTCGCCGGAGATGGGCCCCATCTCCTCGGGCCTGGGAGAAATCTTCCAGTTCGAGGTGCGCGGCGAAGGCACCGACGCCATGGAGCTGCGCAGCATCCTCGAGTGGCAGATCTCCCCCCGACTGCGCTCCGTCCCGGGCGTCGTCGAGGTCAACGCCTTCGGCGGCGAGCTGAAGACCTACGAAGTGCAGGTGGACCCCACGCGTCTCACGGCCTACGGCTTGTCGCTGAGCCAGGTGTTCGAGGCGCTGGAGCAGAACAACGCCAACGCCGGTGGCGCGTACATCGCGCGCGGCCCCGAGCAGGTGCTCATCCGGGGCGAGGGCCTGGTGGAGACGCTGGAGGACCTGCGCGACGTTGTCCTCTCCACGTCTTCGCAAGGTGTCCCCATCTACGTCCGCGACGTGGCCACCGTGGCCTTCGCGCCCAAGGTCCGGCAGGGCGCGGTGACTCGCGATGGGCGCGGCGAGGCCGTCACGGGCATCGTGATGATGCTCATCGGCCAGAACTCGCGCGAGGTGGTCAACGACGTGAAGGCGGAGGTGGAGAAGATTCGCCCCACGCTGCCGCCGGGCGTCACCCTCGATACGTTCTACGACCGCACGGACCTGGTCCGGAAGACCATCCACACGGTGGCCAAGAACCTCATCGAGGGCGGCGTGCTCGTCATCGTCGTCCTCTTCGTGATGCTGAGGAACCTGCGCGCGGGCCTGCTCGCCGCCGCGGCCATTCCGCTGGCGATGCTCAGCGCGTTCATCGGCATGCGGGCGCTGGGCATCTCCGGCAACCTCATGTCGCTGGGCGCCATCGACTTCGGCCTCATCGTCGATGGAGCCCTCATCATCGTGGAGAACGCCGTCCGCCACATCTCCGAGAAGAGCCACGACCTGGGACGCGCCCTCACCCCCGAGGAGCGGGACGAGGTCGTCGCCACGAGCGCCGTGGAGGTCCGTCAGGCGGCCGCCTTCGGCGAGCTCATCATCGGCGTGGTGTACCTGCCCATCCTCGCCTTGAGCGGCATCGAGGGGAAGATGTTCAAGCCCATGGCCATCACCGTCATCTGCGCGCTGGCCGGGGCCTTCGTGCTGTCGCTCACCTTCGTCCCCGCGCTGGCGTCCGTGCTGCTGCCGCTCCGGGCGAAGGAGCAGGAGAGCATCATCGTCCGGGGGGCTCGCCGCGTGTACGGGCCCGCGCTGTCGTGGTGCCTGCAACGCCGCGGCATCGTCGTCGGCGTCGCGGGAGGGCTGCTCGCGCTGAGCCTGGCCACGGTGCCCTTCCTGGGCGCGGAGTTCATCCCCCGCCTGGACGAAGGCGCCATCGCGCTGCAGGCGTGGCGCGTGCCCTCCGTGTCGCTGGAGGAGTCGGTGCGGCAGACGACGCTCATCGAGAAGGTGCTCAAGCGCTTCCCGGAGGTCACCACGGTGGTGTCCCGCACGGGCCGCGCGGAGATCGCCACGGACCCGATGGGCGTGGAGATCAGCGACATCTTCGTGATGCTCGAGCCGCATGAGGAATGGACCACCGCGAAGGACCGGGAGGGGCTCGTCACGGCCTTCAACGCGGCGCTGGCGAAGGAGGTGCCGGGCAGCCTCTTCAGCTACTCGCAGCCCATCGAGCTGCGGGTGAGCGAGCTCATCGCTGGAGTGCGCTCGGACGTCGCGGTCAAGCTCTACGGCGAAGACCTCGACGTGCTGAAGCAGACGGGAGACAAGCTCGTCGCCTCGCTCTCCAAGGTGCCCGGGGCCGCGGACGTCAAGGCGGAGCAGGTCGCGGGGCTCCCCGTGGCCCGCGTCCAGATAGACCGCAAGGCCATCGCCCGCTACGGCATCAACGCCCGGCAGGTGCTGGACACCATCGAGGCCATCGGCGGCCGGGAGGTGGGCACGGTGGTGGAAGGCGCGCGCCGCTTCGCGCTCCAGGTCCGCTTCGCGCCCGACTCACGCGCCACCGTGGAGCAACTGGAGAGCCTGCGGGTGGCCAGCCCCTCCGGACAACTCATCCCGCTCTCGGAGTTGGCCCGCATCGTCGTGGAGGAAGGCCCCGCGCAGGTGAGCCGGGAGAACATCCAGCGGCGCCTCACCATCGAAGCCAACGTGCGCGGAAGAGACCTCCAGGGCTTCGTGACGGAGGCGCAGGCGGTCATCGCGCGCGACGTGAAGCTGCCCTCGGGCTACTGGGTGGACTGGGGTGGCCAGTTCGAGAACCTCCAGTCGGCCTCGCGGCGGCTGGCCTTCGTGGTGCCGCTCACCCTGCTGCTCATCTTCGTGCTGCTCTACGCCACGTTCAACGCGGTGAGGCCCGCGCTGCTCATCTACCTCAACATCCCGTTCGCGATTACCGGCGGACTGCTGGCGCTGCTCGCGCGCGGCATGCCGCTGTCCATCTCCGCGGCGGTGGGGTTCATCGCGCTGTTCGGCGTGGCGGTGCTCAACGGGCTGGTGCTCGTCTCCTCCATCCGCAAGCTGCGACAGGAAGGACTCTCCGCGGTCCAGGCGGCCCACGACGCCGCCCACCTGCGGCTGCGCCCGGTGCTCACCACCGCGCTGGTGGCCTCCCTGGGCTTCCTCCCCATGGCGTACTCCACCGGCGCCGGCGCGGAGGTGCAGAAGCCCCTGGCCACCGTCGTCATCGGCGGGCTCTTCAGCAGCACCCTGCTCACACTGCTGGTGCTACCCACCGTGTATTCCTGGTTCGACCGGAGCCGCTCCAAGCAGGTCTCCAGTCCCCCTCAGGTCCTCGCGTCGGCGCCGCCCCAGGAGCCGCTCCCGGCGGAAGGCCACACGGCCTGAAGCGGAACAGCAGAACGTGGGTGAATACCCGCGCCGCGCCTCCGTTCTCAGCGCGGCGTGGGTAGCGCGCTGCCCGCCCGGAGCCTCCGGGTTCCGAGCGGGCGCCCATCGTCTTGAGCGCGCGCGGTGTCCTTGCGACAATTCCGACAGGACACCTACAACCCAGTTGCTGAACATCCGAGGGTCTACATGATGTTTCGAAGGAACGTTCTCGGCACCCTGCTGAGCGTGGGGCTGCTGATGGCGTTGAGTGCTCAAGCCGAGGTGGTCTACGCCCAGGCCAACTTCGTGCTCAACAAGAAGCAGGTCTCCGGGGTGAACTACCGGAACAAGGGTCTGGTGATTCCCGTCGGCACCAAGGTCGAGGTCCTGGACAAGGACGACGACGAGGTGGAGTGCCGCGTCGTCGAGACGGGCGCCAAGTTCAGTTTCGTATCCCATAAGAGCCTGGGAAAAGACGCCGAGGAGATGTTCCCCTCGTTCTTCGGCCCGAAGGACCCCGCCGAGCGCATCGCCGCGCTGACGCCCGAGGAGCAGAAGCAGGTCAAGGCCGGGGAGCTGGCCAAGGGCATGACTCGCGAGGCCGTGCTGCTGACGGTGGGTCCGCCGCCGCCGCACCGCACGCCGACGTTCGGCAGCAGCAAGTGGACCTACTGGAGCTCGAAGTTCTCCACGTTCGAGGTGGTGTTCGACGCGGACGGCAAGGTCATCTCCTACGGTGACGAGCCCGCCCCGGCGCCCGCTGCCGCGCCGTCCGCCCCGCCGCCGCCCCCGGAGCCGACGTTCTTCTTCTCCACCGCGAATTTCCACTTCGACGACGCCACCCTGTCCTGGGTGAACTACCGCAAGGGTCCCATCATCCCGTTCAACACCCGCATCGAGGTGCTGGACAAGGGCTCCTCCAAGGTGAAGTTCCGCATCGTGGAGACGGGCAAGGAGTTCACGTTCGAGAACGACGACCGCTCCGGCGCGGACACCTGGTTCCTGTTCAAGGCGTCGTTCGCGGAGCAGGACCAGGCCTCCAAGCTCGAGTCCCTGTCCGCCGAGGACCGCAAGAAGGTCTCCGCGTCGGAAGTGGTGCCGGGCATGTCCCGCGCCGCCGTGCGCATGGCGTGGGGCCCGCCGCCTCCGCATGAGACGCCGACGTACAACTCCAACACCTGGTTCTACTGGAAGGGCAAGTTCACCAAGGTGCAGGTGAAGTTCAACGACGAGGACAAGGTCGTCTCCGTCGAGTAGTCCGCCTCACCCGCCCGGGCACCCGGCCTTCGCCAGGTGCCTGGGCGTGTCACGTCACGCGGCCTCGTCGAGGAGTCGACGGAAGGCCTGGACGACCTCCGCGTCGGTGACGTCACCCAGCCCTTCGGTGACCTCGAGTTCGGCGTCGACGATTCCGGGCACGCGCGTGGGCCCGAAGTGTCCAAGCCAGATGCGCGATTCCTTCGCCAGGGTCAGGGCGCGCAGCGAGAGCGCCTGGGCGTCGCCTCGAAGGAAGAGGCGGAACATGTTCGTCTGGGCGGGACGTGGGTTCACCGTCAGCCGGGGGTCCGCGGCCAGGGCCTCGCTCAACGTCTTCGCGCGGCCGACCAACGCGGGCAGCCCCTTGAGCGCGCCGTCCAGGCGCATCGCCGCCGAGGCGACGTAGGGATAGTGGTGGAAGAGGTTGCCACCGTGCCGGTGGCGCCACACGCGAGCCTCGCGGATGAAGTCCTCGCTCCCCACGAGCATGGCGCCACCCAGTGCGTCGATGCGCTTGTAGAGGGACACGTAGACCGAGTCGAACCCCTTGCAGATGTCCGCGAGCGGGCGGCCGTAGAAGGGCTGGCATTCCCAGAGGCGAGCCCCATCCATGTGCAGCTTCACGCCCTTGCCGCGACAGGTCCGCTTGAGCTCCTCGAGCTGCTCCCACGTCTGGAGCTGTCCTCCCAGCCAGCGCACCGGCAGCTCGACGCTGACGCTCCCGAGGGTGTCCGGCGAGTCCCGGACATCGGCGGCGAGCAGGGGACGTGTCCAGGGCGAGAGGATGATGTCGCGCAGGCCGTGCAGGACGACATGGCTGCTGTCTTCGTGCAGCACATGGTGCGAGGACGGATGGAGGCCCACGTTCCGATTGCCGTGCGCGTCCGCGTAGATTCGCAGGGCGCTGAGCTGGGCCATGGTGCCCGTGGGCATGTAGCAGCCCGCGGGGAAGCCCAGCATCGTGGCGAGCTTCTTCTCGAAGGACTCAATCAGCGCCCCTTGTCCGTAGAAGTCGCCACCGACGCCCTGCCCTCGCATCCATTCGCCGACGGCGATGAGCTCCGAAGCGGGGTCCTGGGCCACCTTTCCCGCGAGAGAGCCGCGGCAGGCGCGCCGAATCGCGTCGAACTCCGCGTGGGTCGGCCAGGTGGGAGCGGGCTTGCCGGCTTTCGGAGGCGCGGGCGTCGCGGCCTGCGACACCGTCGACAGCAACGCGGTCCCCGCGAGCAGGCGGGTCAACGAGAGGAACTCACTGCGGCTGAAGCGATGCTGTGGCATCGAGCACTCCTTCGGGCACGGATGGCCGTCGTTCCGCCCAGTCTAGTCCCGTGTCCGAAGTCGCTCGGGCGATTCCCGCCTCCGCTACAGCCCCATCCCAGATGCGGACGACCGCCTCACCAGACGCCCACCTGCGTCAGGGCTCGGGGAAGCCGTTGCGCGCCCATGCGTTGGCGACATCTCGGGTGAACTTGAAGTTCATGGCCACGCGATGCTTGGCGACTGTCGCCCCCGCGTCGTCGATGGCCGAGAGCATCGCGTGGGGCTCGTACTCATCCGCCACGATTTCCAGCCGGACCTCGTACCAGCGGCCCTCCCAGGCGATGGAGAGCTTCTTGGTCAGGGCCTGGTCGCGCTGTCGAGCCGAGCGGTCGAGGACCTCCGAGGCCGTCTTCACGAAGGTCGCGAACGCGGGCGCATCAAAGGGCTTGGGGTTCTTCTTGTCGCGGCCCATCACCCACGGGCTGATGAGGACGGGCTCGGGAATCCCTTGCTTGCGGATCTCCACGGCCCAGCCGTCATCCTCCTCGTTCTTGATGACCCGGGCCGCCCAGCCGTTCTTCCTCCAGAACGTGGGCTCCATCACTTCGGGCTCGGCAGGTGTGCGCTCGTCACTCATGGGTGTTCCTCATACCTTCCGGCCGCCATTTTCCAGAGCGGAGAATGGACTCCCCTTGCTCCCTCGGAAGTATCGCTCCCGCCCCTGACGTGGCGGGTCTCATGCCCCCGGGTACAGGGCCTCCGCCAGGTGACTGGGCGTGTAGCCAGCCAAGCGGACGCAGGTGCGCGCCAGGTGTGCCCCGAGCTCGACGTCAGCGTGGCCATCGCGGGGCTGGAGACGACCCAGTTGGCGACGGGCATGCGCGACCTGCTCCGCGCCGCGGTGAAGGCCGGCACGGAGTGCAGGCCCGCCCCCTGAGGACTACGGCCCGACGGCGCGAATCGAGTCGATGTCGAACTGGATGCCCGCGCCCGACACCGGGTCCAGGCGAAGGTCCGTGATGGTGCCCGACCAGCCGGGCACTCCCGCCATGTCCAACGTCACCACCTGATAGGCGCCGCCGCCGGTGTACCCGACAGTGGCCACGCGCCCGGCGGCGAAGCCCGGCTGCGTGTCCGTGGCGAAGAACAGCTGCACCCCGGTGTTCTGGCTCGCCTTCATGCGGACCTGAATCCTCGGGACGCGGCTGGCGGCGAAGTTGAAGGCGCTGTTGACGACCATCGCGTCTCCGTTCCCGGTGGAGGTGCCCGTGAACACGCCTCCCGCCACACCCTGCCCGCCCAGGTTGGCGAAGGTGGACCAGCCCTCGAAGTCGCCAGCGGTGTCGAACCCCGCCAGCAGGTCCGCGGCATCGAACGGGTGGCGGGCTCGGCTGATCTCCACCGCATCCGTCACCTGGTCCCCGTCCGTGTCGAGCGGCGGCACCCCGAAGTCGGTGGTCCAGAAGAGCTGGAAGCCCTGGCTCTTCCCCGTCGCGACCGCCTTGACGTACACGTCGCCCCCCGGCTGGACGTAGTACCCCGAGCTCGCGGCGGAACGCAGGCTGGCGAGTGAGGCGTGCGACGTGAAGCTCGCCTGATTGGAGAAGAACCCCAGTCCTCCCAGCCTCCCGAAGTCCTTGAAGCGCGCGACGTAGAAGTCGCCCACCGAGGCGTCCGCCATCGTCATCGTCACCAGCTTCCCCGGCGGGAGCGACTCATAGGCATAGGTGTACTCGAAACCCTCGTTGACGATGAACGGGAGCTGGTGCCACTCGCGATACCCGTCGACGTAGTAGACGTGGGCCGTGGGGGTCCCCGCCTTCTCGCGTGTGCAGGTGATGTTGGGGGTGTCCGGGAACGCCTCTCGGTAGGTGAGCAGGGACAGCACGAACCGGTGGTCACCGCGGTACGTGTTCACCCAGTTGGCCGGGCGATACTCGTCCCCCACGCGCATGAACGGGTGGCTGGAGACAATCGTCGTGTTGGGCTTTCCGCTGACGCCGCCCGTGACGTCGCGCACCGCGATGGACCAGTAGCGCGGATGCCCGGGGTGGTTGGCGTGCGTGTCCTTTGTCGGCGGGATATCAAAGTTCTCCAGGCGGATGCGCGGCGGCCCCGCGGGCGCCACCGTGTTGTTCGTGAACACGTGGTTGGGGTGCTTGGTGGCCGCGCCCGTGTTGATGAGGAGGTTCGCGTTGGCGGCATCCCAGCCGATGAAGTGGGAGTCGCGCACCTGGCCCGCGCCGTCATACACGCGGTAGGCGAAGCGCTCGACGCTGCCGGGGAGGAGGCTCGCTCCCGAGTCCGCCACGAACACGCTCTGCTCGACGACGCTGTAGCTGGCCAGCATGGAGCCCACCACGTTGTCGACCAGGACGTTGTTCCGGAAGATGAGGTTCTCGGTCGGCCCTCCCGCGCCGATGCCGGTGTAGATGCCCAGCGAGTTCGCGTACCAGGTGCTGTCCTCGATGACGTGCGGGCTCGCGTCGTTCCAGCCCCAGTTGGGCACGATGGAGTGGCCGGAGGACAGCCTGTCGAAGACGTCGAACCCGGACATGGTGCTGTGGGCGCTGTTGCCCTTGAAGGAGATGAGCGGCCGGGAGTCGGGCTTCAGGTCCCTGAAGCGCGGGTGGTTCTCGGAGGCCCCCATGGGCTTCGTGGGGAACGCGAACCAGAAGCCCGTGCCCTGGGTGCCCGCCGCGACGTTGTCCTCGAAGGTGTTCTCCGGGTTGGTGATCCAATAGCTCGCCGGCGTGCGGTTCTGGATGACATCCAGCTCGTTGTCGGACGGGGTGACGGCCTCGCCCACCTTGGGCCTGCGCGTGAGCAGCGTCACGTTGCCCTTGATGACGTTGAAGCGCTCGCTGCCGTCCTCCAGGAACACGCCATGACCGATGTGGTCATAGAAGAAGTTGTCCTCCACCCGCGTGCTCTCCGTGCCGTGGATGGTGATGGCCCGGTTGTAGGAGTGGTGGACGCTGGAGCTCCGGAAGTACTGCCCCTCCCCCACCTCGGCCAGCATGTGCCAGTGGAAGGGATACCGCGCCAGCTTCGCCTTCTGCCCCATGTTGGCCAACTCCACGCCGCTGACGTACGCGCGGGACTGGCCCATGACCATGATGTGGCCGCCGAACCCCGAGGCGTTGGCGAGCGTCGCGTGCCCCTTCACCAGGATGTTGTGGGTGAGCAGGCCCACCTCGGCGCGAAGGTCCGCCGTCCAGCTCCGGGTGGGCGAAGCGAACGTCTTCACCACGCCGGAGTGCGCGAACGCGAGCGCGCTCGACAAGGTCACCCGCGTGCCGCCCGGGTGCACGGTGGCGATGGTGCGCTGCTCGGCCTCGTTCCAGTTCGTGTGGCTGGACACGACCACGATGCTGTCACCGGCCCGCCAGTCCACCGGCTGCGCCAGGAAGATGTCGGTGGCGCCCGCCGCCACGCTCTGCGAGAGCCGCGTCCAGCTCACCCGCTCCTCTCCGTGCAGGTGGAGGGTTCCACTCCCCATGGCCCCCAGGAAGTTGTTGCCCATGCCCATGACGTCGAGCTGGGTGTCCGTGGCGTTGAGCGTGAAGGTCGCCTGGGAGGGATAGGGCGTGCGCTCCTGCCCCAACTCCAGCAGCGAGCCGACGCCCATCACCATCACGTACTGCGTGGTGACATCGACGTCCCGGTTCTGCACGCCCAGCAACTCCCCGCCCACCGTGATGCTCCGGGGGGTGAGGACACCGTCCATGCAGACGGCGCTGCCCAGGCCCACGGTGGCGTCGTCGCTGGGACCGGGCACCGTGCCACCCCAGACCAGGGGGTCCTTCCAGTCGTGCACCGACTCCAGGCGCAGGTCATCCACCAGGCCCGTGTGGTCACCCGGGCGCGTGTCCACGCCGGTCAGCCGCACGGTGACGGTGCCCGCCTCCAGCCACAGCACCGTGGAGACCTGCTCCACGTACTGCGTGCTCGTCGGCCGGAAGTGCCCCACCTGCGTCCCGTTGACCGCGATGACGATGTCCTTGGCCGGAGGCTGGGTCGGGTCGGTGCCCCGGAGCGCCGCCTTGAGGCGGAAGCGGTGGTAGCCGCGCGGCACCGCCACATTGAGGGTTGCCGAGGACGAGCCCTGGAGGAACAACACCTGACCGCCCTCCGGCGCCACGGGATTGCCCACGGTGAAGGCCGTGGCATTGCGGCTCAGGCCCGCGCCGGGCCCGAAGCTCCACGGCCCTCCCGCGGGTGCATAGACATAGCCCGGGGAGGCGGGCAGCGCGGGGGACTCGAAGCCCGAGAGGGCGACGTCCCGCACGCGCGTCACACTGAAGTCATCCACGAAGGCCGTGCTGTCCGTGCCCTGGGGATTGAGCCCGTGCAGGGCAACCGTGTGGGAGCCGGACGTCAGGAAGAGGGGCGCCGAGGTGAAGCGCTGGTACGTCGCTCCCGTGGGGGTGAAGGACTGGCGCGGGCTGCCATCCACCCGAAGCTCCAGTTGTTGTGTGCTGGGAAGGTTGCCTCGCTGCGCCGCCATGAAGCTGAAGACATACGCACCCGCGGGCAGGCTCCAGGTCCGGGAAGCGGAGGCCACACCCTGGAGGAGCAGCACCTGGGCGCCTTGCGGAGCGGCGGGGTTGCCCGAGGTGAAGGCCGTGTTGTTGCGCGAGAGGCCCGCGCCATTCACAAACGTCCAGCCCGACCCCGCGGGCGCGATTTGATATCCCGGCGAGGCAGGCAGCGCGGGGGTCTCGAAAGAGCCATTGGGGAGACCGGAGACGGTGGACGACGCGGAGCTTCGGCTGACGGCGTCCGCGTCACTCGGGGATGACAGCACCGCCACGGCGAGGAGGGAAACCCAACCCGACATGAATGTCTTCATGTCCCCATCTTGCGCGCCGGGCGTGGGCGCCCGTCAACGACACATCAAGTCACGCGGGTTGGAGGAATTTTCCATCCACCAGATGGTCAATCACTTCCTTGGCGGAATGCGGGTCCAACCGCACCTTGGCGCCGAGCTGACTCACCGCGCTCGACACCGTGGTGGGTCGCGCGAAGGTACCGAGCGCCGCCAGCAGGATGGCGCCATCCTCGCCTTGCACGAGGGCGGGGTCGGAGAACTTGCGAGGTTGCAGCGTGGGCGCGCAGCTCAGGGTGATGCCGTCCACGGAGCGGACGACCGTCACTTCTTCTCCGGCGACTCGCGCGGGCGCGCGGTGGCTGCCCAACCAGTCCCCCAGGGTGAAGCGCCGCGCCGCGGAGGCGGTGTTCACCAGCCGGGTGCGGCCGTTGACGCTCACGTTCCGCCGGGTGTCGCGGTGCTTCCAGGCCATCGCGTCCACCTGGTCGGAGGTGCGCTGCACCGCGGCCTCCAGCTTCGCGTCCTTGAAGCGAATCATCGGCACCGACACGTCGCCCGGCTCGCGCCGCTCGAAGTAGTCGAGGAACTCGGTGAAGGTCTTCGCCTCGCTCACCATGTCGAAGCGCGCGGGGTGCTCGGTGACGAGCGCGCCCGGCTGTGCTTCGAGCCGCTGATAGCCAATCACGCAGTCCAGGTCGATGATGCGCTCCACGAGCTTCACCTCTTCGGCGAGCGTTGCCTGGCTGGCGAAAGGCAGTCCTCCGATGCCTGAGATTTCGACGGACAGGTTCGGGTGGCGGCGGCTGCCTTCGATGAGCGCGATGAGTTCGGCGTCCTTCGCGCAGGGCTTGAGCAGGCCGCGCTTCATCTGCTCCAGGCGCTGCTGCTCCGAGAAGCAGCCGATGTCGACCACCATGTAGACGCGCTCGAACGTGCGAGCGAGCGCGTCCACCAGCTCGATGCGTGGCACGCCCCAGAGGAAGTACGTGCAGCAGTGGCGCGACAGGTCCACGCCCGCCCAGGTGCTCCCGAGGAACTCCGCCGAGCTGCCCGCGAAGTCGTAGCGCATCTGCCACGTCCGGGAGGCAATCTCCTGGTGGTCCTTGCGGACGCTCTCCTCGGCCCGCAGGAAGGGCTTCGCGCGGCCGAAGGCGGCCTTCTGGTTGCCACGGGCCCCGCCGCAATACAGGCAGTTCTCTCCGCAGCCCTTGCCCGGCGCGACCCAGCCCGAGAAGGAGTTCAAGTCGATCTGGCTCAGGAAGAGCTCGTCGAAGTGCGAGTAGTAGATGTCCTCGCTGTTGGTCGCGCCCTGCACGTAGCCCAGGGGCAGCCGGGTGGGCTTTCCATCCGGAGTCCGCGTCACGCAGTTGGGTGGCGTGGGGTTGCCCTGGCAGATGGAGAGCAGCGGCACCTCGCCGTCGCCCAGGACGACGTAGTCGATGCAGTCATAGGTGCTCAGCTCGCGCCACCAGTACGACGCGGAGTTGCCGCCCATGACGACGCGAATCGACGGGTCTATCTTCCGCAGCGTCCGGGCGATGAGCAGCGCGCGGTCGACGTGGTGGAACCACTTGAGGCTGATGCCCACCAGCTTCGGGCGCACCCGGCGGACCAGGCTCTCGAGCGAGCGCACGACCTCGGCGGGCGTCTCGTCACCGTCGTAGAGGCGGACGAAGGCCTCGATGCCTCCTCGGCGCAGGTAGCTCGCCAGGTAGAGGATGCCGCACGTGGCCTCCCCCGTTCCGGCACCGACGAGAAGCACTGGCGAGAGCACACGACCACCACCCATGGACTGACCACCGACCTTTCCGAGGCCGCCCACAGTAGACGATTCGGGGCCTCGAGGACGGAATGGGTTGCGGGCTTCGTTCAAGGCCCGCCTGCCTCCTGCCGGGGCAGGCACCGAAGCCCCCTTCGCTGGATATCCCCGCCCGCCCCCGCCACCGAAGCGCGCTTCGCGCCGGGGGGCCTCGCGCCCAGAGGGAACACGGCGTCCTCCAAGGCTGGCACACGCGCTGCTACGGCCCTCCTCAACCGGCGGCCACATCTGCCGGGCCACCACACGAGGACCTGACCCATGCATGACGTGGATCGTACCTACCAGGAGCAGGAAGACGAGTCGTTCGAGTTCGAGTTCAACACCGAGGAGGAATGGGGGGAGGTGTTCAACGAGAGCGAGCTGAACGAGCTCGCCATGGAGTTGTTGGAGGTGGGCAATGACCAGGAGCTCGAGCAGTTCCTGGGCAGCCTCATCAAGAAGGCGGGCTCCGCCATCCGCAAGGTGGTGTCCAGCCCCACGGGTCAGGCGCTGGGCGCGAAGCTCAAGAGCCTGGCCAAGCAGGGCCTCGTCGCCGGAGGTCGCGCCGTCGGCAACATGGTGCTCCCCGGGCTGGGCGGCGCCGTCGGCGGCAAGCTGGGCCAGCGCGTGGGCCAGGCCTTCGGGTTGGAGCTGGAGGGGCTGAGCCAGGAGGACCGCGAGTTCGAGGTGGCCAAGCAGTTCGTGCGACTCGCCGGCAATGCCTCTCGCGCGGCGCTCTCCGCGGGGGAAGGCGCCTCGCCGCAGCAGGCGGTGGGCGCGGCCATGCAGCAGGCCATCCAGCGCTATGCCCCTGGGCTCGCGGGCGCCGCCACGCCTCCACGCGCGGGCACGGCGACCAGCGGCCGCTGGGTGCGCAAGGGCAACAAGATCATCCTCCACGGAGTCTAGCCCGCCATGGCCGCCAGCTCCTTCGCCTCCTGGATGTTGTCGCAGGAGGCTCGCGCCCTGCTCACCCGGCTGGAGCGCATCAAGTCCTTCGCCATGTCGGAGACCATGGTGCCCGCCGCCACGCTCTCCATGGCGGCCCAGGCCGCGGTGGAGCGCTACCTGGTCCAGGGGCGCCGGGAGCTGCGGACCCAACTCCACCAGTACATCGCCTGGGTGGAAGGCCCAGAAGGCCGCTGGGCACCACCCGCGGAGGCCCAGCGGCGCTTCACCTTCCTGCGACTGCGCTTCAACGTCGTGCTGTCGCACTTCGACATCTTCAGCGAGGCCCTGAGCCAGCGCAGCGAGGCGGAGAGCGGCGTGTGGCTTGCCGGGCTGGACGTGCTCTCTCGCGACGCGCTGGAGCTGCCCGGCTACTACGACGCCCCACCCGTCATCTGCTACCTGGCCCGAGGCCCTGGCGCCGCCATCCGGCGCGCACGCACCCGCCTGCCCGGCGGTGGCGACAACCCCGCCGCCCTCATCCGCATCCCACGTGAGCGGATGATTGGCAGCAGCCTCGCCTCCTCGCTCTTCCACGAGGTGGGCCACCAGGGCGCGGCCCTGCTCGACCTGGTCGCGTCGGTGCGCATGGCGTTGCGCGGCCTGACGCACGACACGCTCGGGGAAGCCTTCGCCTTCGGGCTGTGGGAGCGATGGATTTCAGAGGTCATCGCCGATGTCTGGTCCGTGGCCCGCGTGGGCGTCACGTCCACGGTGGGACTGATGGGGGTGGTGAGCCTGCCCAGGCCGTTCGTGTTCCGGCTCACCACGGACGACCCGCACCCCATCCCATGGATTCGCGTGAAGCTGAGCTGCGAGCTGGGCGCGCAGCTGTTTCCCCATCCCCAGTGGGCGCGGCTGGCCCGGCTGTGGGAGGAGTTCTATCCCGTGCGCGGGGCGTCCGAGCGCTCGCGGGAGACGCTGGCGCTGCTCGAGGCCAGCCTGCCTCGCTTCGTGCGGTTCCTCCTGGAGCACCGCCCCGCGGCCTTGCGAGGCCACACGCTCGCGGAGGTCTTGAAGACACAGGAGCGGCAGCCGGCGCGGCTCGGCGCGCTCTACCGGCAGTGGCGCCAGAAGCGCTCCGGCATCCAGGAGTCGCCGCCGTCGTTGGTGTTCGCGGTCATCGGTCAGGCCAGGGCCGATGGCGTGCTCTCCCCCGAGGAGGAGAGCCAGGTCCTGGCCGAGCTTCTCAAGTACTGGGCGCTGCGCAGCACGCTCGACGCGTCCGAGACCTGCGCCTCGCTCTCCAAGTCACGGGCTCTCGCGTCGGCGCTCCAGGCGCCTGCGCTGCCGCGCAACTCCGTCATCTAGCTTTGGAGGAAGAACATGCCTCGCGTCACACTCGTCGTCTCTCGCACCACCGTCACCCCAGGACCCTCCGGCGCCCAGGTGACGCTCACCGCCACCGCGGATTCCCCCAACCCCGAGGCCGCGCATCGGGTCTTCGAATGGAGCGTGGACGAAGGCACCGTCACGCCCCGCCAGGTCCAGCTCCGAGGCGCCGACGTCGAGGCCGCCACCACCTGGACGCTGCCGCCCATGGCGCAGGAGCGCGAAGTCACCGTGCGCGTCACGCTGCGCGAGTACACCCGCGACCTCAACGAGGACCCCTCCTCCATCGCGGAGGCCAAGCAGCGGGTGCTCGCGCTCGCCGGCGGTGTCCCCGATGTCCGACAGGCGGTCCGCGAGGCCATCAACGAAATCAAGCCGCTCGCGCTGAATGACGGCTCCGACAACTTCGTCCGCGTGGGGTTGCAGCGCACGCAGCACCCATACACCACCGACGCCATCCTCTGGATGGTCATCCGGAAGACGTCCAACAACCTGTCCTTCACCAACTACAGCAACTTCGTCGACACGAGGCTCTTCGAGTCTCCGGGCTCCAACTCGACCCCCACGCCGCCGTCGACACACCGCCCTCGACTCTCCGGAGTGGACATCTTCCGGAAGCTGCGGGCGTTGACCGAGAGCTTCCTCGTGGTGAACACCGGCGTGTTGGTGAAGTTCGAGGAGATGCTCAAGACCCTGGACCCGGTGGAGGAGGGAGGCCGACTGGGCAGACCGCTGCCCAACAAGGAGTTCCCCACCCTCTGGTCGGACTACCTGGTCAACGTGAACGGGAGCACGGAGGAAGCGCTCCCGTACCTGGCGCTCATCCGCAACAAGTTCCCCGAGCTGCCGTTCATCGTGCCGGCGAACCTGACCGACGACGACGTCTCGAATTGTTACGACGCCCTCCAGAAGAAGCTGAGCCAGCCGCTCCTCCTGGAGCTCATCTGGAACTACTGGCACGAGGAGGGAATGCTGGTCCAGTCGGTGAACGCCATCAGCCAGCGCTTCCAGAACGTGCGCGGCCCGGGCCTGAGAGACCCGTTGGCGAACATGGAGATCGACCCGCTGCGGCCGCTCAACAGCGTGCTGTGGGGCTACTTCCAGGATGAGCAGCGCCGCCTGAGCGTCGTGCGCCGCGCGTACGAGTACGACCACGAATACGGCATCACGCTGCACGGCAAGGCGGTGGCGGGGATTCGCACGGCGGACCGGCGCTCCAAGTTCCTGGAGGCCTTCCACAACCTGCTCCACCTCTGCGTGCAGTTCTTCCGCAAGGACGACGACACCACCGTGGTGTCGGACGGCTTCCCGGTGCTCAACGCGCTCAAGGAGACGCACTACCTGCTGGCGCAAGGGGCCCACAACCAGTTCGGGGACCTGCCGTCGACGGCACGGCAGGAGATGCTCATCCAGCAGTGGCTGTTGGCGCGCCCGGAGATGCGCGAGTTCCTCGGCGGCCGGGTGATGGTCCCCTACCCCGAGCCGTGGATGGACCGGGTGGATGCGATGAAGACGCTCCAGGGCTGGACGGACATCAGCTCCGTGCACTTCCACGAGCTGGGGGTCTTCGGCGAGCAGGTGCTGCTCTCGGTGCGCTACGGCGGCTGGAGCATCTCCACCGACCCGGCCCAGGCCGCGAACTGGGCGCGCTACTGGCGGCCGGAGATCCAGGGCTACATCCACGCGTATCGCGCCGTCACGGGCGTGGACCTGACCGTGGAGCTCACCGACCCGCAGCGGCTGTCCGAGCGCGATGTGCCGCCCTCGGTCCACCTGCGCAATCGGCTCGCGAGCCAGCGCAGGCGGTAGGGAGCTCGACGCCCGTGCTCGACTTCACCTCCTCGCTCTACCTGGGGCTGGTGCATGCCAGCCGGACGCTCGAGCCCTGGGAGCAGCTCACCCTGGGCGCGCCCGCCGTCGTTGAAGAGCCCGCCTCCGTGGCCAGGACGGAGCGCGACCTGGCGGAGCTGGTGGGCTGTGACCGCGCGCTGCTCTCCCGGTCCACGCTGCATGTGTTCTGGGATGTGTTCAGCGGGCTGGAGGGGCGCCGTGTCTCCTTGTTCTGGGACGACGGCGCCTATCCGATAGCGAAGTGGGGCATCGAGACCATGGCCGCGCGAGGCGTTCCCGCGCGCGGGTTCCACCACCACTCGCCCGAGAGCCTGGCGCGGAGAATCCTCTCGTTGGACCCGGGGCGCCTGCCGGTGGTGGTCTGCGATGGCTGGTGTCCGGGCTGCGGGGAGCTGGCGCCGCTCGAGGCGTACCTGGACCTGGTCCGTGCGCATGGAGGGCTGCTCATCGTCGATGACACCCAGGCCGTGGGCGTGCTCGGGCGACGGCACAGGGGCTTGCCGCTGGGGGTGGGCGGTGGGGGCTCGCTGCGATGGGAAGGGCTTCAAGGGCCGGATCTCTTGTGGTGCGGCTCCCTGGCGAAGGCGTTGGGGGTGCCCATGGCGGCGGTGGCGGGGGATGCCAGGGTGGTGGCTCGCATCGAGGCACGCGGAGAGACGCGTGTGCATTGCAGTCCACCGTCGGTCGCGGACCTGCATGCCGCGCAGCGGGCCCTCGCCATCAATCATCGGGAGGGGGACGCCCTTCGCCGCGCGCTGGCCCAGCGTGTGGCCCACTTCCGCGAGCGACTGCGGCTTGCGGGGCTGAGCGCCCTGGGCGGGCCGTTCCCCGTGCAGAGGGTGCTGCTGCCCTCGGGGGTGGACTCGCGCCGGGTCCACGAGCGGCTGCGGCACAAGGGCGTTCGCACCGTGCTCCAGCGCTCACGCTGCGGGCCGGAGGTTTCGGTGAGCTTCATCCTCACGACCCGGCACGGCGCGCCGGAGCTGACCCAAGCCGTGGACCTCCTGACCGAGGCGCTCCACGACGAACATCACGAGAGGACACGTCATGAACGAGTGGCATGAAGGTGAAGACACGCGAGCGCGCGAGGGGACGGAGGAGTCCTTCATCCAGCGGCCTCGCACAGCGCCCCAGCGCAAGCCGCGGGGCACCACGAGGGCCGCGAGCACGGACCGCCGCCCGGGAGGAGTTCGGGTCACCACCACCCGGCGCGCGGGCAGCAAGAAGCGCGTCGCGGCGAAGGCGGGCCGGGGACTGTGGAAGCCGAACCCGAAGCGGCGTTGGCCTCGGCATCGGCCGTGGCGCTTCCTGGGGGTGGGACCTCGGCTGCCCCTCGTGGTGGAGCCGATTCCGGAACCTCCACCCGAGGCGAGCCCGCCACCACCCCCACCGCCACCGCGAAACACCGCGTCGGGTGGCTCCGCGCCTCCGCCCGAGCCGCCTCCGTACGAAGATGACGCACCGGTGGACGACGTGCCGGAGGAGCCCGGGGATGAGCCCACCGAGCCCGATACGCAAGAGGAGCTCCTCACGTCCGGGCCGCGCATCTCGTGGTCGAAGGTGACGGTGGAGCGATATCCGTTCACCCGCTTCCCTGACGGTGGCGGGGTGTACGTCGTGGAAGAGGAGGGACGCCCGCTCTTCGTGGGTGCGACGCCCCACTTCCAGGAGCACTGGAGGGAGCGGCTGTCCTCGCTCTACCAGATGGGTTTCACACGTCGGGGAGGGCGGCTGCTCCGGCCCCTCACCCTCTGGTTCGCCAGGCTCCAGCCCAACACGCCACGCGCCCGCAAGCAGGTGCAACGCGCCCTCTGCCAGGCCCTGCCACGCGTGGGCGTCGTGCGCACGGGCACGCTGCGCAACCCGGGCTTCGTCGAGGAGGGCCCTGACGACGACCTGTCCACCCTCCCCGGCCTGTTCCCCCACAGCACCTGGGGACGCCAGGCCGCCCAGGCGCTGAGGAACATCCCGCTTCGCTAGTCCTCCTGTTGCGCGCGCCGGAGCTGGAGCGCGCGGTCCGTGACCCCCAGTCGCCGGGCCGCGCGCTGGAGGTTGCCCTCCTCTTCCGCGAGCACCAGCCGAATCGCCATCTCCGAGGCGCTCCGGCCAATCTCCTTCAGCCCCATCCCCATCGTCAGCGCGTGCTGGACGGCGCGCGCGAAGGACTGGTCCCTCCACTCGCAGAGCCCTTCGAGTGACGGCAGCTCGTCCGAGGGGATGTCGCCCACGGTGATGGGCCCCGAGCCCACGTGCCGCTTGCAGATGCGGCCCATGAGTTGGCGAAGCTCGCGGATGTTCCCCGGGTAGCTGCGCTGGAGCAGGTAGTCGCGCACGCGCGGGTCCAGGACCAGCTCCACGTCGGGCCGCATCGTCCGCAGGAAGTGCAGCGCGAGGGGGAGGATGTCCTCGGGCCGCTCGCGCAGCGGTGGCAGCCGGCAGACCCAGCTCGAGATGCGATGGAAGAAGTCGCGGCGGAAGGAGCCCTGGGTGACCTCCTCGCTCAGCTCGCGATTGGTCGCGCAGACCAGCCGGAAGTCCGCGTGCTGCCAGGTGTTGGAGCCGACGCGCTTGTACGAATGCTCCTGCACCACGCGGAGCAATTGCGCCTGGAGCGCCAGCGGAAGCTCTCCCACTTCATCCAGGAACAGCGTCCCCTCATGCGACAGGGCGAAGGCGCCATCCCGCACGCCCGCGGCCCCCGTGAAGGCACCCCGCTCGTGGCCGAAGAACTCGCTGCCCGACAACTCCGGCACCACCGTGGTGCAATCCAGCGTCACCAGGTCCCCTTTGTGCGCACGCCGGTCGAGCTCGTGGATGAGACGCGCGACCTCCTCCTTGCCGGTGCCGCTCTCGCCGAGGAGCAGCACCGAGGCGTCCGTGAAGGTCGCGACCTCGACAATCTGACGGAGCACGGGGAGCCACGAAGGCGAGCGCCCCACCAGGCGCCGCTGCACCCCGGGCGAGTCGATGATCCTGTCCACGGCGTGCCAGCGCTCCAGCCGGGCGGAGATCTCCGCCACCGCGTCATGAGCGCCCTCCCAGGCAATCACATCCGCGGCCCCTTCGAGGAGCAGCCGCCAGCATGCGCCCTCCCCCAGCGCCTTCTCCGTCGTCGCCACCGCCAGCACCCGCGTCGACGCGTGCAGCCGGCAACCTCGCACGGCCTCGAGCGTCATCGGGCCCACCTCATCGAACACCAGCACCCCGAGGCCCAAGGGAGATGTCCCCTCCGAGCACTCCGGCTCGATGCCCACCCGCGCCAGCGCCTCCATGACCTTCGGACGCATCCCGCTGGCACCACTCCCCACGAAGCGAATCCAGATCCTCATGCGCGTCATGCCCTCGAGCCCCTTGCCGGTCAGGGACCCCTGCTCACCCTGGAGATGGGGTGGCGTCTCATTCAATGAGATGAACGCAGACGGTTCGCTCCTATGACTTCCAGTTCGACGACAACAACTGTCACACGGACGCCAGCCACATGACCCTCTACGTCCAATCCCTTACCCGTGCGAATCCGACAACGGACCCGCAACGCCTCTCATCTGCGGGCGAGTATCCTCACCCTCCAGGGCGAGCCGGCGCCCGGGCGCCTGTCGCGCGGGCGGCGTGAAACAGGCAGCCTGCCCTGACACAGGGAGAGGCACAGGGCCCTGCCCGCCTGAGGCTCCCGCTGGATGCAGTCACACCACAACTTCTGGACGTTTCCCGTGCCCGACTGCGTCAAGGCGTGGAGGTATCGACATGGCGAAGAAGCAACCGAACATCCTCATCATCTGGGGTGACGATATCGGGTGGTTCAACCCGAGCTGCTACCACCAGGGCGCCATGGGGTACCGCACGCCGAACATCGACCGCATCGCGGCGGAGGGGACGCGATTCACCGACTGGTACGGGCAGCAGAGCTGCACGGCGGGGCGCGCCGCGTTCATCACGGGCCAGACGCCGGTGCGGACAGGGCTCACGAAGGTGGGCCTCCCTGGCGCCACGCTGGGCCTCCAGGGCGAGGACCCGACCATCGCCGAGATGCTCAAGGCCCAGGGCTATGTCACCGGCCAGTTCGGGAAGAACCACCTGGGAGACCGCGACGAGTTCCTCCCCACGAACCACGGCTTCGACGAGTTCTTCGGCAATCTCTATCACCTCAACGCGGAGGAGGAGCCGGAGAACCCCGACTACCCCAAGGACCCGAAGTTCCGGAAGCGCTTCGGGCCGCGCGGCGTCCTGCACACGTGGGCGAATCCGGACGGCACGCAGCGCATCGAGGACACGGGCCCGCTGACGAAAAAGCGGATGGAGACGGTGGACGACGAGTTCACCTCCGCGTGCCTCGACTTCATGGAGCGCTCGAAGACGTCGGGCAAGCCGTTCTTCATCTGGTTCAACTCCACGCGGATGCATGTCTTCACGCACCTGCGCAAGGAGTCAGAGGGGAAGACGGGGCTGGGGCTGTATCCGGATGGGATGGTGGAGCACGACGGGCATGTGGGGCAGTTGCTCGACAAGCTGGACGAGTTGGGCATCACGAAGGACACCATCGTGATGTACTCCACGGACAACGGCGCCGAGGTGATGAGCTGGCCCGATGGCGGCAGCACGCCGTTCCGAGGGGAGAAGGACACCAACTGGGAGGGCGGCTGGAGGGTGCCGTGTGTCATCCGCTGGCCGGGGGTGCTGGAGCCGGGCACGGTGTCGAATGAAGTCTTCTCGCACACCGACATGCTCCCCACGCTGGTGGCCGCGGCGGGCGAGCCGGACATCGTGGAGAAGCTGAAGAAGGGCTACAAGGCCGGGAGCAAGACGTTCAAGGTCCACATCGACGGGTACAACCTGCTGCCCTTCTTCAAGGGCGACGTCGAGGAGAACCCGCGCAAGGGCTTCTTCTACTGGAGCGACGACGGCGACCTCGTCGCGGTGCGCGTGGCCCAGTGGAAGGTCCACTTCATGGAGCAGCGCGCGCACGGCCTGGAGATCTGGCGGGAGAAGTTCGTCGACATGCGCATCCCCAAGTTGTTCAACCTGAGGAGCGACCCGTTCGAGCGGGCGGACGTCGACGCGTCGATGTATTACGACCTCTGGTTCGCCCAGCGCGGGTTCGTGCTCGTGCCGGCGCAGGCCCTGGTGGGCGAGTTCCTGAAGACCTTCCAGGCCTTCCCGCCTCGTCAGCGCCCAGCGAGCTTCAGCATCGACCAGGCGCTGGAGAAGGCGCGCGAGAAGCAGCAGGCGCTCGCCGTCACCGCTCCCGAGGACGAGGCCCAGGCCGGGAGCGAAGAACAGCCCGCGGTACATTAGGGCTGGCGGTGGCGTGCAAGACGGCGAGGGAGCAGGTCGCCGTCTTGTCGTGAGGGGTGGGGAGCGTGACGGATGCGTTCCCTCTCCCTGTCACTTCTTCGGAGCCGCGGCTTGCGCCTTCTCCTTCAGCTCCAGGTTGATGAGCACTTTCACCTCGTCCCCCAGAATCGTCCCCCCACTATCCAGCGCGTTGTTCCAGGTGATGCCCCAGTCCTTGCGGTTGAGGGTGCCGGTTGCTTCCAGTCCCCGGACCATCCCCTTCGGCCCCTTGACGGAGCCCAGGTCCTGGACTTGGAGCGTCACGGGCTTGGTGACACCATGCAGGGTGAGGTCGCCGGTCACCTCGTATGCGTCCTTCCCGGTCGACTTCCCAATCTTGGTCGACCTGAAGGTCATCGTCGGGAACTTCGCGGCATCGAAGAAGTCTGGAGACTTGAGGTGCTTGTCCCGGTCAGGGACTCCGGTGTCGATGCTGGCGACGTCGATGGTGAGCGTCATCTTTGATTGAGTGGGGTCCGCGTCGTCGCGGCTGAGAGTCCCCTCCACCTTGTCGAAGCGCCCACGGACGTTGGAGACAAGGTGGCGGATGGAGAACTCCACGGAGGAGTGACTGGAGTCCACCTCCCACTCGGAGGCGACGGCCGGGGAGCTGGAGAGGACAACCATGGCGACCACCGACCACAGCATTCTTTGGCTTCCGAGCATGGATAGGGCCCCTTTTCGGCCGGACCATGCCGCAGGTGTCTCTTCGCCCCAAAAGACAAAGACATTTCATTGTCACCTACGAGACACCCCTGACGGCGGCTGTCCCTCCAGACAAACCACCCTTCGTGCCTCTGTGTTCGATGACTTCCTGGGTGGACCGCCCGCGACGGAGTTCCACCGAACCGACCGAGCGTCGACAAACGCCCCCATGAAACAGCCGGTGCGGGCCTTCTCTGATCGCGTATCATCCATCGATGAGCGATAATTCGGTCTTCGACCGATACCATGCTTGCATCGCGCCTCTCGCGGCCTCCTCGGTGGCGAAAGCGGGTCGGTGCGCGCTGTCGTATGGCCACAATGGCGCCGATCTCGCCCGCGTACGACAGACCCTGACACTGCCCACGGCACTCAAGCGCTTCTACGAGCAGGCTGACTCCATGAAGATCCGATGGCGCCTGCAACAAGGCGCCGCAATCGAGTACCTCGACCGCGAGCTCGACATCGTCGGGGGAGAGGCGAACCTCCTCCCTGTTTCCACATGCGTCGACGGCATCGAAGGCCGACGTGGCGCGGAACTCCTCGACCCGTACAGCTCCTTTCCGGAGGCGCGTGAGCTGCTCGACCGCCTCGCGCCCTTCGATTACTGCGAGGCCGAGTTCGCGGTCTGCCTCGAAATGGAATCGGGCCGGGTCCTCGACCGGCTGCATTTCGTGCCACTCGACGGAGTCGGGGAGATCCGTCCGCTGCCCGTGGGCGTCGAGGACTATCTGCAGCGCGGCTTTGCCATGCGTTTCATCCACCACTGGGTCGAGGCAGCATTCTTCGACAGCCCTGACTGGACGGCGTTCTCGAAGCACTACCTCGTGCAGGTCTTCGGTTCGGAGTAGGAGACCGATGAGAGACGGCTTCTCTGCTGCTGGGTTCGGGTGCCTCGAGCGTTGCTGCGCGGCCCTACAATCCCGCGGGTCTTCGCGCTCGAGTGGCTCGAAGACCCGCGCTTCTTGAAGGTCGTCTCCAGTCCCATGCCGCGCCACGTCGCGAAGCCTCTGAGTCAACCCAGACAGACACCCGACGACAGTCGCCCGGTCGTTGTGCGCCTTGATACCACCCCGAGGGCTGCGCTCTAATTGACTCGGACTTCCAGGTGTCTGCCATCTGGAGGGAGGGGAAATGGCCTCGCAGCCAGAGTCACAGTCCGTGGTGACGAGTGGAGCACCTGCTGCCCCACCCCCGCAGGCGCAGGGACCTGCGGGCCTCGATGATGCCATTCAACGCCTTGCGCAGGCCCTGCAGCGCACGGACAGCCCCCTGCCGCTCCCCGGCACCGTCGCGGCGCCAGCCAGCGTTCAAGCCCTGGGGGCCGCGGGGAGCAAGGTTGCGCTCGCGGGGCTCATCGTCGCGGCCATCATCGTCATCGGCGCGCTGGCCGCCGCCGGTGTGCTGTGTTTCGTGGTCATCAACAGCTCGCTGAACACCTCGCCCAATCCCCTGATCCTGCGCCTCCTGTTGAGCTGCGTCGCCATGTTCATCGCCATGGGCTTCGCGGGGCTGGGGTTCGGTCTCTTCCTGATTGGGGCCGAAGGGCTGTTCAAGCTCACCGGCACAGTGTCCACGCCGAACTCCACGACTCCCGCCAGGGCCGCGCTGGAGTCCACCGCGCCAGGGCTCATCGTCGTCGTCTGTGCCACGGTCATCCTGTGGGGGGCGCTCCAGATCACCTTCGAAGTCACCCAGCCCACCTCCGCCGCATCGGTGACCCCTTCCCCACCCGCCCCCGAGCCGGAGCTCCTCGGAGGAGACCTTGGGTTCCTCGACAGGGCCCGAGCCCCCTCCTCCCCCGAGGCGCCGCGGACCGCGGAACCTCCACCTGTCGTCCCTTGACGAGGTGCATTCATGCTGACGAGTCTGGGGTTTGTTGTCGCAATGGCAGTCCTGGGTCAGTCGGATGAGGCACAGGCCTCGAAGCTGGTCGATAAGGGCACCCAGGCCTTCATGGCCCGTCAATACAGTGACGCGCTCACCCACTATCGGAGTGCCTTCAAGCTCCATCGCACCCAGGAGACCGCGCTCTGCATCGTCACGGCCTACCTCAACACCCCAGGTGCCAGCACGACCCAGGCCGTGACCGACATGAACGCCTGGCTCGCCCTCCATCGGGAGTCGCGACAGGCCCACAGCGATGATGCCCTGCTCGAGAAGGCGGGCGAGCTCATGAAGGGAATCGAGAAGCTGGCCACGAACCAAGAGACGAAGCTGCGAGACAAAGACGAGCAGATTCGAAAAATCCTCCAGAGCACGACCATTCGAGTTCAAGCACTCGAGCGAGACCTCGCACTCGAACGCAGCAAGGTGCGGACGACGGAGGAGCAACTGAAGAAGGACCAGCTGCTCCTTCAGCAGGGCAAGCTCCAGCTCGACAAGGACCGCATGCAGTTCCTGCGCGAGACGAAGAAGGCCGGGCAGCTCGAAGGCCCCTTGAAGAATGGACCTCCCCCCGGCCCTTGAAGGACGAGGGGCGCGTAGACAAGGTCCGCCGCGGCGAGCACCTGGAAGACCCTGCGCGCAAGCTGCCCGCCCGCGCCCTGAATCAGAACGCCCATCCTCCCAGCGCGCCCGAGGTCCTAGAGGTGACGCTTGAAGAAGGGCACGACCTTCTCCAGCGCCTGGGCGACTGGCGCGGGCTTGTCATAGAGGTCGTAGTGCGAGGTCCCCTCGACGACGACGAGCTCCTTCTGCTTCGACGCCGCGCGGCCGTAGATCTCCTGGCCGTCCCGGTAGGCACCGAAGCCACCCGGCTTGTCACCGATGACCACGAGCAGCGGCCGCGTCAGCAGCACCTCGGCCAGATGGAACGCATCCCAGCCGACGGCGGCGGCGCGATGGGAGAACAGTCCGCTCGTCGCGCCATGGGGCTTCTCGCCGCGGGGTGAGCGGTAGTACTCCGTCGCCTCCAGCACATCGATGTCCTTCAGCCCCGCCTTCTTCCCGGCTTCGACAGAGGGCGGGAGGTAGTTGTCGACGCGGAGCGGGCCACCTCTCACCTCGGCGGTGCGCTGCTCGGCCATCGCATCCAGGGCCCCCAGCGGGTCATAGCCACTGAAGCCCTCGCGGCTCAGTCGGCCGAAGTTCACGCCCGTGATGCTGACGACCGCCTTGAGGCGCCGCTCGGTCATCGTCGCGTTGATGGCGTACCCGCCGCCGCCGCAGATTCCGAGGACGCCGATGCGGGCCGCGTCGACGTAGGGCAGCGTGACGAGGAAGTCCGTCACACGGCGGACGTCCTCCACCCGCTGCGTCGGGTCTTCGAGGAACCGCGGCTCACCGCCGCTGGCGCCCTGGAAGCTCGCGTCGAACGCGACCGCGATGAAGCCCGCCTTCGCCAGCGCCGCCCCATACACATTGCCCGCCGTCTGCTCCTTGCAGCTCCCGATGGGATGCATGCTGATGACGGCGGGGTACTTCTTCTGGGCGTCGAAGCCAGGCGGGAAGTACACGTCGGCGGCGATGTCCCAATACATGTCCTTGTTGCGAATCTTCACGGTATCCATGAGCGCCTCCTCGGGCCGTCGGGTGAGCGGTGTCTTGGATTGCCCGCCGCCCTCGCCGCCGTCGTTGCGTGGGTGAAAGGAAGATGCGCCCGCGACTGGATGCCCACAAGGCCACAATCCTGAGCACAGTGGTAAGCCCAGGTTTACAATCCACCCATGAACCCGGCCCTGCTGCCCTCCCTCGCATGGTTCGCCCACGTCGCGTCCCACCGCAGCTTCACCAAGGCCGCCGCGCAGATGGGGGTGTCGCGCGCGGCGCTCTCACAGAACCTCAAGGCGCTGGAGAAGCAGTTGGGCGTCCGGCTCCTCAACCGCACCACACGCGACATGTCGCTGACGGAGGACGGCCAGCATCTGTTCGATGCCTTGCTCCCCTCCCTGGGCACCATCGAGAGCGCCGTGCGCGGCCTGGGGGAGGCCGCCGGAATGCCCTCCGGCCTGCTGAAGGTCAACACCGCGCGCATGGCCGCCAGGTACCTGATTGAACCCCACCTGGGGGAGTTCCTCGCGCGCTACCCGAACCTGTCCCTGGAGTTGGTGATGGACGACGGGCTGTCCAACATCATCGCCAGCGGCTGCGACGCGGGCATCCGCTTGGGACAGAGCCTCGCCGAGCACATGGTGGCGGTGCCGGTCAGCCCCATGCTGTCGATGGCCGTCGTCGGCGCCCCTTCGTACTTCGCGCGCCGGCGCGCGCCGAAGACACCGGCAGACCTCGTCCATCACAACTGCATCAACTATCGCCACGCGGGCAGCGGCGCACTCCACGACTGGGAGTTCACCGCGCCCGGCCCCAACGGCCAGGACTTCTCCGTGGCGACGAAGGGCAACCACATCACCAACGACGACGACAGCATGCTGCGCGCCGCGCTGCAGGGGGTCGGCCTGATTCAGCACATCGACCAGGCCGTACAAAGGCACCTCGACGACGGAAGCCTGGTGCGTGTGCTGCAGCCCTGGTGCCCCCCCTTCCCGGGCTTCTATCTCTACGTTCCTTCCCGCAAGCAGTTGCCGAAGAAGGTCCAGGCGCTGATGGGGTTCCTCGTCGACCAGCGCAAGCGATGGGAGGGGAAGACCTGAGCGGCAGCCCCCCTTGTCGACGTCCAGCCCGGCCAGCTTGTGGGAATACAAGCCGGTCTCGAAGCACATCGGGGTAGGCCGTCACGGTGAGGACCTGCGCGCGGGTGCTGGGCATCGAATCCAGGACGACTTCCCGTGCCTCGGGCCCCAGTTCCACGCGCACACCCGAAGGCTGGGCGAGCACGGTGAATCCCATGAGGTCCGAGACAGGCGGCGCCCACGAGATGGAGAGCGAACGCTCCCCTGGCTCCACGCGGACACCGGAGGGCGCACCGGGCCGCGCGGGAGTGCGCACGGCCGCCGAGGTCGCGACGGGCCCCTGCCCCACCCCGTTCCGCGCCGCCCCGGTGAAGGTGGCCTCGGTGTCATCCGTGGAGTTGCCCCCCGTCGAATCCGACACGGTCAGGGAGGTGACATTGCGCGTCGGTGCTCGACAGGGCACCGCCCCTCGACGCCCAGCCGCCGGTCTCCCTGCCGGACAGCGAGCAGCGTGGGCGAACCCGGCACGTCCGGGAGCTTCACGAACTCCACCACCGCCGAGGGGCTCGCGCCCACCGCGTTGCTTGCGACCACGGTGAAGCGGTAGGCCCCCCCGCGCGCAGGCCCGTCACGGTCGCCGCGTCTGCTTCGACGAGCACCTGTTGACCGTCCTCGCACGGGTCCACCTCGACGCCGTCGCTGGTGAGGGCGCTGCCGCCGTCGTCCTCCAGCTCGAACCAGGTGAGCACACGCGGCCAGGCCGCGGCGAGGCCGCCAACCCGCGCGGCTGGGACGGCGCCGTGGAGTCGGGAGGCATCGGCCGGGGCGGCTCACAGCGCGAGGCGTCCGCCGCACACACGTTCGTGTCAGGGCAGCATGTCCACCCTGGGGCACAGGGACAGGAACGCTCACCCTCGCTCGCGGGGGTACAGCCGGAAGGCATCCACAAGCCCGACAGCAGGGCCAGGGGGCGGGGAAGATGTTCGAGGGAGGTCGTCATGGCGCCCCCCACTCAACGCAGCCCCTTCTGAATAGGGTGTGGATTTCGAGAAATCGGGAAACCCCTTGGGCCCCGCATGACACCGCCTGGGGTTGAGTCCCTGGGGGCCACATCAAGCTGTCGGTGCGCGCCGGACGGAGCCGCGCGAACGCGCCTTGCTCATCATCAAAGCAATGTTTGACAACATTCCCCTCGTACCCCCTGGTCAGTTGTCCCCGGAGGTCCGCATGTTTTAATCCATGCGCCATGACTCCCTCGCAGACGCGTCGATTCGCCAGGGAACCGCGCGAATACTTCGAGCCTGACCGAGTCCTCCATCCAGACGGATGGGCTCCGACACCGAGGCCCCTCACGGAATCGGGCGCGGCAATACAAGACGTCGAAGTCCTCCAGACGCCCTTGCAGGACACCGGCGATGCGTCCGCCCGGACATGACTCCACCCAAGCCCCTTGGGCGTGCCCACGTCCGTCCTCGAGCCTGTGATGCCACATCATTCGGACATCTGCATCATTGGCGCGGGAATCGGAGGGCTCACCTGTGCGTCCCGGCTCGCCACCTCCCGGCTGAGCAACAAGCTGCGCATCCGCGTCTTTGATTTGAACACCCACGTGGGCGGTCGCATCCTGTCGAAGCGGCTCCACTGCGGAGAAATCACGGAACTAGGAGCCGCGCGCTACTCACCGCAACTCCATCCCCGCTTCCAGGCGCTCATGAACTGCTTCCAACACCCTCATGAAGCCTACCCATTCACCCATGCCATCTTCCAGGACGGCATGAGGGGGCAGCTGCGGACAACCCTGCTCGGCCTGCGCTCCAAGCTGGAGAAACATCCCTCTGACTCATTCCTGGATTTCGTCAGTCACTACCTGGGGGCGACCGAGGCCCGGCGAATCATCAAGGCCCTGGGGTATGACGCCCTCCTTCTCCCCATCGTCTCCGCGCCCATGGCGTACGGCATCCTCAAGAACCACCCGGAGACCCAAGGACTGATTGAGGGTGAAGGCAACCAGTGGCGCTATGCGCCGGAGGGGTACGGCCGGCTGCTGGCACGGCTTCAGTGTCAGGCACAGGCCAGCCGCGTCGAGTTCCGGATGGAACACCACCTGCTCTCCATCTCGCGATTCGTGAAGGGATACATCCTCGCCTTCAGCCACAAGGGAAACACCCAGATACATCGAGCGCGTCACCTCATCCTGGCCATCCCCCCCTCCGCGATGACACGGCTCAATCTCGACTTTCCCGCCCACTGGAGCCCCTTGCAGTATGGCTCACTGCCCTTGTTCAAGGGGGTCCTGACCTTCGACAGCGCCTGGTGGCATGACTGTCACCTGACGGACAAGGTCCTGGTGGTCAACAATCCCTTGAGGAAGATCTACTTCAAGGACGAGAAATACGTACAGTTCTACACCGACGGCGACAACGCAACCTATTGGCGGGACTGTCTGGAGCAAGGTGAAGATGTCTATTTGAACAGGGTCCGCGCCTGCATGGAGCAGGTGCTCCCCCTCGGTGGCAAGTCCCTCCCGTCCATCAAGGACCACTTCCACAAACACTGGCCCCATGGCGTGGAGTTCTCGCTCGAATCCACGGCCACGCAGCCCACCGCCTTGCTTCATCGCACGGGTGTCATTGCCTGCTCGGATGCCTACACGCCGCATGGCGGCTGGATGGAGGGGGGACTGCTCAGCGCACATCAAGCCATTCGACTCCTGCTGGAGCAACTCACCAGCACGTCCTCGAATCGGAACTGACGAAATCCTCGCGGTCCTTCGCATCGAACGCCATGAGCACCCTGTCCTTCCCTCGGCTGCATTTTCGAGGCTTCGCTCGCGCCAATGTGCCGACCGCGAACCGAAACACCCATGGCCATATCGACATCACCACCAACACCGTCTTCATGGAGGGAGCCCCGTTCGACCTCCGCCGGCCACCCTCCGTCTTCCATGCGCACCTGAAACGGCTGGCGCCCCGATTCGACGCGGAAGGGAGACCGGACTCCGAGGGAGTCTTCAGCGAGGCCGCTGGCCACAACTTCGGCGGCAACAACCACTTCTCCTGGGAGAACGTCCGAGTCACGGGCGTGCAACGGGCCGAAGGAGCCGTCGACACGGAGGACAGCCTGGTCGGGGCCTCGTTGGCGCTCTGGGGTCACTACAATGACTACCTCCGCACGACCTTCAATCGCGCCAGATGGGTGGACAACAACCCGAGCAGGCCCGACACCACCTTGATCTATGCAGGGCAGCTGACCCTGAGCGACAAGCACGCCACGCCTCACACGCCGTCCTTGCTCACGGCGAGTATTCCGCGTGCGCAGCCTGTCCGCTGGGTCAGGACAGGGCACATCGTCGAGCGCGGCGACCATTTCCTCGCCGAGGAGTTCGGCCGCGCACGGCTGTTCCAATTCTCCGTGTCGAAGCAGGACGCGGAGTTCCCACTCGAGTCCCAAGCCGCCCCTTCCCCTGGCCTGCGGGCCCTGCGGCAGGCGCTGCACGACGAGGAGATACAGGGACTGACGGTCCAGTACGCCTTGTTCAACATGTCGACACCCCGAGGCGCGGACTCACCTGTCTTCTATGACCTGATGGGCACCCTGGGCCTGTGGTGTCGGCACGAACTGGAGACCCATCCAGCAGGGCGCCTGCTGCTGCCCCGCCAGTCCGGCCTGGGGCCTGTCGTGGTGAAAGTGCAGTCGGACCGGGTGTCCCTCAACATGCCGACCGCCGTGCCTTTCACGACCCGAAGCGCCCATCCCGTCTCGGCTCAGCACCCCACCCATCACCTCGGCGGAAAGCAGCCCCTGGGAGACCTCGTGCTCCGCGACCTGTCCGGCGCACGGATTGCCAACATCCCCGAGAGGCTTTACCTCGACCATTGGCGCCATCACGGCATCCTCGACGTGCCCCTGCTGAGCCCCGCCACCGGGTCGCTCCTCCTGACGGGTGAAGACGCGCTGTGGACCGAAGTCGACTGGGTGGTCCAGTCCGACAGCAACCACCTGTTCCTCGAGGCCCCCCACCGACAGAAAGGCCTGTTCTTCCCGGAGACCCTCACGGTGCAGAGCCGCCTCCGTGGCGAGCTGGCCTCGGCCTCGGCGGTGACAGTGCGGGCGGAGGACTCCGACAAGCTGACCGCGCACCTGACACCTTCGCCACAGGGGGAGGGCTATGCCCAGCTCACCCTCACGGGACAACACCCTGGCGTGACTCGCGTCGCGCTGGGCGCCGGACAAGACAGCCATGTCATCGACGTCAGAATCCTCCCGGACGACTGGCACCTGGACGAGGTCCCCGCCGAGCAAGTGGACTATGCGTTCTTGTATCAGCACGTCATGAGCTACTACGAGCTGCTCTACCCCTTCATGTCGGACAAGGTCTTCAGCCTGGCGGACCGCTGCAAGTGCGAAACATATTCCCGGCTGATGTGGCAGATGTGCGACCCGCTCAACCGGGACAAGAGCTATTACATGCCCAGCACCCGGGAACTCTCCCTGCCCAAGTCCAAGCTGTTCCTGAAGTATCTGGTGCACCTCGAAGGCAGCTCCAGGACATCTTCTCCCAAGACGCGTGGACCACCGCCCATCACCTGCAAGGTCCATCTCGTCGAGGCGCTCCGGAAGGCAGTCGACCTGGAGCTGTCGCTGCTCCTCCAGTATCTGTACGCCGCCTATTCCATTCCCAACCATGAACAAGGCCTCCAGCAGGTCCGCGCGGGCCATTGGCGGGTGGAGGAGCTCGAGCTGGCGTGCGGCTCCGAGGACAGGCGTCGCAACAGTGGCATGCGCGGCACGTTGCTGGAGATTGCACATGAAGAGATGATTCATTACCTGGTGATGAACAACCTGCTGATGGCCCTGGGCGAACCCTTCCATCCCGGCACCCCCAGGTGGGGAGTCCAGGCGCGGCGCCACTTCGGGTTGGACACCGAGTTCTCCTTCGAGCCCTTCTCGGAGCATGTGCTCGCCCGGTTCATTCGTCTCGAATGGCCTGGGCACCTCGCCGTCCCGGGAAACTCCATCGCCGACCTCTACAGCTCCATTCGCCAGGGGCTGAGAGACATTCCTGAGCTGTTCGACACCCGCCCCGGAAAGCGCGGCGGAGAGCATCATCTCTTCCTGGATGAGCTGACCCACAAGCTGTTCCCGGCGTATCAGCTGGAGGTCTTTGACCGGGACAGCGCGCTCTTCTCCATCGACTTCGTCACCCGCCAGGGAGAAGGCCTCGCGCTCGCCCCCCCCGACAGTGAATCCTCTCACTTCCAGCGACTGCGCCGCATGGCCTCGCGCTTCAGCGCCCTCGCGAAGCCGTTCGAGCCTGCCGTGCCAGCCCTGAGGAATCCGAGCCTGGAGCCCCGGGAGGACTGTGCCCAGGTCGTGGACGAGGGAGCCCGGGCGCTGATGGGCTTGTACCAGGGATGTCATGAGCTGATGTTCTCCCTGATGGCTCATCACTTCGCGCAGAGGCCGCTGGGCAGCTTGCGCCGCTCGCGCTTGATGAATGCGTCCATCGACATCATGACGGGCCTGCTGCGCCCTCTGTCCATCACCCTGATGAACCTTCCGTCGGGTCTGCCCGGGCGCACGGCGGGTCCCCCCGTGCCCGAGCCCATCGAGGGACAACTCGACCGAGACTACGCCACGGGATGCCGGCTGCTGGCCCAGCAATGCCTGACGCTGGCGCGGCGGGGCCGCGACCTGGGGGCGGGCCTCGTCGGCGCGGCGCAGGTAGAGATGTTGGAGTTCTTCCATCGACAACTGCTGGACCTGGCCCAAGGGAACGTCTCCAGGGAGGCCTGAATGCACAAAGCCATCATCGTGGGCGGTGGGCTGGCGGGCAGCCTGACCGCCATCTATCTCGCGCGCCACGGGTACGACGTTCGTGTCATCGAGAAAAGAAGGAACCCCCTGAGCAACAGCGCCTCCTCCTTGGACATGCCCCCCTCGCGCGCCATCGGCGTCACCATGAACGTCCGGGGCATCAAGGCGGTGTTGAAGGCCGGGATTGCCCCTCGGGAACTGGAGCAATGCGGCGAGCCCATTGCCGGCATGGCCTTCTCCATCGGGGGAAAGTACAAGATTCGCGAGCTCACGCCACTCGAGGGGATATCCCCGCTGTCCCTGAACCGGCTGGCGTTCCAGAAACTGTTGAACACGCACGCCACCCATCACGGCGTGAAGTATGACTTCGAGTGCAGGTGCCTGAGCGTCGACCTGGAGAAGAAGTCCGTCCTCGTCCAGGCCAAGGACGGCAAGGTCCATCACCATCCCGGGGACCTCGTCATCGGGGCGGATGGCGCGCACTCCGCGGTGCGCCAGTCCATGCAGAGCAACTCACGGCGCTTCGAGTTCAAACAGACATTCTTCCGCCACGGCTACAAGACGCTGGTCCTATCCAATGCCGCGGAACTGGGCTACCGGAAGGACTTGCTCTACTTTTTTGGAATGGACTCCAAGGGCTTGTTCGCCGGTCGTGCGGCAACCATCCCGGGAGACAGCATCAGCTTCGCGCTCTGCCTGCCCTACGCGGGCCCCCTCAGCCTGGCGACGACCGACGGAGACACCCTCCGTGGCTTCTTCGACCATTACTTCGGGGGGCTGCCGCTCGCCCGCAGGAGGGAGATGCTGGAGCAGTTCATGGCCCTGCCCAGCAACGACCTCGTCAACGTCCGCTCCAGTACCTTCCACTTTCGTGGGAACGCCTTGCTGCTGGGGGACGCGGCACATGCCACCGCACCCTTCCTGGGCCAAGGGATGAACATGGCGCTGGAAGATGCCTATGTCCTCTCCACCCTGCTGGACAGGCACGCGCATGACCTGGACGCGACGCTCCCGGAGTTCACCCGCCTTCGCAAGGTGCAGGCGGATGCCATGCAGGACATGTCCATCGCGAACTACGAGGTGCTGAGCAACCCCCGCTTCATCTTCTTCCTGCGGGTCCAATACGCGCGCTACATGCATCAGAAGTTCCCCCGCCTCTATCCGCCAGACATGACGGAGCAGCTGTATTTCGATTCCGTCCCCTACGACGAGCTGCAGCGAATCCAGCGGAAGCAGAACGTCTGGTATCGGCTCGGCCGGATGAACTAGCCGCCCCCCCTCATCCCCGGGTCCGACGGCGCGGCGTCCGAGGCCCTGGCTTCTCCCTGGAGAGACAAGGCCCCGTCATGCAAGCCCCTTCCCTTCCGCCGCTCCTGCCCCTCCAATGGAGCAGCGGCTACGTGTCCTATTGGTCGCCCATGCGAGGAGACGACCAGCTCACGTCCGGCTACTGCTGGTTCGACTATGCCCGCGAGGTCTGCCGGATTGACGGTCTGTTCAATCCCTGGCCCGAAAAGGAGAAGGGCTACCAGCTCTGGATGTCGGAAGTCGGCGATGTCACTCGAGGACAGAGCCTCCAGAAGAAGGTCGCCTACCGGCGCGGAACGCCCCCCTCCGGTGATGGCCTCTTCGCGGACGTGCTCCCGGAGGAGCTATCACCGTTCCAGGAGCTGTTCCTTCCGCGGGCGGTGTTGGTGGATGGGCATGCGCGCCATTCCGGATGGGCCTTCGTGTTGGGCCACCGGGCGGATATCTGGACCCTCGACAGGCCACGCAAGACACCGTTGCGCTTCTATCTCCAGGCAGGAACCAACGTGCTGCTCCGCATGGTTTCAGGCAACGACCCGCAGCACGTCTCGGTGCGTGATTTCCCCAACCTGTCCATCGAGGAGATTCCCGAGAGCATCTTCGCGATGAGGCGCACCAGCGTCCCCCTTGCTTGAGGATTCGCATGGCCCCCAGCCGCTGGGGGCCGGCCGCGCGAGGCAGGGAGAACCTCAGGGCGAGGCGAAGGCACGCAGGTGCGTCCACTCGTCCTCCACGCTCGCGGCCAGCATCGCCTCCTGAAGGGACGGGAGGGGCCACGAATCGAGCTCGAGCTGCCTGACCGCACGCGCTACCGACTGCGCTTCCTCCAAGTCCGTCGTGGCCTGAGCCAGCTTCTCCGAGTCGCCCAGCAGGGTGGCGCCTTGTCGCCTCAGATTCCGTCCCACCATGCGCTCGACGAGCGTCGACTCCGCGGCGATGCGCTCGCCCAGCAACCACAGGGCCTGTCCCAACCGCATGCGGTGGTCGGGGGAGAGCGTCTTGTCGGAGGCCTTGACGACCCGGACGAGGAGGGCCGGCCCTTGAAGCGCCAGCCGCTGCACCATGGCCGAGAAGGCGCCCCCGGCTGGCTCCTTCACCCCTGCTGACGTCAAGAGTCGCTCCGCCTCCGCGTAGAACGAGGCAGCGGACGTGGGCCGGTAGTCAGGCAGCGCCGCGATGCGCTCCAGTTCCCTCAGCTCTTCTTCGGTCAACGGTGCGTCGGGCTGGCGCGGCTCCATCAGGAGGACCAGGGCGCGCTGCATCTCCGTCGGGTCCTCGGCCGCGAAGCGACGCAGCCGCGCACGCAGGGCCTCGCGATGGTCCACGGGCTGGGAGTCACTCGGGAAATAGTCCAGGGCGGACAGCAACAACCGTGGGTCCTGGATGTCCTCCAGACGGGCGGACAGCCAGCGCCGCGAGGCGTCTTCGAGTCTGGCGCCCGCGAACGCGAGCATCAGGCGGGCCTCGACCCGGTCTGTCCGCGCCCAGGCCCCCGCCAGCGTCGCCTCCATCTGGTCCCACGAGGCCATCCCCGAGAACAGCCCCGGGTCCTCGAACATCGGACGGCCCGCGCGCAGCCAGGCCGCCACGAAGGAGTCTCGCCAGTTCTCCGTCGGGTGCGTGCCCCTCCGCTCCCTCAGCGCTTCGAGGAGGGGGCCTTCCAGGCTCGTCGGAGCCACCTCGCGCAGTCGCTTCACCGCGACAGCGGCCTCCGTCAGCGAGCCCCGCTCCAGGAAGGCACAGGCCTGGACGAAGAGCGCTCGCGGGTCGTCGGGGGCCTCGGCAAGGGCTTGCGCGAGGTGCTTCTGCGCGACGTCGAAGTCCCGCTGTCCCACGGCCTCAACAGCGCGCGTCACGGGCGTATCGAGCGGCGCCCCCTCCTCGGCCAGCAAGGGCTTGGACTCGAGAGAGTGCCCTCCCGTGGTGATGCAGGCGGACACGAACAGGAACAGGAGGGCACGCGCGGCGGACATGGCGGCCCCATCCTACTTGATGCCTTCGCGGGCGCTCACCAACGCCCTGATGCCAGCTTCAACATCGCGGACCGATTCACCACCTGTCGTGTCAGCAGATGCACGGCTGCGCGCCCCCCACGTGAATCGAGAGGCGCGCATCCGCGACGTCAGCACATCAGGTCAGTACACGACCACCGAGGCGTAGACGCTGGTGCCGCTCGTATAGGACACCAGCGCGCCTCCGTTCGACGGGAGCGCGGCGACGGCAGGCACGGTGCCCGCCCCCACCGTCCTGGCATCCGCGGCCAGAATCGTCGTCGCCCCGACGAGCATGCGGTCCAACTGGACGTTGCCCGTCCCGCGCTGGGAGGCGATGTAGCCATTGCCCAGCGCATCCGAGTCGATGGTCCGGATGGGACCGGGGCCGACATCCGTGGGGAGGCCCGACACCTGGGTGCTCGTCCCCGGCGCGGACACCGGGATGACATCCACGTTGTCGTCCCCGAAGGTGCCGGTGACGTAGATGAAGCCGTTGGAGCCCGTCCAGTCCGAGAAGAAGGCCTGCCCCGGCGGGGAGCTCTGGGGGTCGAAGGTGGTCCCCTGGTCACTGCTGCGGCGGATGCGGAACGAGGGGTCGTCGCTCACCGAGAAGACATCTCCGCTGATCTTGTCCACGAGGACGTCGAAGAAGGCATTGGTCTGGTCCACGTCCGTCACGATGAAGTCGTTCGCGCCTCGCGCGAAGTTGCGGAGGACGCGGACCCCCGGGCGGCCTCGCGAGACGGAGATGTAGAGGGCATCGCCCATGGAGTCCATGCTGACGGTGGGGTTGCCCGCCGTGGTGAGGACTCGCGGCGCTTCCCAGGTCGCTCCCGCGTCGACGGTCCGGGTGAAGTACAACGAGCCCGCGCTGGTGGCCGCGATGTACGCGGTCCCCGTGGGGCCGCCTTCGATGGCCACCTCCGCCGCGTTGGTGATGCCCAGGGGCGTGGGGCCCACCCAGGTGTGACCGCGGTCCACGCTCACGCTGACATGGACCTCACCACCGCACAGCATGACGACGTAGAAGCGGCCCAGCGCATCCACCGCCGCCTTGCGGCCCGTGTTCGAGTTGGCCGTGGTGCAGCTCAGCGTCCCGCTGACGAGCGTGGGAGGAGTGTTCTCGAAGGCATCCAACTGGCAGTCCGCATCGCAGCCATCTCCGGGCGTCCTGCCGCCATCGTCGCACTGCTCTCCCGCCGCGCTGTCGACCAGGCCGTCGCCACACACCTCCACGCCCCGGCAGTCCGCTCGGCAGCCATCGCCCGCGGCGCGGTTGCCGTCGTCACACACCTCACCCGAGTCGAGGTAGCCGTCGCCACAGACGGGCGGCCCCCGGACGGTGATGGTGAGGGTGGCGGTGTTGGAGTCCGCCGCGCCGTCGTTCGCCACGAAGGTGAACTGGTCCACCCCCTGGAAGTCCACGTTCGGCGTGTAGAGCAACTGAGCGCCCGTCCCGGACAACGTCCCGTGCGCGGGCGCCGTCGCCGTGTACGTGAGCGCATCCCCATCCACATCCGTGGCCACCAGCGTGATGGGCGTCGACGTGTTGAAGCTCACCGTCACCGACGCGGAAGACGCGACGGGCGCGTCATTGACCGGCGTCACGGTGACGGAGACGGTGGCCGTCGCCTGCTTCTTGCCGTCGGAGACGGTGACCTGGAAGGAGTCCGCGCCGTGGTAGTTCGCGTTCGGCGTGTACGTCACCGACGCCCCCGCGAGCGAGAGCGTGCCGTGCGCGGGCGTGGTGTACGAGTAGGTCAGCGTGTCGCCATCCGGGTCCGCCGCGGTGATGGAGATGACGACCGGGGTGTCCTCGGGAGTGGTCGCCTGGGCGGGGTCGACGGTGGGCGCCCGGTTGTTGTCACAGACGCTCGGCTCACCGGTGCAGGTGTAGCCCGGCTCCACCTGGCAGACGCTGTTGCAGCCGTCTCCGGAGAGCTGGTTGCCGTCGTCACATACCTCGACGCCACCCAGCTTCCCATCGCCACAGATGGGCCGCAGCGAGGTCTCCACCGCATCCACCAGGTAGACGGCGAGCAGCGAGCCCTTCAGGCGCACATAGCGATAGGGCACGTTCCCTGAGTACGTCGCCACCGCCACATGGGTGCCCAGCCCCAGCTCCACCAGGTGCAGCGAGCTGGAGCCGATGTACGTCCCATCCGCCTTCAGGAAGTCCACCGAGGCCACCAGCGCCAGCGAGAGCCCCTGATAGTAGACGCGGAGGTCGCCCGTCCCTTCCTCGCCCTGGCCCAGGTCCAGCACCAACGCCGAGTTGAGCAGGCTCAACAGGGTCGCGGCCTGACCGTCCGGAGCGCCGACCGCCGCGCTCGCGTTGAGCACCGTCGCCGTGGTGCCAGACGCCACCGCGTCCGCATACGGGTCCCAGCTCAGCGCGGCGCCCTGGCGCGCCAGCGCCTCTGCCTCCGCTTGCGAGTTGCTTGCTTCGGACTCGACACCACACGCGCTCAGCGACAAGGCCAGCGTCAGGCCCAGTCCCCAAGACCACAACACACCCGAACGGCTCTGCATGGAGTGACTCCCCCCGAGGAGCGGAATGAAGCCCGGAATGGACTGTCCCCCCGTGGAATGAACGACACTACTCCTCACTTCCGACAGAACGCCTCGCAACACAAGAGCGTTTGTCAGGCTTTGAGAGTCAACAAAAGCATGCTGGGTATGCCTGCACCCAGGACCTTCGTCCAATCCCACACCCGACCTGCTTCCCTGACACAGACATCGAGGGGTCCGTGTCAGGAGAGAGGCCGGCCATTCGGGTCAGGAGCGGTGTCGCTCCGCCACCTTGAAGAACTGGGTGAGCGAGTACGCCAGCAGGGATTGGCGCGACTCCAGGTACCGGCGGGCCCGGAGGAAGGGCAGCCAGACGCGATTCCCCACGCGCACCTGGGATTCATCCTTCTTCTCGCGCAGCACCCAGGTGCCGCCCAACCGGCGCACCAGCACGTCGCCGAGATAGGCGCCCAGGGCCGGAGCGGTGTGACTGTCGATGAGCTCGCGCGTGTAGCGCTTCGGGAAGTTCTCCCTCCAGAAGTAGAAGTCCAGGTCCGTGAGGGATTCCGGCGTCTCGTCCATGAGGGAGGGCACGTGGGTGTGCAGCGCCGCCACGAGGCCCTCGGACAGGTCGTCGTAGTGGTCGCGGAGGCGCTCCGGGTTCTCCACGTCGGACGGGAAGGCGACAGGAAGCCACTCCTCCGGCTCGGGCGGTTGGAAGGCATTGAGCTCGGCGATCTGCCGCTGTCGCGTGCTGATGGCGAACTCGTCCGGCAGCCGTGACAGGAGGGGAGCGACGTCGGGGTGGAAGCGGGGCTCGACGGGCACGAGCGCGGCGCTGCGCGCTCTCAGGGTGCGCAGGACGGTGTCGAAGTCGAGGTCTGGTCGCAGGTGGACGTGCGCGCGGGCCTGCGCGACACGCGCCTCGTCACTGTCGAAGTCGGCGGCGGTGGGCCGGAGGACGAGGAGGATGGAACCATTGGGGAGCTCCTCCACGAGATGCGCGGGCGTCGCGAGCATCCGCTCTCGCCCGACGGACTCCACCAGCTTCGGGCCGAAGATGTTCAGCCAGCACAGCTCGTAGATCTTGTCGAACCCGTCCCTCTTCCAGACCGCATCGTCGCGACCGAAGGCGGGAGCATCTGTCAGGCCCCGATCCGCCGTGCTGTGCGCCGTCGCGTGGTGCGCAGGATAGTGCGTAGCCCAGACACGTGCGACGGACACTACCCCCCGGCATGCCTCTTCTTCCGCGAAGAATGAGAGCGGCTGCACATCGACATCGACGCTGACTTCGGGCTCCATGTGCGGAGGCATCAACCTGAGCACCATTGACACACCCGGAGAGTCATCGCGGTGCAATCCGATGACCGTGCCATAATCCGCGCGTCGCTCCTCTATCGCGCGCCACACGGCCTCTCGTGAATACTTTCGTCGTCGGCTCGCATTGACAACGGTAGGCATCCACCCAGCAGCATGGGTCTCCAGAGCATCCAGGAATGGTGCCAGCCCTCGTTTCTCGCCATCGCGCAGGTCGAGAGCCCCAGCGAACGTGAAGCCAAGGCAGTCCACCTTGTTCAGCTCATGAATCGACAGCCGCGGTGCCTTCATTGGGACAGAACCTCCACACCCCTGAGCGACTGCTCCGCAGCGTGCGTCACCTCTCTCCACAAGATGCCGTCTTCGGGCAGGAGCCCCTGACTCTCGTAGACCCAGCGAACTCGCTTTACCTGAGCCTGCTGTCGCAGCCCTTCTCGCAGAATCCTCAGCGACCCACCGTATTACTTCAGCGCACTGCTCGCATCCGTATCCGCCTGCACCTCGAGCTCCTCTCTCTTCAGAAACCCTAGTTTCGGCTCTTGATGCTGAACGTCTCCACCCGAGGGGGCTGCCCCTGAACAGGCCGCTCTTCAATGACCAGCACATCCGCGTAGCGAAAGTCCGCCCCGGATGGGGCAAAGACAGAGGTCTCCCGTGCAGGCCTGCTGGACGCCGGGCCGTGGGACCCTGTGTGGATTTGAAGGAGTCGTGCGACCGCGCCCCGAAGCACAAGGGGCGACCACCCCTCACCCATCAAGATGGCGAGTGGGCATCATCCCAAGGCAGATGGGACATCATGAAGGCGGTTCAGCGGCGCCGAATCCGCCACTCGCGCCATCAGGGAGCCGCGCAGGCACTCGCGCACACTCCCGTACCAAGAAGTTCATACGGTCCCCCGGGAACCAACGGAGATGCACCTTTCAGATGCAGTCCATTGAACCCTAAAAGGACAATCCCTACAAGATCTCCGGGTGCGAGCAGCCTTTCGCCATCCGTCGCCCCCCCCCGCGCGACCGAGCGCCCCTACTGGAAGGCGATGTTCCCGAGGGTGATGGTCCGACGCCCGTCCGCGTCCCAGAGCTTGAGCGTGTAGCTGCCCACAGGTGATTCGGTTGCGGATTCGGCCTCCACGACCACACGCTGGGTCGCCGAACCTGGGGCCACCGGACCGGACTGCCACACTTGAAGCACCTTCAGCTCCTCGTTGGCCTTGCCTCGAAGGGTGACCCCTTCCGCTGTCCACGGCTGGGCATCGCCCACCGGAGCAAGAATGAGCGCGACAGCCACTCTGCGCGCCGCGCGATATGTATAGACACGTCGCTTGGTAACAGCCCCTCCTGGGCTTTGCGTCACCAGTCGAGTCACATCCAGGAACTCCACTCCGCGCCATTCAAGAACGCCTGTCGAGATGAGTCCCGCCAATCCGTCGGGCGCTGCTCTTTCAGCACGCAGACGCACAATCTCTTCGCGACACTGCTGAGCCTCGAGCCGCGCTTGCCGAACCTCCTCCTGGTAGGTCTCGGCGCCCCTCTTGCGCCGATAGACTTCAACGAGTGCTTCCGACCTCGCGGGATGCGCCACCAGGATGAACGTCGCACTCGCCGGGGCCGCACCATCTTGAAAGCGCACCGTCAGCCGCAGCCGCTCTCCCGAGGAGATTCTCTCCGAAGGAACGAAGCGCAGCGTGCTGAGGCCCGCGTCGAGCACCGTGAAGCGCTCACGCCCCTCGAGCGCCACGCTTTCTCGACTCACCTCCGAGTCAAAGATGAAGACGGTCGAGAGACCTGGACTCACCACCACTTCCGCGGCCGCCTGCGCGGCATCCGGGGACAGTTCGATCCGGCGAATGCCCAATCCCGCAGGCGATGACGACGACTGCGCCCAAGCGTCCTGCCCACCCCCACCGAGAAGGACAAGCAGAACGGCCAACATAGAACGATGCACGCGACGCGACTCCTGGCCCCTGCCTGCAATGCCCGCTCTGGCGATTCACGAGCACCTGCGGTCATTCAAACTCGCTCACCGCCTTGACCAAGAAGGCGGAGAACACGCGAACCTTGCCGGAATCCCCTCCGCCTCCCGAAATCTCCAGCCCACGATTCCCAGACGAATCCAGCACCTCGAAGCACACGGGGACGCTTCCCTTGCCCATGCGCGCCCGCGTCAACCGGCCATAGAGGCGGTCGCCCACGATGAACCGTCCGGTCAATGTGGCGCCCTGCGCCCCCAGGGTGATTCGTGCGGGCCCCTCCGTGACCATCAGGAACCTGGACGGCTCATCCAGGAGGAGCGTCCCGTCGTTGTAGTCCCCGATGCTCATGCCCAGCTTCTTCATGCCCTCGACGGAACCTTCGGGACACGGTTCGGGCTCCGGAGGGGAGCGCACCTGCGGGCCGGTGCAGGCCAGCGCGCCACACAGGGCCGTCGTCGCCAGCGCGGTGCGGGCGCCCTTCGTGCTCTTCCTGGCGGGCGCCCACGTGGAAGGAGTGTCGCTCTTCGTTGTCGTCACGGTGGCAGTCACCTCGGAGTTCGTCGCGGAACGTGCGACGGCCGCAGGTATTGCCTCCGGCCCGGTGGGAGCTGCGGCTCGGGCAGCTTGAGGTTTCTTGGCGGCGAGCGCTACTTCTTCATGGACCGGACGCCCCTCGTCGCGACGTCCCCCTCCCCAGAGGAGAACCGACGCCGTGGCCACACCGAGAAGCCCCAGCCCGAGCGCCATCCACCCCTTGCGCCAGCGCGTCCGCGCTGACACCTCGACAGGCCGCGCCGGGGACACATCGGCCGCCAGCGCCGCACCGTCCAGCGGAGCTGCATCATCAGCCACCTCCACCACCTGCTCGGGACGCCTGCCCCGACGAGGCCGGTGCAAGGGGTCATTCACCCACCTGACCATCGGGTCGACGGGCCCCTCCGTCGTCGCCGTGGCCGGCCCATAGGCGTCGCACAGGGGCACCTCCCACTCCGCATCCGCCGAAGCAACCACCGCCTCCAGCGCCGCGCACACCGCCCTCGCATCCGGGAAGCGCGCCTGGGCCTCCTTCTCCAACAAGCGCAGGCACACCTCGCTCAGCGCCTGGGGCACCCGCTCGTTCGCCGTCCGAGGCGACACCGGCGTACCGGAGATGACGGCATTGATGAAGGCCTGGTCGTCCTCCGCCTCGAACGGGACCCGCGCCGTGAGCAACCGGTACAGCACCACCCCCAGCGCCCACAGGTCATCCGAAGGTCCGGGGACATACCGGGCACCTCGCACACCCGCATGCTCCTCCAGGAACAGCCACGCCTCCGGAGGCCGGTACTCCGGCGTCCCAGGCGGCAGGATGGAGAGCGTGACGCCAGGAGCCCCCTCGTAGTCCCCGACGCCATAGTCCACCAGCACCGCCAGCCCGTCGGAGGCCCGCACCATGACGTTGGCCTCCTTCACGTCCCGGTGGACGACCCCCGCCTCATGGGTGGCCGCCAGCGCCCGCGCCACCCCCAGCACCGCCAGCAGCACCTGCCGCGCGGAGGGGTTCTCCTCCCGAGCCCACACGTCGAGCTGCCGCCCCTCCACGTACTCCATCGCGATGACGGCGAACTCCGGCGACGCCAGGGGCCAGTACCCGAACGCGCGGATTCCCACGACGTTGGGATGCCGCAGGCGCAGGAGGATGGACACCTCCCGCTCCACGCGCCCCGGGGCCCGAGGCAGATGCAGCAGCTTCAACGCCGCGGGCTGCCCCTCACACGAGGCCCGATACACCGTGCCGAAGCCGCCACGCCCCAGCTGCTCCCCCACCCTGTACCCCACCACCACGTCCCCAGGGCACAGCACCGCCGGGGGGCCGTCGTCCCTCATGACGCCTCCCACTCGAGCGATGCGGACCGCACGGCGTCTCCCTCCAGGCAGCGCCGCCATGCTAACACAACCTGGAGGGTCATGCCTCCTACCCAGTAGGACAAACTACCCAGCGGATTGCAAGAAACACGGGAGACTCTATACATTGGGCTGACACTCCCTTGCTTCCGGTCACCCCATGTCCGCTCAACTTCCAGAAAGCCCCGAGGACGAACAGCTCCTCGACAACCTCGCCAGCACCATCGGCACCCAGGCACGCGCCGCGCGGATGCGCCTGCTGCTCACGCAGGCGGATGTCGCCCAGAAGGTGGGGCTGGTCCCCGCCGTGTATGGCCGCCTGGAGCGAGGACGGATGCTGCCCAGCGTCCGCACCCTCCATCGCCTCGCCACCGCGCTGGGCACCTCTCCGGACTCCCTGATGGGCCACCCCTTCCGCCCCGAACCCCCCGCGGACTCGCCCTCCGTGCGACTCCTGGTCCAGCAGGTCCGCCGGCTGCATCCCCGTCGGGTCAAGGCCGTCCTGCACCTGGTGCTCTCGATGCGGTGAGTCCTGTGCGCGCTCGGGAAGGTGACTTCTCAGGTACAATGCCGCGCACCTCATGGACCAGGACCTGGCAATCACCATTGGCGCGACGGCCCGTGCCGCCCGAGAGCAGATGGGGCTCACCCAGGCCGAAGTCGCGGAGCGCGTGGGACTGGTGGCCCCCGTCTACAGCCGCCTCGAGCGCGGGCAGATGCTGCCCAGCGTCCCCACCCTGTTCCGACTCTGCACCGAGCTGAAGGTCTCTTCCGAGGAGCTGCTCGGCCTCGAGGCCTCTGGCCGGAGCGGGACAGGGCCCCGCGCCAAGGAGGACGATGCGCCCTCCCTGCGGCGGCTGCTGCACCTCGCGCGGAAGCTGGACGAGGGGAAGCTGGACGCACTCGTCCACGTCGCCACGGAGCTGGCCCGCTAGACAGGGGCGCAATCCGGGCGACGCGCCCGGGCCTATTTCTCCTCGGGCTCGGGCAGCTCGTGGGCATCCAGGCCCTCGGGGTAGAGGCCCGCCTCGCCAAACTCCACCTTGGCGCGCATCGCGCCCCCGTCGGCCAGCACGCGCGCCACCTCCTCCTGCAGGTTCGCCCGCCCGTAGGACTCGCCGCGTGTCGCCTGGAGTTTCCGCAGGGCGTCTCGCAGCTCCGCGGCCGAGGCGAAGCGCTCCTCCGGGTGGGCGCGCAGGGCCTTGTGCAGCACGGCCTTCACGTCGGCCGCCAGCGGCGCCACCGCCTCCTCCACGAAGTCCGGACTGAAGCGGGAGAGCAGCACCTGCATCTGGTGCAAGGGCAAGGACGGAAGGGTCTCCACGCGCAGCACCCGCCCCGCGAAGCCCGAGGGAACATCCGTCACATCGAAGAGGTGGGTGCCCGTCAGGAGCTCCACCAGCACCACGCCCAGGCTGAAGACATCCGAGCGAGGACTCAGCGCCCCGCGCCGGATGTACTCCGGAGAGGCATACGCCACATCGCCTCGGACCAGGCTCCGCGGCGACTCCTCCCGCCCGATGAGCAGCGAGTAGGCCGCGCCGAAGTTCATCAGCTTCACCTCGCCGTGCACGCCCACCACGACGTGCCGGGGGTTGACGTCCCGGTGGACGATGCCGAGCGACCGTCCCTCCTCGTCCACCACCGTATGCGCATGGTGCAGCACCTCCGCCAGCTCCGTGCCCACGTAGAGCGCGAAGGACTCGGTCATGGGAAACCCTCTCACCACGGCCGCCGACACGAGCGTCTCCAGCGAGGGGCCCGGCACGTACTCCATGACGACGTGGAGCGCGTCGTCACAAATCCCCACGTGGTGCACCTTGGCCAGGGCCGGGTGGTTGAGGCGCATGGCCAGTTGCACCTCCTCCACCAGTCGTCGCCTGCGCAGGTGGGTGGTGGGGCTGGGCAGGCGTCGGACGAAGCAGCGGCTCGTCAACGCCTCCTTGCCCACCTTGCGGTGAGCCAGGAGCAGCACCTCCCCGGACTGGCGCCGCTCCAGCTCCTCCACGGCCTCATAGCGGACGGCCCCCGCCTTGAAGAGGAAGTGCGGTCGGAACGGCGGCGCTCGGGGAGAGCGGGGGTCGTCCGTGCTGACTTCATCGGTGGAAATGGACATCGGCTGCGCGCCTCCAAGCAACGAATGGGACTTCGTCACGCACCTCGAGCGACCACGGCTCACGTGGAGACAGCACGAGAGGCATCAGACACGGGTGAAGGCGGGGCCGCGCCGACTCACCTTTCAGGTGAATTCGACTTCACTTGATAAGTACCACGACCTCCAGGCGCTGGGAAGCCGGCACGCGCTCATGTCCGGATAGTGTGCAACCCCCGCGGACTCCGTGCGGCGCTCGCGATTGACAACCCTGGAGGGCTCGCCCAGTGTCGCTGGGGTGAAGCCGCGCATTTCGAAGCAGGGGCCGACGGGACCGATGAGCGAAGAGGTGTTCTGGGACCTCATCGCACGGTTCAACTGGAAGAAGTCCGGAGACGACGAGGCGGTCTTGCGCCCGGTCGTCACCGCGCTGTCGAAGATGGAGGTCGAGGACATCTTCGCCTTCGACGACATCCTGGCGGAGAAGCTCTACGCGCTCGACACGCGCGAGATCTGCCGGGGGACGTATCGCGGGACGCTCGACCCGGATGATGGCGGGCAATACATCTCGGCGGACGACTTCCTGTACAGCCGGTGTGTCATCGTCGCCAACGGGAAGGGCCTGTTCGAGCGGGCCCTCGCCGACCCCATGGGGGTTCCGCAGGAGATGGAGTTCGAGGCGCTCCTGTCGGTGGCGCGCGAGGCCTTCGAGAAGAAGACGGGAGGGGAGTACGAGCACCTCACCCCGCTCTCCTGGGAGAGCTTCAGCAACAAGGAGGGGTGGAAGCCGACGTCCGCGACGCGCCCCGGTCCATACACGAGCGAGGCGGTCCCTCCGGGCAACAGGCGCCCGACCTGAGCGCCTCGCGGGGCCCGGCTAGGCCTTCTTCACGAACTCCGACTTGAGCCCCATGGCGCCGATGCCGTCGATCTTGCAGTCGATGTCATGGTCGCCATCGACCAGGCGGATGCTCCGGACCTTGGTGCCGACCTTCACCACCGTCGACGAGCCCTTGACCTTCAGGTCCTTGATGACGGTGACGCTGTCGCCGTCCTGGAGCAGGTTGCCGTAGGCGTCGCGCACCTCGCGCTTGCCTTCGGTGGGCTCGGAGGCGGCGGCGGTGGCCGACCACTCGTGCGCGCACTCCGGGCAGACGAAGAGACTGCCGTCCTCATACGTGTAGGCGGAGTGGCACTTCGGGCAAGGAGGGAGGGCGCTCATGTCGGCTCCTGGAGGGGACGGTGCGGAGGCATATACACGAGCGGCGCGCCGTGGGGCTTCCCGTTCCATCACCGGCCCGCATCATGGACCGTCGCGCACAACACGCCGACACGGCGCCCCGGGGTCAGTGCGGCCTCCACGGCATCTCCTCACAATCTCCGCTGGGGCCAGCGTCGGCACCGCATTCGTCCAGGAGAGAAGATGGAGCGCCAAAGAGGAACCGTGAAGTGGTTCAACGACGAGAAGGGCTATGGGTTCATCACGCCCGAGAGCGGCTCGGACCTCTTCGTCCACTTCAGGGCCATTGAAGGCAATGGCTTCAAGAGCCTGAAAGAAGGGCAGGCCGTCACCTTCGAAGCCGTTCAAGGACAGAAGGGAATGCAGGCGGACAAGGTCCAGGTCGAAGGCTGAGCGGTCACAAGCCCCCGGCCTGCTCAGGGCCCGGCGTCCTGTTGGTCCGGGATGGGACGCCCCTCTTCATCCAGCACGGGCCCGTCCGCGTGTGAGCCGCACGGCACCGGGCCCATGGGCGCGACAGGCGCCAGGAACATGGGCTGGAGGAGCCAGGTCCCATTCCGGTTCGCCAATGCGTTGCACATGATGCGCCGCTTGTTGCGCCGGATGACCAGCTTGAGGCCCACGGCATCCTGGAGCATCGAGACATCCGTATCCGAGTCCCCCGCCGCGAACAGGGGCCTCGACGCCGGGTCCTCCGCGCGCCGCAGCTGCGCCTCGACGGGCAACCCGAAGATGCGCTTGTTGACCCAACAGCGCTTGCCTTCGTCGTAGGTCATCAACGTGTCCTTCCCATCGGGGACTGGACCACAGCCCTCGAACACCGGCTGCGCGCGTCCTTCCACATAGACATTGCGGATGCCGATGACCTGGTGCGCGGGAATACCCAGTCGGGCCGCCACCACCTCGACGGCGGGCTGTGGCGAGGCACTGACCACCCACACCTCGAACCCGTTCGCTTGCATCGCCTCAATCAAGTCGCGCTGCGCGTCGTAGACCCGGATGGAGGACGCCAGCTCGTATCCCGCGATACGACGCTTCGCGCCGATGGGCTCGACGAGCGCCACGGCGAGGGCCTCGGACGCCAGCTCGCGGAGCCGGGAGGGTGTATGCCCCGCGAGCAACTGGGCCGCCCACGCATAGGAGGCATGGAGCGTGGCCGTGGTGCCCTGCCGCCATGCCGAGGCGCCCTCGGGTGTCTTCCCCTCCAGGTAGATGCCCAGCACGGCGGAAGCGCAGCGCTCATGCAGACGTGTGAGCAACCGTCCCTCCGGGCTGGCCGCGTCGACACACGCCCCCGAGAGCGACTGGAGCGCCGCGTCCGTCAAGTGACTGCTGGTCCACCGCCAGTCTCCTCCCGGGGGTGCATGGAGTTCGTCATGCTCCACCATCCACGCCATCAGCACGTCGCCGACGTCGTTCTTGATGAGCGTGTTGTCCAGGTCGAAGACGGCCACCGGGCGGCGGCGAGGATTGTAGGAAGGGCTGGAGCGCCCATGCTCCGTCAGCAGCGCATCCAGTCGCTCCCGGACCTCCGGACGCCAGCCTCCCGTGCGCACACTGAGCAGCCTCGGAGGGTCCGCCCGGAGATGGGCCGCGGGGCCCGAGCAGGCGGTGAATCCGAGGACCCACGACAGGCAGAGCCACCGAAGCATGGGCCAGGACTCCTCTCACCGCACGAGGTGGCTCGGGGTCAGGAACGCGGAGGGCCCGTTCATGTGGCACTGGAAGTGCCCTGCGGCCCGCCGGCGATGTTCCAGTCTGCCGAACCTCAACGTCAACCGCGCGCGCTTCGGCGAGGAGCGCAACCGTTCACTCCCGGGCTCGCGCCGCGGCCCCCCAGTCCTCGCGCCATGACAGGCGCCGCGGCTACTCCGCCTTGAGGCCCTCCACGGGCTCCACGCTGCTCGCCTTGAGGGCCGGGTAGATGGAGGCCAGGTACGTGACGAGCACCGCGATGACGACGGCGAGAACCGTCTGCACGGGCTCGATGCGCACCGGCAGCTCCGGCATGAAGTACACCGCCGCGTCCAGCTTGATGCCGACCTTCTCGATGAAGACACACCACGAGAGGCCCGACAGCAGGCCGAGGAAGCCCCCCGCGACGCCAATCTGGAGCCCCTCCGCCAGGAATATCTTCACGATGCCGCCATCGGGGACACCCAGCGCCTTGAGGACGGAGATCTCCTTGCGCTTCTCCAACACCAGCATGACCACCGTGGCGACGATGAGCCCCGCGGCCACGATGATGATGATGGAGAGGATGATGCCCATCACCAGCTTCTGCAGACGCAGCGCGGAGAAGAGCGTCCTGTTCATCGCGCCCCAATCCCTTGCACGGTAGGGATAGCCGCCCAGCGCCTTCGTCACCTGGGAGGAGATGTTCCGCGCCTCGTCGATGTCCGCCACCTTGAGCTCGATGCCCGTGGCGCCCTTCACGTCGAAGAAGTCCTGCGCTTCCTCGAGGTGGATGTAGACGAACTTGGAGTCGTACTCGTTCATCCCCGCGTAGAAGATGGCCACCACGCGGAAGCCTCGGCTCTTCGGCGTCGGCATGGAGACGCCCACCTCGGTGCCCATGGGGGAGACGACGCTGACCTGGTCTCCCACCTTCACGCGCAGCGACGCCGCCAGCTCCCGGCCCACGATGATGCCGGGCAGTGCCACGGGCGCCTTGGACTCCTCAGTGGGAGGATGGCCGCCCTCTTCCGGATGGCTCCGAGGGGCCACCTTCTCCGGATGGGAGAGGGCGTCCAGCGTCGCGCCGTCCAGGAGGTTCTTGGGCAGGTCCGCCACCTCGCCCACCGTGTCCGGGTCGATGCCCTTGATGACGACGCCGTTGACGTTGCCCTCGGAGACAATCATCACCTGGTTGATGATGAAGGGCGTCTGGCCGACGACTCCCGGCACCTTGCGGACGTCCTCCATGACCTGCTGGAACTCGGTCATGTCCCCCGCGTACTTGGACACCACGGCATGCGCGTTGGTGCCCAATATCTTCCGCTGGAGCTCCGCCTCGAAGCCGCTCATCACCGACAGCGTGATGATGAGCGCCATGACGCCCACGCCCACGCCGCCCACGGACAGGGCGGTCATCATCATCGTGGGAGACTGCTCGTGCTGCTTGAGGCGGTGGAGGTCGGACGCGGCCGCCAGCGGGTCAGCCAACCCCAGCTTGCGGATGCGGGTCCGCTCCACCGAGGCCTCCGCCGAGCGGATGATGAAGTAGATGAGCAGCGGCGGGATGATGCCGAGCATCAGCACCGCCAGCGTCCCCAACAGCAGCGACGGGCGGAAGACCTCCACGTGCCGGCGCGCGACGAAGAGCTCGAAGCCCATCTTCACGTCCACGCGCCCGCTGCCCGCGGCGACGAAGCCCGTGTTGACGCCCAGCACCAGCGCCAGCACCAGGAACGCGAAGACGAGCCAGTACCCCAGCTCCGGCCGGCCGAGCAGCCCCGCCACATACGTCACTTGATGCAGGTGATAGCCCAGCGCGAGCTGGAGCTCGGGAATCCGCTCCATCAGCGTGAGGACGATGGGGATGGGCAGGCCCAGGTACAGCACGCCGATGGTGGCCTCGGGCAGGGACAGCCGCCGCGCCCGTGAGGCACCGATGAAGCCCGCGAGGAAGGCCACCATCGCGCCCGCCGCCAGCGCGATGGCGAAAGCCCCGGGGGGCTCCATGCCCCCGGCCCGCTTCGCCGCGCCCGCCACCAGGTCCGAGGGCGAGGCGCCCCCGGCCAGCACCGTCTGGAGGAGGAGGATGACGGCCTCCGCCAGCAGGAAGCCTCCGCCGTAGGCCAGCAGCGTGCCCCAGTAGAAGTCCTGGTAGCGCGCCAGCCGAGGGTACAGCGGGGCGCCAGCGGCAGGACTCGGGCCCTGCGAGGACTCGGGTGCGCGGCGGATGCCCGCGGCGATGAGGCCCCAGCCGGCGAGCCACACCGCCGTGCCCGCGAGCAGCAGGCCCGTGTGGAGCGGCGTCTCGGCGGACGGCTGCGGCACCAGCAGGACCGCGTTCAGGAGCTGGGCCAGGCTGCCCCAGCCCAGCAGGCAGAGCCCCAGCGTGGAGCTGGCCTCCGCCCACGCCTGCGCGGACGCGAGCGCCACCGCGAGCAGGACGAAGCCCGCGAGGGCGACCAGCGCCCCCGCCCAGAGGTAGGTCCAACGATAGCGGGTCTGCCGTTCCGTGGACTGCACGCGGACTCCTGACTGCTGCGCCTGTGGCTGGACCGGAGCCTTCACCGGCCGTGAGCGACATACCGTGCTCGAGGGCCCGATTGTAGTCCTCGTCTCCTTCCAGGGCCTTTCAGCCCCAGGGCTTCACCGACAGTTGTGTGGGCGGGCCGAGGGGCGCCCGCGTCAGCGGGGGAGCGTGCGGCCGAACAGGTCGAACAGCCGGTCCCAGTGTGTCTGGGCCACCTGGGCGTTGAACGCGGGGCGCCCTTCCACCGAGTAGCCATGCAGGGCGCCGGGGTAGAGCTCCGAGCGGAACTTCAAGCCCGAGGCCCTCAGCGCCTCTTCCAGTCGCTGGATGTCGGCCAGGGGCATGCTGCCGTCCTGGTCCGCGTGGCCGAAGTACAGCTCCGCCTTCACGTCGCCGAGGAGCAGGTGGGGACTGTCCGGGGCATCCGTGGCCAGTCGGCCGCCATGCGAGGACGCCACCGCGCCGATGCGGTCCGGGAAGTCCGCCGCCATGCGCACGGCCAGGCCGCCGCTGAAGCAGTAGCCCGCCACGCCCGCCTTCTGGCCCTTCACGAAGGGCAGCCCGGCCAGGAAGTCCAGCTCCGCGGCGGCGTCCACCTTCTGCCGCGCGGGCGTGAGTGAACCGATGAGCGCATAGAGGCGCGTGCGGAAGGCCTCGTCGGCGAACGAGCCGTTGGCGATCTCCAGTCGCGACGCGTGTCCGTCCCGATAGAAGACGTTGGGCAGCAGCACGACGAAGCCCTGGGACGACAGCTGCCGGGCCATGGACTCGAACACGGGGCGGACGCCAAAGCCGTCCGGAAGCATGATGACCGCGGGCCAGGCGCCCGGGCCTTCAGGTCGGACCAGCTTCGCGTCCATGACTCCGTCCGCGGTCTTGATGTCGACATCCTGCATGGGGGGCCTCCAGGTCGGTCACGGACTTCGTGCCCGATGATGGGAAACGGCGAGTCAGTGGCCCCTTGATTAACACGCGGGAGCGGGCGCGCAGCCGCGAGTGAGCGGCCGCCGTCCAGGGTCGTGTGTCGGGCACCTACATCCTGGAAAAGGGGCCCGCCCGCAATCGAGCAGGATTCGAGAAGCACGGCTGGACGGGAAACGACACAGTGCCGACATCGCCGCCGAGGTTCTCGCGCGCCACCCGAGACAGCAGGGTGTCTACCGGCATCTGCGTCGCGGAGGGGAACGCCCCTTCTTGGTTCACACTGTGTCTGCCTTTACGAGGATTTCATCATGAGCAACTGGATTCGACAGTTCCACCGCTGGGTCTCCATCGTCTTCACCGTCACCGTCCTCGCCAACTTCGCGGTGATGAGCCAGCAGCCGCCCCCGCCGTGGATCGTCTACTCGCCGCTGCCCCCGCTCTTCATGCTCCTGTTCTCCGGCCTGTACCTGTTCGCGGTGCCGTACCTCGCGAAGAGGCGCGCGGCTCGTCGAGCGGAGTGAGCAGGGGAAGGCTGAGCGAGACGAGTTGACAGGAATGCTCGGTGTACCGAGGAGAATCGCCGAAGACCTGGGTCCCGAGCCTTCCATCCACATCACCCACACAACGCCAGCCGCATCGTCACGGCCATCTGCGCGACTTCGAGGGCTTCTTCCTCACAAAGGTCCGCGCCGAGCATCGCCGCATCGCCGTGCTCCATGAGGGCCGCGATTCGCCATCCGGAGGGCAGCAGGGAGACCAGCAGCGCGTCATTCGCCCCTTCCGGGGCCAGGATCCACTCACGAAGTGCCCCCTCCGAACGGTCCTCCTGGGATTCCTCCTGCCATTGCCAGCCCGGCTCCACCTCGGAGGTCAAGAACTCCAGCAGCTCCACCATCACGTCGCTCATGTCAGCTCCCGTCAGCCAGGGTTGGCGCCCTCGCTGTGCTCCACGAAGCAGGCCTTGTTGGACCCCGCCTCGAGGTCCGAGGCCACCCGCTCCGATGGAAGCGAGCGACTCCGGGATGCACCACCTTCCGACATCGACGACATGAAATCCGGTCCCGCCAGATTCACGGCGTGGGAGTGCCCGCGCTCGCCTTCGTCGCGGCCCCAGGGGGCGCGAAGGATGGCAGGGGGAAGCCCGGCACCGGCAAGGTCACCTCGTGCGGCAGGCCCGCTGTCTTCCCCGTCTTGAGGAACTCGTAGACCGCGCTCTTCACGGCCGGCTCGTTCCGGAGCAGATAGAACGCGCCGTCGTGGCCACCTCGGTGGACCTGGATGGCGTGCCCGTTGGGGAAGTACGGCAACAACCCCAGCGTGTTGTCGATGGGCGTCGACGTGTCCCAATCCCCATGCACGAACACGACGGGAATCGTGCTCGACACCGGCTTCCGCAGCGCATCCCCCATGTCGCGTGTCGGCCAGTCGGACGCGGACGCGATGTTCGCCTCGAAGTTCCACGTCCCCAGCATCGCCACCGCCGCGTCCGTCCGCAGTTGATGCTCACGCTCCGCCGTGACCCCCAGGCTGCTATCAATCAACGGGCCAATGAGCTTCGTCTTGCCCGCCGCCCGCTCGGCGATGACGTCGCGCGCCCAGTCCTCGTAGTGCCCGTGATAGAGCGACAGGATGAAGGCCGGCCATTGCTCGCCCTCCTGCGTGTGGCTGTTCAGCGCGAGCTGAAGGTCCTCCGCCCCCAGGACCACCGTCTGACTCCGTCCCGCGCTGTCACGGACCTGGACACGCACCGGCGCCGCGGCGAAGCGGCGGTGGAGCGCGCGCACGGCCTCCATCAAGCCACCCTCCGGACGGTAGGGCGCGAGGCCCGCGTCCCGGTCCGCGTCGTAGGCGATGCGCTGGAGCGCCCCGAAGACATGTGAAGGCATGTCATAGCCATTGTTCAGCGGCTCCACCCCGGACAGCACCGCGCGCGCGACAATCTCCGGATGCAGTCGCATCAACGCCAGGCTCCACTGTGAGCCGAAGCTCCCACCAAACAGGCTGACTTTCGAATAGCCCAGCGCACGCCGCACGGCGTCCACGTCCGCGACGAGCTCGCCGAGGTCATAGCCCGACAGGTCCTTGTCCGGGTTCTCCGCGACGGCCCTCCGAGCCATTGCACGCATGGCCTCGGCCTCCTCCTTCACGGAGACAGGCCGGTCCAGGGGTGATGCAACCGTCGCCGCCTCCAACATCTCGCCCCGCCGGGTGTACCCACGCTGCTCCACGACCACCAGGTCCCCCACGACCCCGAAGTTGAGCCAGGAGCGCAGCCGGCCCTTCCCCGCCGCATCGTTGTCGAGGAGCGAGCCGAGGACACTCAGCCCCGGCCCCCCCGGCAACCAGAACACCGGCGGCGCCCCCGTGGGCCGAGGCGCCTTGAGACGCGCGAACCCCACACCGATGAGCCGGCTCTCCGGGTTCCGGCGGTTCTCGGGGACATAGAGTGTCCCGACCTCGTAGCTCACCCGAGTGCCCGGCTCGAGCTCGACGGACCCTCGCTCGATGACCACCTCCCCCGACTTGTGCGGCGGTTCAGCCAGGGCGCCTGACGGCAGGGCCAGCCACAGTGAGAACAAGAACGTGCGCATCGGTTGAACCCGTCCCGGAGTTGTCACATCGTTTCAAGCTGCGAGCGTATGAAAGCACCAATCCCCTGGATATTCCGAACCCACGGAGGCAAGCAGGCCAGGACTTGAATCGGACGCGGAACATCCGCTGAAGAACAGCGATTGCACGACGGTATCCGCCGAGGGGCCTTGGCTGGTATCAGCGGCGTCATGTGCCTGCCCGAGCCGATGCGAGTGCGTGGAGATGCAGACGCGGCGGCCAACGAGCGTTCGCCGGAAACGGGTTGCCTCCCAAGGTCGGTGAGTTCGTGACGCTCTGGAAGCGCCCCCCAACGCGGAGATTGCGCCGCTCGACAGCGGTGAGGGCGTGGACCTCGTCGTCGTGAGCGTGGCGGACACCGACCATCGAGGGCAGTTCGTGTTCCCCAGAAGCGCCTGGTGGACAAGGGCGTCGTGTCCCGAGCCCACCAGGGCGGCAAGCGCGCCATCCGCATCTATCCCCCCGGTCCCAGCCCGTGGTGGCGAAGGCCCTCCGGACGCAGACTTGGCAGCTCACCTGCTTCCTCCCGCTCCCACGAGAGGGCAGCGCCCAACGGGCCCGAGTGCGCGAGCTCTTCGCCCGCTGAAATCCAGCGAGGCCCTCGATCAAGCAGGATTGGAGAAGCAGCCCTCGGCGCCAATCGGCACAGTGGCGCCATGACCTTGAAACTCTCCATCTCGCATCTCTCCGTTGACAATCCCGAGCAGGCGCTGGCGTTCTACCGGGATGTCCTGGGCCTGGAGCTCGTGGGCGACGTCTCCCGAGGCCCCTTCCGCTGGCTCACGATGTCTTGCCCCTCTCAGCCAGACGTCAAGCTCGTGCTGAGCCAACCCCACGCGGGCCGGGACGAAGAGGACGGCAACACCCTGGCGCGACTGCTGGCCAAGGGGACGCTGGGCGGCGTCATCTTCAGCAGCAGCAACCTGGAGGCGACGTTCGACAAGCTGCGCGCCGCGAAGGTGGACATCGTGCAGGAGCCCAAGGACCAGCCCTGGGGTGTCCGGGACTGCGCCGTGCGAGACCCCGCCGGAAACATGATTCGCATCAACCAGGCCTGAGCCGGCCCCGAGTCACGCCTCCCTGCTTGTCTTTGAGCCCGCCCGTGACTCGAACGAAAGGGGCCGGAGTCCTTCACCGCCGTTCACCGGACCCGGGGACCGTTCGCCGGTCCCCGGCGTGCATTCACAGAAGAGGTCCGGGCCAGGTCCCGCCCCACCCTTAGTCTCCTCCCCGCTGAGCCACTCACCCCTCCAGCGCAGGGAGAATCGCCGTGTCCCACTTCCTTCCCACCCGCCGGGCCCTCCTCGCGGGCGCCGCCGCCACCACCGCAGGACTCGCGCTCCGGCCGGAGCTCTCACTCGCCGCGTCCACCTCACGCCGACCGCCGAGCGAGGACCCCGTCCGGCTCTTCTCCAACGAGAACCGCTATGGGCCCTGCGAGGGCGCCCTGCGCGCGATGCGCGAGTCGCTCCACCTGGCCAGCCGCTACGCGTCCATGGACAGCATCGAGACGCTGAAGCGGCTCATCGCCGAGCAGGAGGGCGTGACGCCGGAGCACGTGGTGCTCACCGCCGGCGCCTTCGAGGCCCTGGCGCTCATCGCGAACAATTTCTCCGCGGGCGGCGGGGGCGTCGTGTGCTCGGAGCGGGTCTACGACGTCCTCCCCACCTTCGCCGCGCGAGCCGGCGGCAAGGTGGAGAGCGTCCCGCTCGATGCCTCCATGGCGCACGACCTGGACGCCATGGAGGCGCGCGTGGGCACGAACACCCGGTTGGTGTCCGTGTGCAACCCCAGCAACCCCACGGGCACCATCGTGGACCCCGCGAAGCTGCGCGCCTTCTGCGACAAGGTCTCCCCCCGGGCCACCGTGCTGGTGGACGAGGTCTACATCCACTACCTGGAGTCGCCTTCCAGCCAGTCCATGGTGGACCTGGTGCGCGCGGGGAAGAACGTCCTCATCACCCGCTCGTTCTCCAAGGTCTACGGCCTCGCGGGCATGCGCGTGGGGTATGCGCTGGGACAGCCCGCGCTCATCAAGCAGTTGCACGCGATGCGCGGGTCCCTGCTCAGCTCCGTCTCCACCGTGGCGGCCATCGCCAGCCTCCAGGATACGGCCTTCGTCACGCGCATGCGCAAGCTCAACGGCGAGGCCCGGAAGGTCACCACGGCCGCGCTGGACGAGGTGGGCCTGAAGTACGTCCCCGGCCACGCCAACTTCCTCTGGATTGCGCTGAACGCGAAGCAGCTCGACCTGCCTGCTCGCTTCGCGCCCCACGGCATCCACCTGCGCATGAACCCGCGTGAAGCCATCTCCCCGGAGGTCTCCGCGCTCCGGCTGACCCTGGGCACCGTGGAGGAGATGCGCACGTTCGGCACCCTGCTCCGCTCGATGCTGAAGAGCTGAGGACCCGAGGACCGGGCGCCACGTCCACTCTGGTAGGTTCGCGCCATGAATCCCCGCCCAGCCCGCTCGCCCACCTTCTGGACCCTCCAATTCGGGGGCTGGGGCCTCTACGCCGTCCTGCTCATCATCACCTTCCTTCCCATGCACATGGGCGAAGGCAAGGCGCTGCCCCTGGTGATGGCCAAGGGCATCCGCGCGGTGTTCGGCCTGGGCCTCACCAGCGTGATGCGGCTGGCGTATCAGCGGCTGTTTCCGGGCACGTTCCAGCGGCAGGCCGTCTGGGCCATGGCCACCAGCGCCCTGGTGGGCATGGTCTGGGTGGCCCTGGCTGAGGTGTGGGCGGTCTTGCTGTACCCGCAGTACAGCTGGGTGGGGAACCGCATGCAGTTCCCCAGGCTGGCGCTCGACTACGCGGTGACGCTCCTGGGTTGGAGCGGGCTGTACTTCGGCATCAAGCACGCCCGGGCGTGGCAGAGCGAGCGGGAGCGGGCACTCCGGGCGGACACCCTCGCGCAGGAAGCACGGCTCGCCTCGCTGCGGCACCAGATGCACCCGCACTTCCTCTTCAACGCGCTCACCTCCGTGCGCGCCCTCATCGGCGAGGACCCGGTGCGCGCCCGGCGCATGGTGACGGAGATGGCGGACTTCCTGCGCTTCTCGCTCCAGAAGGGGGACTTTCCGCATGTCCCGCTGGAGGAGGAGCTGTCCATGGTGCGCAGCTACCTGAGCATCGAATCGGTGCGCTTCGAGGAGAAGCTGGACGTGAGCCTGTCGGTGATGCCGGGCACGGAGCGGCTCACCGTGCCCGCCTTCCTCATCCAGCCGCTGGTGGACAACGCGGTGAAGCACGGCCTGGCGTCCGGGATTCTGCCGGTGCGGGTGCGCATCCACGTCACGCGGGAGCAGGACTTGCTGCGCATCCAGGTGGACAACACGGGCACGTGGGCGCCGCGCACGCGAGAGCTCGGGCCCCAGGGCACGGGCACGGGCCTGCGCAACGTGCGCGAGCGGCTGGCCCAGCTCTTCGCGGAGCGCGCCAGGCTGGAGTCCTCGGAGTCCGACGGCTGGGTGCACACCGTGGTCGAGCTCCCCGCCATGGAGTGGACGCCTGTCCTCTCCACGGAGGCCGCGTGAGCGCGCCGCTGCGAGCCCTGCTGGTGGATGACGAGCGCCTGGCCCGGACCGAGCTGCGTGAGCTGCTGGCGCCCTTCCCTCACGTGAAGGTGGTGGGTGAGGCCGACAGCGTGGCGTCCGCGCTCTCGCGCATCGAGGAGCTCCAGCCCCAGCTCCTCTTCCTCGACGTGCAGATGCCAGGCGAGGGCGGCTTCGACCTGCTCGCCCGCCTCCCCGAGCACCCGTTCGAGGTCATCTTCGTGACGGCCTACGACGCGCATGCCCTGCGCGCGTTCGAGGTCAACGCGCTGGACTACCTGCTCAAGCCCGTGCATCCCGACCGGCTCGCGCGGACGCTCGCCCGGCTCGCGGAGAAGGAGTCCGGCAAGTCCGCGCCCGCGCAGTCCGTGAGCCGCCACAAGCTGGCGGAGAGCGACCTGCTGTTCCTCGAGGACGGCGCGAAGTCGCGCTTCGTGCGGGTGGACCACATCGTGTGCCTGCGAGGCGCCGGGGACTACGTGGAGCTCGTCACCGCGGAGGGCAGACACAGCCTGTCGCCGCGCCCCCTGAAGGACTGGGAGCAGCGGCTCCCGGAGCGGACCTTCGCGCGCCTGCACCGCTCCGCGCTGGTCAACCTGTCCTTCGTCGAGCGCGTGGACAAGAGCCTGAGTGGAGGCGGTGAGGTCTTCGTGCGGGGACTCGAGGAGCCGCTGCCGCTGAGCCGAAGCCACGCGGCGGCGCTGCGCGAGCGGTTCGGCTAGCGCACCCGCTCAGGAGACGGCGCGGTTGCCCTCGGGGTCGATGACCCGGTTGCCCTTGAACCAGTCGTGCTTGCCGTAGCGGTGCTCGGCGCGGTCCACGCCGCCGTAGTTCCCGGTGACGATGTCGGCCAGGTTCTCCAGGGACTCGGAGCCCTCGTTGTAATACTTCGAGTGGTCTCCCATGTTGCTCTTGTCGCCCCGGTCCGCGGCCTCCGCGGTGAAGCGCTTCGCGCCGAACTTGTTCTCGCTCGGGTCCTGGCCCAGCGGGTCTCCGGGCAGGTTGCTGCCGTTCAGCCACGAGACGACATCCCGGCTGGCCGAGCCCGACCAGACATGGCCGTTGGAGAGCTGGGGCTCGTAGTCCTTCACGGACTTCGCGCTGCCCGCGCCCGGGCTGCCGATGAGGACCAGGTCGTCCGCCTGGAGGTTGTTCTTGTCCGCCGCGATGGAGGCCGTGGTGCTGCCGTAGCTGTGGCCAATCACTGTCACATGCGGCTGGTTGCCCTCACGGCTGGCGCGGATGCCGGCCACGTCCGAGGCCAGCAGCTTCGCGCCATTCTCCGCGGCGTTGTCGGAGGCCACGTTCTGGAAGCCCGGCGCGTCGTAGCCCATCCAGGCGACAGTGGCGACCTCACCGCGCTGCGTGCCCGCGGCCTTGTGGAGCCGCAGCGCGTCGCTGGTGATGTTGTCCATGTAGCCCCGGACGTCCGAGTTCAGCCCCGGCACGCTGACGGACACATGCTTCGCGGTGTCCAGGTTGCCCGCGACGATGGCCGCGCGGCCCTCGCCCTTCACGAAGGCGGAGTCATAGACGAGCAGCTGCGCGGAGCCCGCTTCCTTCGCCGTGCGGTCCAGCTGCTTCTGGACCGCGTTCGCGTTCTCCAACTGGTGCTGCTTCTCCTTGGAGAGGAACTTCTCGGGCGGGTCGTCCTTGGCGCTGCCCGGGCGCAGCGCATCCCGGAGCTTGTCCCCCAGCGACATGTTGTCCAGATAGTCCGCCTTGGCCTGCTTCGCCTCGGCGTTGAGCTGGGTGACTTCGTTCTTCAACTGCACGCGGTTGGCGCTGTCGCGCACGGAGGCCGGCAGTCCATCCATGGAGCCGACCTTCTTGGGGTCCGCGCTGATGGCCTGCATCTGCTCCGTCGGGGACAAGCCCTTCCACCACCCCGCGCGGGCCTTCGGGTCCGCGGGGGCGCCGTCCAGCGCGCCCGCGACGGCCTGCGTCTTCTCCCCCGTGAGCTTCTCCGCGCCCAGCTTCTTCGGCCCCTCGAAGGCAGACAGCGTCTGGACGGGCCTCTCCACCGCGCCCTTCACCTTGTCGACCGCCTTCTCGGTGACGACCTTCGCGGCTTCGATGCGACGACGGGCAGCCTCGGCTGCGTTGCGCTGGATGGATGCGATTCCGGCCATGACATCGCCTCAGGGGGTAGGGGGATGATGAATCATCGGAGAACGTGAGAAATTGTTTCCTGATGTCTGGGAATCAGCGACACCCGCTGAAACACGAAGGCCCGGGGTCGCGCGGGGCGACCACCGGGCCTCGAGTCAGCGGCGTGAGCAGGGATTACTTGTTGGGGTTGTCCACGCCGTTGTTCGTCCAGGTGTAGCGCTGAATCCAGTCGCCGCCGATGCCCACGCCCTGCTCGCGCTTGCGGTCATCCACGAGCGACGGGGGCAGGCCCTTGTCCTGGAAGGTGGCGGGAACCCGCGTGCCCGACTCGAAGTGCGAGTTGTTGACCACCTCGTAGCTGAGGTTGGGCTTGCCCGTCTTCTCGTCGATGCCGGTGCACTTCACCTCGGTGCGGTACGAGCCGATGAACCACTCCAGCGACGTGTGCTTGTTCTTGCTGTTCTCCGCGGTGTCGGGACCCGCGAACACGTAGAGCGCCTTGTCCGTCACTTCCTTGCTGGCGCCCTTGGGAGGGAACGTGTCACCCGGCTTCGGGTTCGGGTACATCTTGAAGAACTCTTCCGTCACCTGCTGCTGGTGGGGGCGGCCCGCCAGGTCATCCGTGTACGCGTTGTTGCTGACGGTGACGCGGTCGGTGCCGTCGGACGTCTTGTCCCAGGTGCCCAGGTCCTTGGGCTTCTCCTCCAGCAGCCAGGTGCCCCACAGCTTCGGCCAGTCGCCCTTGAGCTTCTGCCCCGTCTGCGGGTCCGTGGTGCGGGTGATGCCCTCCAGGTCCACCTTGCCCAGCGTCTTCAGGCCCTGCGTGAGGGAGGAGTCCTTGCCGGCGATCAGCTCGGACGTCTTCGCCAGCGCGTCCACGCCGACCTCGGCGGCCTTCACCAGCTTGTTCGCCGCGCCGTCGGGCAGCAGCGAGGTGGCGCCGTGGTAGGCCACGCGCAGGCCGCCCTGGAGGGCGTCGCGGGCCAGGTCCCCCGGGTCCGTCACGGCCTTCTTGAGCGTGTCCGTGACGGGGTTGTGCTTCACGTCCTCGAAGACGTCCTTCGTGGTGTCCACGACGGCCTTCTTCACGTCCTGCGCCTTGTCGACGACGGTGTCCTTCACCTCGTTGACAGTCGACGTCACCTTCCGCTTCACATCGCTGAAGCTGGGGATACCGAGACCCATGGGGTGAACCTCTCTGGAATTGGCGGCAACGACCTATGCAGGAGTTATCGCCCCAGGGGCCCGGGTTGTTTCTTACAAATCGAGACCCCTGATTTCTTTCGAGGGGAGCGGCCCGGCTCCGCGCTCGCGGGCGCCCAGGTGCCAGCCCTTGGCACGCTCCTGCTCACGCCAGAGCGAGGCATACAGGCCGTCGCGCTTCAGCAACTCATCGTGCGTGCCGCGCTCGGCCAAGCGCCCCTGGTCCAGGACGACAATCTGGTGGGCGCGGCGCACGGTCCGCAGGCGGTGGGCGATGACGACGACCGTCTTGTGGCGAACGAGCTCGTCGATGGCGCGCTGAATCTCCGCCTCCGCGGAGGCATCGACCGAGGACGTGGCCTCGTCCAGCAGGATGATGGGGGCATCCTTGAGGATGGCCCGCGCGATGGACAGCCGCTGCCGCTCTCCGCCCGACAGCGAGCCGCCGTCCTCGGAGAGCACGGTGTCGTAGCCCTGGGGAAGCTTCTGGATGAACTCGTGCGCCCTGGCTGCACGAGCGGCCCGCTCCACCTCCTCGCGGGTGGCGTCTGGCCGGCCCACGCGGAGGTTGTCGAGCACCGTCCCGGAGAAGAGGACGACGTCCTGGAAGACCATCGAGAGGTGTCGGTGGAGCTCCTCGAAGGGGATGTCCCGGATGTCGACGCCGCCCACGCGGATGGCGCCTTGTCCTCGGGGGATGTCCCACAGCCGCGCGACCAGGTGCACCAGCGTCGACTTGCCCGAGCCCGAGGCGCCGACAATCGCGCTGAGCGAACGTTCGGGAAATGCGACGGAGACGTCCTTGAGCACCCGCTCGCCTTCATAGGCGAAGGAGACGCCCTCCACCGCCACGTCGAAGCGAGCGCCCGGTGAGGCCGGCGTCGAGGGCTCGCTCAGCGGTGGCTCCGCCATGAGCCGGTCCACCCGCTCCAGCGCGCGCTGGGAGCCGCGCAGCATCAGGAGCGCCACCCCCAGCTCGGCGACCTGACGTGTCACGCCCACGCTCACGACCAGGAAGACCAGGAGCGTCCCCGGCGCCAGGCTCCCGTCGAAGGCCAGCAGGCTGCCCACGAAGGCCACGACGACGAAGCCCGCCTCCACCAGGAAGCCGAACACGGACAGCAGGGGCGACGGCGTCACCTCCGCGCGGATGAGTGCGTCGCGAAGCGTCTCCATCGACCGGACGAAGCGCTGGTAGACCTCGCCGTGGCGGCCAAAGGCCCGGAGCACGGCGATGCCCTGCACGTACTCGACGATGCGCGCATTCACGTCCGCCGTGGCCTCGAGCACCGCCGTGATCTCCCGCACGAAGATGGGCGTGGTGGCCACCAGGACGACGAGGGCCAGGGGCAGCACCGCGAAGATGGCCAGCCCCAGGCGCAGGTCCAGGAAGCAGAGCCCCACGCCCACCAGCATGGGCAGCGCGAAGGTCGCGGCGAAGACGCCCGTGATGTGAGACCAGATGTCTTCGACGAGCGCGAGGTCCGTCGTGATGATGCCCGCGAGCTCCCCTCCCCTGCGCTGGGTGAAGAACCCCATGGGCAGCCGCCGCAGGTGGTCCGCCGCGCGCAGGCGCGCCTGTCCCATCAGCGCGTGCGCCGCGATGAAGATGTCCGACATCGCCACGCGCGAGCACACCAGGCGCAGCACCACGGAGAGCAGGATGCCCGCCGTCACCCAGGCGGTCATCGTCAAGGTCAGCCCGCGCTCCAGCGCCGAGCGGACGAAGACGAGGACCAGGGCATAGGGAATGGCCGTCGCCAGCGCTTCGAAGAAGGCGAAGACGAACCCTCGGCGCAGCCGCGCCTCCTTGCGGCCCGCGAGGCGCTCGCCCAGCGAGAAGAGCTCCCCCATCATGACGCCACCTCCATTCCGCCAGGCGCAGGCAGAGCCGCGCCTCCCAGCGTCCAGTCCTGTGCATCCGAATGGCTTGCCCACAGGCGCTGGTAGAGCGCGCAGCGGGACAGCAGCACGTCGTGCGTGCCCTGGTCCCGCACCTCGCCGCCCTCCAGCACGACGATGTGGTCCGCGGTGGCGATGGTCGACAGCCGATGGGCCACCACCACCACCGTCCGGCCCTCGCACAGCTCCGACAGCGCCTCCTGGATGCGCGCCTCGTTCTCCGGGTCCGCGAACGCGGTGGCCTCGTCGAGCAGGAGCACCGGCGCGTCCTTCAGCAGCGCGCGGGCGATGGACAGCCGCTGCTTCTCGCCCCCGGAGAGCCGGGCGCCTCGCTCGCCGAGCATCGTGTCGTAGCCCTGCGGCAGCGCGCGGATGAAGTCATGGGCCCGCGCGGCGCGGCACGCCGCCTCCAGCTGCGCCTCCGTGGCGTCCGCCCTGCCCAGGCGCAGGTTGTCGCGGACGGTGCCGTGGAAGAGGAACACGTCCTGGAACACCATGGAGACCCGCGACAGCAGCTGCTCGAGGGGCAGCTCGCGCACGTCCACGTCGCCCAGCGCCACCACGCCCCCCGTCGCCTCCCACAGCCGGGGCACCAGCTTCACGAGCGTCGACTTGCCCGCGCCCGACGGGCCCACGAGCGCGGTGACCTTGCCCGCGGGCGCATCGAACGTGACCTGGCGCAGCACGTCCGGTCCGGCCGCGTCATAGCGGAAGTCCACCTGCCGGAAGGAGAGGCCGTCGTGGGCGGGCGCCTGGGTGCCCGCGCGCTCCTCCAGGTCCGGGGTGAGCAGGAGCTCACGGATGCGCGCGTTGCCCACCTGGACCTTCTCGACGTTCCCCCACGCGAACATCAGCCGCATCATGGACATCAGGAGCTGGGGGCCCAGCACCAGGAACAACACCAGTTCCTCCAGCGACAGCTCCCCCTTCGAATAGAGCCAGCCCCCCGCGGGCACGAGGAAGACCAGGCTGGAGCCGATGAGCGCGCCGAACGCGCCGTAGCCGCGTCCGTTGGTGCGCATGAAGCCCTCCATCCACTGGAGCCCTTCCTGGATGGAGCGCGACAGCTCGCCGAACCGGGAGGCGGACAGGCCGAAGGTCTTGATGACCTTGATGCCCCGGATGTACTCGAGCAGCGCCGAGTTCATGCGGTGCTGAATCGCATTCCACTGCACATGGGCGTCGGCGCCGTTGCGCATCGTGTACGCCATGGCCCCCACCGCGAACGGGGCCACGATGATGCTGGCCACCGCCATCCGCCAGTCCACCCACACCAACGCGAGGGCGGTGGAGAGCGGGACGACCACCGCGGCCACCGCGTCCGGGAAGTTGTGGGCGACGAACGACTCCACCTGGTTCACGTCGTCCATCAGCGTCGCCTTGAGCGAGCCCGTCGTCCGGCGGCTGAAGAACGACAGCGGCACCGCGCCCAGCTTGTGAGCGATTCGCAGGCGCAGGTCATGGAGGATGCGGAACGCGGCGACGTGCGCGAGCACCGTCGCGCCCGCGACGAACGTGTACCGGAGCAGCAACGCGCCCACGGCCACCAGCGCCAGGGCCCGGACCTCCTCCAGGCGGGCAGGCTCCGCGTAGATGGCCGTCGCCATGCGCGAGACGATGAAGAAGGGCACCAGCCCCAACGCCGCCGCCACCGAGGCACTGAGTGCCGACAACCCCACCAGCGGCCCCTGCAGACCCAACAGCCGGAACAGCCCCGCCAGACCTGGGGGAGGTGGCTTCGGCCCTTCCTCTGGAACCGCCATGTACGACCTCCTGCATCAAATCACATTTCAATAATAATACTCATTATCGTTTTCAATCCAGAACCCCTGAGGTCCAGTCATACACATACGTGACTGGCCCCTGGGGGTGGAGCAGCGGGGGGTGGGACCTGGACCCCCACCGTTCCGCGGGATATATTGTTCTCGGTAGCACTTCGCGCGGCGCCCGGAGTTTCAGCACCAACGCCACGACGTTTTCACGCCCTCCGCCCGCGAAGGCTCTTCATGTCATTTCTCGACCGCGTCCTCGATCCTCCGAGCTACGGCTACGAGAAGAACGGACAGCTGCATGTTCCGACGGCCCGGGCCATTGCCCGGGAGTTCTTCTCCCGCCTCAACATCCTCCGCACCCGCAAGAACTGGCTTCCTCTGACCGGGTGGACCACGACGCTGGGCCTGGGAATCCCGCTGACGCTCTCCTTCACGCACTTCTTCAACCTCTGGTTCTGCCTCGCGGGCTTCGTCTACGGCATGGTGGTGCTGGGCACGCACGGCACCGTCTGGTTTCACCGCTACGCGACGCACCGCGCCTTCCAGTTCAAGAACGCGTTCTGGCGCGAGCTGTGCCGCAACCTCGTGGTGAAGACCATCTCCGAGGAGGTGTATGTCATCTCGCACCACGTCCATCACGCCAAGGCCGAGCAGCCGGGCGACCCGTACAACGTGAAGGCCGGCTGGCTGTATTGCTTCCTCGCGGACGTCAACCACCAGGGCATCCACCGGGACTTGAACGCCAAGGACTACGGCCAGCTCTGCAAGCTGATGGACCACACGGGGGTGAGGCTCAACAGCCATGCCCAGTATTTGAAGTGGGGCTCGCTGTGCCATCCCGCGTGGACGGTGCTGCACTTCGCGCTGAACTGGGCCGTCTGGTACGGCATCTTCTTCCTCGTGGGCGGGCACGCGCTGGCCCTCGCGCTCTTCGGCTGGGCGGGCGTCTGGGTGGTGGGCGTGCGGACGTTCAACTACGACGGCCACGGGGGCGGCAAGGACCGCCGACGCGACGGGATTGACTTCAACCAGAAGGACCTGTCCATCAACCAGCGCTGGCCGGGGCTCATCACGGGCGAGTGGCACAACAACCACCACCTCTATCCGCACGGCGCACGCGCGGGCTTCCTGCCGTACCAGTTCGACCCGGCGTGGCATGTCATCCGGTTCGGCTGGAGGGTGGGCGCGGTGCGCTCGTACAGGGACTTCCAGGAGGACTTCCTGGAGCGCCACTACCGTCCCTGGCTCGAGGCCCAGAAGCGGCCCTGAGTCACGGCTAGGACTCTCCCCTCCCCTGCGCTAGCCTGGGTGTCGCATGGCGACAGAGAAGGCGCTGCTCCTCATCGCGGATATCGGCGGATACACCCGCTTCATGAAACACCACCGCTTCAGCCTCGCGCACGCGCAGGACTCGGTGGCGCAGCTGCTCGAAGCGGTCATCGACGCCTCGGGTGGGCTGAAGCTGGCCAAGCTGGAGGGAGACGCGGCCTTCTTCTACTCCGTCGGAGACGACTGCGGTGCGTTCGCCCGGCAGGTCGCGGACATCCGCCGGGCCTTCGTCGCGCGGCGCGAGAAGCTGGTCGTCGACCGGATGTGTCAGTGCGACGGCTGCATGCAGGTGGGCATGTTGACGCTCAAGTTCGTCGCCCACCTGGGGGAGGTCGCCTTCCAGCGGGTGAAACACCTCACGGAGCTGGCGGGGGTGGACGTCATCCTCGTCCACCGGATGTTGAAGAACGACGTCCCGGTGTCCGAGTACCTCCTGATGACCGACGCCGTGCACGAGCGAATCCAGCCGGAGCTGCGCCAGCTGGCCCAGGGGCTCGAGCACGAGTTCGAGGGCCTGGGCCGCACGACCACCCACTACATCGACCTGCTCGCGAGTGGCGAGGAGCTCCCCGCCCCGCTCGCCCCGAAGCTGTCGCGCAGGCTGTGGAACAAGCTGGTGATGGAGGTGCGGACGCTGAAGTACGTGCTCGGCATCGAGAAGCCCTGCCAGGACTTCCGCAACGTCGAGATTGTCGACACACCGCCCACTCCGCACTCCCATCCTCCGCGCACCTGAGCGACACAGGCGGGCCGGAGCCGGGAGGACGTCATGAAGAGCCTGGACTGTGGACATGCCGCGCCCGCCGTGGGGCGCTGGTGCAAGCACCTGCTGGCCGACGAGGACGCCTCGTTCATCGTCCGCTTCACCGGACAGGGCGTGGACCACGAGCTGCGGTGCGAGGCCTGTGGCGAGGACGCGGGGGGCGCGCTGGAGCCCGTGGCCATCTGCTCCGCCTGCCACCATACGAAGATGGGTCGGGTCTTCGACCTGATGCGCATCCAGGGGCGCCCCGAGCTTCGCACCCGGGAGACCGCGCTGCGCTTCGAGCACCGGGAGCTCCGCCTCCCAGCGCTCGCGGGCCGCACGCTCAAGGCGCTCACCGCCCTGGGGAGTGCCCCCCGCGTGGAGTGGCTCGCGGTGGACGAGCGCGGCGAAGTGCTCCGGTTGGACCTGGAGGAGGACACCGTCCGCCGGGTCGGCGCGGTGAGCGCGGAGTCGCTGGACCTCGCGGCCGACCTCACGCTGCATGCGTCCGCGTGTGGCCGCTATGCGGCGGTGGTGAACAGCCGGGGGGCTCGCGGCGTGGTGCTGGAGCTGGCGTCCGGCGCGGTGAAGCTCGCGCTCGACCGGGGCAGCTACCACGTCGAGCACTGCGAGTTCTCCGCCGCCTTCTTCCGCGACGGCGACCGGACGCTCCTGGTGCATGCGACCGCGTGGAACCGGCTCGACATCACGGACCCGGCGACCGGGGAGCTGCTGACCCGGCGCGAGCCGCGGGACCTCGACTACTTCCACTGCGGGCTGACGGTGTCTCCGGACGGGGCCTGGCTCGTGGACGACGGCTGGGTCTGGCATCCGGTGGGGATGCTGTCGAGCCTCTCCCTGCGCCGCTGGCTGCATGAGAACGTCTCGGAGTCGGAGGACGGCCCCTCCCGCAAGCTGCTGCGCGAATGCGCCTATTACTGGGATGCGCCCGCGTGCTTCGTCGGCCCGCGCACGCTGGTCACCTGGGGCTTCGGCGGAGACGCGGAGCACCTCATCGATGCCGCGATGCTCTACGACGTCGAGTCGGGCAACCTGCTGCGCTGGTTCCCAGGCCCGCGAGGAACGCTCCACGGGGATGGGAACCTGCTGCTCGCGACCTCACAAGACCAGGGCACCTGTGTCTGGGATATCGAGACAGGGGAGCGGCTCCACCAGGATGCCGCCCTGAAGCCCACGGCCTGGCATCCCTCCGCGCGACGCTTCCTGACGGTGCTGCCCGAAGGCGTCGTGCGCGAGAGCGTGCTGAGCGGCGCGGCGTGGTGAGCCCGCGCGGTGCTCAGGCGGGGAACACCGCCACCTCCAGCTGACGCAGGCGCTCGGGGTCGACGACCGTCTCGAGCAGGAGGATCCTCCCCTCCTGGACGGTGAAGAGCAGCACGGAGTGCAGCCGGCCCCTGGGGGCGACGACGAGGGCCACCTTCCCGTCGACGAGCCCCACCTGGGACACGCGGGCCCGGGCCGAATGCAGACGCGCCTGGCTGGCCACGTTGCTCGCGCCGTGGACCTCCCTGGGGGCGCCCGTCGGCAGCTTCATGTCCGTCCGGGCCACGACGTCCGGGTCCAGCACGGCGAGCAGCGCGTCCAGGTCCCCGCCTCGCGTGGCGGCGAGGAACGCGCTGACGACCTCGCGCTGCCGGGAGAGGTCCGCGTCCGGTGAGAGGGCCGCGCCGTGGACCCGTCGGCGCGCGCGGCTGGCGAGCTGCCGTGTGGCCGCCTCGTTGCGCCCGACGATGGGGGCAATCTCGTCGAAGGACATGGAGAACAGGTCGTGCAGCACGAAGGCGATGCGCTCGGAAGGGTTGAGCGCGTCCAGCACCACGAGCAGCGCGAACCCCACGGAGTCCGCCATGAGGGCCTCCTGCTCGGGCGTGCTCCCATCCGTGCGGGCGGCGAACAGGTCTGGGCCCTGCGCGTCCTCGGGCTCCTCGCGCCGCGACTTGCGGGTGCGCAGGAAGTCCAGACACACCCGCGCGACGACGGTGGTCAGCCAGCCGCGGGGGTTGGTGACCTCGCGCGTGTCCGCGCGGCTGTGATGGAGCCAGGCCTCCTGGACGGCATCCTCCGCCTCGCTCAGGGAGCCGAGCATCCGGTAGGCCACGCCCCGCAGATGGGCCCGGTGGGTCTGGAAGTCCGCGGCGCTGAGATTTCTTTCGTCCATCGGTCACATTCTTTCGAGGGGCTCCGTCATCGCGGCGCCGGACGAGATGACGCCGGATTCGCACGCAACCTGGGGGCAATCAACCCCCTTTCAACGAGGGCCTTCCGAGGCCCCGATAGGAACACGTCCATGAACTCCCGAATGAAGAACCCCGCGATGGTCGTCCCCGATGCCATGGCCGCCCTGCAGGCCCTGGGCGCCGCCGTGTTCAAGGGGGGTGCCCCGAAGAAGACGCTTGAGCTGATGAACCTGCGCGCCAGCCAAATCAACGGATGCGGCGTGTGCGTGGACATGCACGCGAGGATGGCGCGGAAGTCGGGTGAGACGGAGGACCGCCTCTTCGCGGTGGCCGCGTGGAGGGATGTGCCCTACTTCACCGACGCCGAGCGGGCCGCGCTGGCGCTCACCGAGTGCGTCACCCGCCTCGGCGACAAGTCGGACCCCGTCCCCGACGACATCTGGAACGAGGCCGCGAAGCACTACGACGAGCAGGCCCTGGCGGCCCTGGTCATGTCCATCGGGATGGTCAACCTCTGGAACCGGCTCAACGCGACGACGCGCCAGGTCGCCAACCCTCACGCCCGTTGGTAGCCAGCACCGAGGGCGGGCAGCCGAACTCGCGCCGGAAGGCGTGGGTGAAGTGGCTGTGCGAGGAGAAGCCCATCGCGAGCGCGACGTCGGTGATGCGACCCGCGGCGTGCTCCAGCTCGAAGAGGGCGGCGCGGAGTCTCAGGCGGGTGAGGTGCGTGTGCAGCGTCTCTCCCGTCACCGCGCGGAAGACGCGGCTGGCATGAAAGGGCGACGTCTTCGCGCTCTCCGCCAACGCGCCCACCGTCAGCCGCTCCGTGAAGGACGTGGCCATGAGGTGCTGGAGCTCCTCCGCGAGCTGACGCCAGGCCGCGGAGAAGGCGCGCGGCTTGCGTGAAGGAGCACGCTCCTCCGTGTGGAGCTGGTGGACCAGGGCCAGCGCCGTCTCCTCGCGGGCGAAGGGGTCCGGGTCGCGGAGCAACTGGACGTGCAGGCGCGCGGCGCTCGCGGACACCTGACAGGTGTGGGAGCCCTCACGAGGGGTCCACTCCTCCGCCAGAGCGCCTCTCAGCAACAGCAAGGTGCCGCGCTGGGGACGCTCCGACGGCGTCTCCATCCAGTACTCGTTGCCGGGCGTGTTGAGCGCCGCCGTCGCCGGGTCCACCACGCTGCGCCGGCTGCCATGCGTGCGCAGGTGGGTGCCCGTCTGGAGCAGGTCCGCCTCCAGATAGCGGGCCTGCTCGCGCCACCGCGAGCGCGGCCCGCCGTCACACGTCCATTCGCCCACCAGCAGCTCGGGCGTCGTGACGAGCAGACGGAGCGTGCACGGTGGCACCCAGTCCTGGTTCATCCGGTGAGGATGGCGGAAGGGCTCAGGGTTGGGAAGCAGGCAGCAGCTCGGGCGGAATCGGATTCGCCGCGTCCTCCGACTGCCACACCAGGCTGGCGACCCACCAGCGCGTGCCGTCGAAGTAGAGCTGGAGGTAATTGACGCCTCGGCCGGACGTGCCTTCCCCCGGGCCCGTGCGCGCCTCGTAGGTGGACGCCACGTGCGCGATGTTGCCGTAGCGCTTCACGGTCCGGTGGATCTCCCACTCCCGGAAGCCCCCCGCGATCAGCGGCTCCGTGGACGCCACGAAGCGCGGGTGGTCGTACACCTCCAGCGTCTTGCCGATGGCCACGAAGTGAATCCAGGGGCTGTACAGCGTCCTGTCCCGAGCCCACTGACGCGGCTCGTCCGGCGCGATGTTGACCACCTCGTAGAAGGCCTTCATCACGCCGTCGATGGTGGCGACGTCCTCGGGGCGCGCGGCGACGGCGTCGGAGGAAGAGGCCGCGTCGGGACGCGAGGGCGCGTGTGTACAGCCAGCGGAGAGCAGCAGCAGGAGCGCAACGAGATGGGTTCGCATGCCCTCACCATGAAGAGGGCGACGGGAGAGCCGCTATCAGAATCTTGCGCACTCCCGAACACCGCGCCCACCCCCATGCACCGATTGGCGACAGGACCCATCCTCCCCACCGTCGTCGACACTCCACGACGCCGGAGGGGCAGACATGCGGGGAACACTCTGTTGTGCATTGTTGGGAATGGGACTCGGGGCGTTCGATGGAGCCCTCGCGCGGACGGACTCCGACGTCGGTGAAGCCTCTGCGCGGGCCTGTCCTCCTGGAGAGGCCTCTCGCATCCAGGTCGTCACGCCCCCTGGGAGTGGCCCCGTCATCATCAGCGGGAGGATGCTGGGCACCGACTCGCTCGTCAGCGCCCGGGGCCGGCTCTTCTTCGGGACCAACTTCCTCGACGGCACCTCCGTGCTCTGGAGCACCGATGGGACGCCGCAAGGCACCTCGGAGGTGAAGAAGTTCTCGCCCGCCCCCATCGGGCCTCCGCGCATGGGCGGGCTCGTGGCTGCGGGCTCCCGCGTCTTCTTCGA